>NZ_FXUJ01000001.1:0-527391 GCF_900182865.1 Desulfonatronum zhilinae
TGGGCAGTTCTGCAACTGTTCGAGCCATCTTCGCACCTCCTTTGGTTGAGATGGCTCACCTGTACACTACAATTAATTCAAAGTGAACAGTATTGGGTCTAACTGAACTAAGTTACGGATTCAGGTTTTTCAGATTGAAATTCGCCTTTACGGCATCCCACTCGAATTTGATCATCTGCTACATGAGGTTCAAAGTTTACCCGTCCGTGAATTCCGGTTCCAGCCGCCACTCCGTGTTCAAATGCACCAAACCCGGCGATTCGCTGGCGTCCCGGATGACGAAGGGATACCAGTCCTCCCGGCGATGGAACTGGGTGGCGTGGTCCCAGGAGTGGATGGAGAGGGAGAGAAAAAAGTTGCCTCTTTTCAGGGTCAACGGCGCGATACGCAGACGCATCGTTCCGCGGCCGTCGATAAAATCGATGGACGTCTTGGAAATCTGGGTGTTGGAGCCGAAGACGTAGATTCCGTTGCCGGTCTTGATGTTGAAGCCGAAGACCGGCTTGTCGATCCGCTTTTTGGCCTTGTAGTGCATTTCAATGACCATCTCCCTGCCGGCCTCGAAGATATTCGTCTCCGTGCCGGTATCGTCCAGGAGCAGGGTTTCCTCGATCTCCACGTCCCTGGTGCCGTGCTCCTCCACGTTGAGCATCCCGATGCGCACCATGTAGGATTTCAGGTAGCTGAGGATCACGGTGGATGGGTCGCCCTGGTCCAATAGTTGACCCTCGTGGATCAGCATCACATCGTCGCAGAACTCGCCCACGGTTTCCAGGGCGTGGGAGACCAGAAACAGGGTCTTGCCCTTTTTCTGAAACTGCCGGACCCGGTCCAGGCACTTCATCTGAAAGGCCGCGTCCCCCACGGCCAGGACCTCGTCGATGAGCAGGATGTCCGGGTCCATTTCCACGGCCACGGCAAAGCCCAGGCGCACGTACATGCCGCTGGAGTAGTGCTTCACCGGGGTGTCGATGAAATCCCGCAACCCGGCGAAATCCACGATGTGGTCGAAGCGCTTCTGGATATAGTCCCGGGGGATGCCCAGGATCGAGGCATTGAGATAGACGTTTTCCCGGCCCGAAAGGTCGGGGTGAAACCCGGCGCCCAGTTCCAGAAGCGAAGAAATCCGGCCATGAGTGCGAAGTATGCCCTCGGTGGGGGTGATGGTTCCGGCTACAAGGCCCAGAAGGGTGCTCTTGCCCGAGCCGTTGGGGCCGACCACACCCACGGTCTTGCCCTTGGGGATCTTGAAGTTCAGGTTACGCAGAGCCCAGAACTCCTGCTTGGCCCCCCCGCTGAACACCCCGGACAGGGTGCTGAACAGGGTCTGCTGGCCCACGCCCTGGACATAATAGCGCTTGCCCACATTTTCAGCTTCAATGGCGTACATGTCTACCTTTCATGTCCTCTGTTCACGATGTCCTCGGCTCCACGATTTCCAGCCCACCCATATAGGGCCGGAGCGCGGACGGAATGACCAGGCTGCCGTCTTGTTGCTGGCAGTTCTCCAGAATGGCCACCAGGGTCCGGCCCACGGCCAGGCCCGAGCCGTTGAGGGTGTGCACGAACCGGGGCTTGCCGCCGGTGGTCGGCTTGAAGCGGATGTCCGCCCGTCGGGCCTGGAAATCCTCGAAATTGGAGCAGGAGGAGATTTCCCGGTAGGTGTTCTGGCCCGGCAGCCAGACTTCGATGTCGTAGGTCTTGGCCGCGGAAAAGCCCATATCTCCGGTGCAGAGGGTGATCACCCGGTAGGGCAGTTCCAGTAGCTGCAAAATCCGTTCGGCATGGCCCAGAAGCAGCTCCAGCTCCTCGTAGGAGGCGTCCGGGTGGACGAAGCGGACGAGTTCCACCTTGTTGAACTGGTGCTGGCGGATCAGGCCCCTGGTGTCCCTGCCGTGGGAACCGGCCTCGGAACGGAAGCAGGGCGTGTAGGCGGCATAAGCCAGGGGCAGGGCGTCCTCAGTGAGGATTTCGTCGCGGTGGATGTTGGTCACCGGCACTTCGGCCGTGGGGATCAGAAAAAAGTCCGTCCCTTCGAGCTTAAACAGATCATCGGCGAATTTCGGCAAATTGCCGGTGCCGGTCAAGCTGTCCCGGTTGACGATGAACGGCGGCAGGCATTCCAGGTAGCCGTGCTGCCCGGTGTGCTGATCCAGCATGAAGTTGATCAGGGCCCGTTCCAGTCTGGCGGCCCAGCCGGTGAGCAGGGCGAACCGGGCTCCGGTGATCTTGGCGGCGCGTTCAAAGTCCAGACCGCCCAAACGCAGTCCCAGATCCCAGTGCTCCAGGGGCGGGAAGTCCGGACGCGCGGGCTCCCCCCAGGTGCGCAACACAGGGTTGTCCGCCTCGGATCGGCCAAAGGGGACGGAATCGTGGGGCACGTTGGGCACGCCCAGCAGCCAGTCCTGGACGCGCTGATCCAATTCCTTGAGTTCAGCGTCCAAAGACTTGACCCGGTCGGACAGGACGGACAGCTCATTGATCAGGCCCGAGGCGTCCTCCTTGGCCCGCTTGAGCCTGGCCACCTCGCCCGAAGCCTGGTTGCGTCGGGCCTTGAGCGCTTCCACTTCCTGCAAGAGCTTGCGACGTTGCTCTTCCAGGGCCAGAAAGGTCTCCAGATCAACCCCGGCCCCCCGGTCCTCCAGGGCCTTGCGCACTCGCTCCGGAGTTTGACGGATCATTTTTACATCAAGCATGGACTATCCTCATAACGGTCTTGTGATCACGGGAAAGACCCAGCATCTACCACCCCGGGCCCCGTGCCGCAACCGCGCCGCCCCTCATGTTCGCGGCTTCAACGCGGTCACGCTTCCCCCGTTTTTCGCCCTTCCAACCAGGCCCCCATTCTGGCCAGCAACGCGGCAAGCACTGCGCATCCGGCCAGCCACAGCGCCAGAGTCGCGATCCCAACATGCTTATCCAAAAAGAATCCCAGCAAAATCGGGGATACCGCCGTGGACACGACCATGACCGCCTGGTTCATGGAGCGGATCGCGCCCAGATGGAGAATGCCGTAGCGCTCCGCCCAGATCGCGCCGGAAGCCGTGGCGCTCAGCCCCTGGGTGGCCCCGACCATTCCCAGATAGGCATAAACGATCAAGGGGGAGGGAACCGAGGCCAGCAGCACCAGGCCGGTGACGATCGGGGCCAGGGCCAAGGGCAGGGCTCGGGCCGCGCCCAGGCGGTCCACCAACGGCCCGGCGATGAACAACGCACCGAGGTGGCAGGCCGCGTAGACGGAAAACCCGGCGGCCAGCAGTTCCAGGGACCAGCCGAGTTCCTCGGCAAAGGCCATCTGGTGAAAAAACAGGGCCGTGACCGTGAACGGGGTCAGCAGCGTAGCGGGCAGGATCAGGTAGTAGCCAGGGTCGCCAAGCACGTCCCGGCGGCTGAACCGGCTGCGATCCGTACCGGGGTTAGCCCCCGAGTGGGTCTTGGACGCGATTTCATGGGGCGGCGGCGCTCCTCGGGATAAAAGGATCAGCACCGGCAGAATCAGCAGACACAGCAGCCCCGCGCCCACGACCCAGGGCACCCGCCAGCCGACCCAGAGCAGAAGCAGCGCGGCTCCGGCCGGCAACAACGCTTCAGCCAAGGGAAAACCCATGGCGGCCAAGGCCACGGCCCGGCCTCGATGGGCCGTAAAGTACCGGGCCGCCGTGGTCATCCCGATATGCGAAATCATGCCTTGCCCGCCGAAGCGAATGCAAACGAACCCCGCGGCCAGCACCAGGGCTCCCGGAGCAAATCCGACCAGCAGACACCCTCCGGCCAAAACCCCGATGGCCAAGGCCGTCACCCTGGGCAAAGTCCATGTGTCCACCAGACCGCCGAACCGAAACAGCAACAGCGCACTGCACAGCGTGGCCCCGCTGTACAGGCTGCCGTAGGCCGTATGGGTCAGGTCAAAGGCCTGTCGGATTTCAGCGCCAAAAAGCGAGACGAAAAACGTCTGGCCGAACCCGGAAGCCGCCATGGCCCCCAGAGCGAACAGGGCCAGCCGAGGATTGACTCGCAAGACGGCTGGAAGGTGGCGGGAGAGAAACTGGAACATGCTGAAAACCTGTATGCTTGGCCGGACAAAGCGATTTCTCAAAAACGACAAACGCCGCGCAAACCTTCGTTTGCGCGGCGTTGAAGACTACTCGGATGGAACGTGAAGGTCTATCCGCGACGGGAGGTCTGCATCCGGCAGACCTCGTCCCATTCCGGGCAGTCGGTGCGAACCGTGTATGTGCTCATACACATGTCTCCTTACCGAACCAGCGCGGCCAACTCACCCTTGAGATAGCGCTCTTCCATGACTTCCATGGACATCGGCTTGATCTTGGAGGCGTAGCCTTCGGTGCCGAAAGCCCGGAGGCGGTCCAGACAAATCTGTTTCATGGCCTCCCTGGCCACGCCGAGGTACTTGCGCGGGTCGAAATCCTTGGGCTTCTGGGCCATGTGCCGCCGGATCGCCCCGGTGGAGGCCAGGCGCAGGTCCGTGTCGATATTCACCTTGCGGACCCCGAACTTGATACCCTGCTGGATCTCCTCCACCGGCACGCCGTAGGTCTGGCCCAGATCGCCGCCGTATTCATTGACGATGGCCAGCCAGTCCTGGGGCACGGAGGAAGAGCCGTGCATGACCAAGTGGGTGTTCGGAATCCGCTCGTGGATTTCCTTGATCCGGCTGATGGCCAGAACTTCTCCGCTGGGCGGGCGAGTAAACTTGTAGGCTCCATGGCTGGTGCCGATGGCAATGGCCAGGGCGTCCACCCCGGTCTTCTTCACGAAGTCCGCGGCCTGCTCCGGATCCGTGAGCATCTGCTCCCGGGACAGCTTGCCTTCCGCGCCCACGCCATCTTCTTTGCCCGCGATTCCGGTCTCCAGGGACCCCAAAACGCCCAGCTCGCCTTCCACGGACACGCCGCAGGCATGGGCCATCTCCACAACACGGGCCGTGACCTGAACGTTGTACTCGTAGGTGGAGGGCGTCTTGCCGTCGTCCATCAGTGAGCCGTCCATCATCACCGAGGAAAAACCGGACTGGATGGACCGGGCGCACACCGCCGGAGAAGCGCCGTGGTCCTGGTGCAGACACAGCGGAATATGCGGCCACTCTTCAAGGGCCGCCTGGATCAGGTGGCGGATGAACACGGACCCGGCGTATTTCCTCGCCCCGGCGGAGCTTTGCAGGATCACCGGGCTGTTGGTCTCGTTGGCCGCGTACATGATGGCCTGGACCTGCTCCAGATTGTTCACGTTGAAGGCAGGAACGCCGTAGCCGTGCTCCGCCGCGTGGTCCAACAACTGCCGTAATGTGATCAATGCCATGAGATACCTCCAAAAGGAAAAAAGTTCGGATCAAACCGCCGTGCCGGATTCCGAGCCGATGATGTTTGGTTACGGACCTTGTCGATCCTACGTCGGTGGGCGGTTAAAGTAAATGCGGGCTGATATTTTCTATCAGGACGGATATGCTCCCGCAGCATATCTGATCTCCAAATCGAAATCGTGATCGAAATCGAAATCGATCTTGAACAAGCCTGCCCCAAGGCATAGTCAAACAGCATTTTTTCGATTTCGATTTCGATTGCGATTGCGATTGCGATTCGGTTGAAGCTGGCCGGTCTTGGGCAAAGGCGGGGATACGACTCAGAGCTACGGAGGGGGTCAATCGAGACGGGCCTGAAGCAGAACCTCGGTCAATTCGACGAATCCCGCGCCGCCCCGGGACGGCGTGACCCAGGCCGGTTCGGCTTCCAGTTCTCCGGCGAAATCCAGAACATTGGCCACGCCCACGGCATGGGGGAAATAGGCGAACATCGGAGCGTCGTTGGGCGAGTCCCCGGAAAAGACGATCCGGGAAGCCATGGCGTCCAGGTCCATGCCGAAGACTTCGGCCAGAAGCCGTCGGGTCATGGTCAACTTGTCCCAATCCCCGAACCAGCCGTTGACGTGGATGGAGCTGACCTTGGCCCGGGCCCCGGCCTGTTCGAACAGGGCCTTGATCCGGCGCACATCTTCCGGCGGCAAGGGAGGAACGTCCTCGCAAAAATCAATGGCCAGGTCCGCTTCCCGGTAGACCTGGTCCGCGGACAGCCCGGCCCCGGGGACCTGGGCCAGGATCACGTCCCGCAGTTCGGCCAGACGCTTCCGATCCACGGCCCGCTCCGGCTCGCTCTTGAAAAACCGTCGGATCATGGTTCGTTTTTCCCGGTCATACCGAAAATAAAAGGCCCCGTTTTCCCCCACCACCGCGTCCACGGGCCACATCCTGGCGATCTGATCGCACCAACCCGCGGGACGCCCCGTGATGGGCACGACGATCAGTCCGGCGGCCTGGAGCCGCTCAAGGGCAGCATAAGCGGCAGCGCCCAGACGTCCATCGTCGGTCAGGGTATCGTCGATGTCCGTAAGCACGACCTGGACGGCCCGGGCCGCGTCGCGAGGCATTTGGTTCAGGGGGCGCATAGCTGAGCTAATTTTTGAAAAAGTCCATATTCGGCAGTCCGTTCAAAAACCCCAAGTGCAAGGAGCAAAAAAAGTTCAAGGTCGAAGCGTATTGATTGATACGTGAGAGTTTGAACTTTTTGAAGCAACGCCGCAATTGGGAGTTTTTCAACGGGCTGCCTAGATGATCCGCTGACGAATCTTTGTGACCACGATTTCCGCGACGATCACGATGGCGAAGATGCACAAGAGGATCAAGGCCACCTGGTTCCAGCGGAACAGGTTGATGGCCGTGTCCAGGGCCATGCCGATGCCGCCCGCGCCCACCAGGCCGATGACCGCGGATTCGCGGACGTTGATGTCCCAGCGAAACAGGCTGATGCCCCAAAAGGCCGGGGCCACCTGGGGCCAGTAGCCCTTGAGAATGATGCTCGTCCAGGGCGCGCCCGCGGCCTTGAGCGCCTCGATGGGGCCGGGGTTGCACTCTTCCAGGGCCTCGCCCAAAAGCTTCCCGCAAAAGCCGATGGACCGGAAACCAATGGCGATGGTTCCGGCCAGGGCCCCGGGACCGAAGACCGCCACGAACAAAATGGCCCAGACCAGGGTGTTCACCGAACGGGAGGAGACCAGGATCAGCTTGGCCAGCCAGTTCAGGGCCGGGACAGGCGTGATGTTCCTGGCCGCCATCAGCGCCACGGGCAGGGCCAGGATCAGGGCCAGAATGGTACCCATCCCGGCGATGTGCATGGTCTCCACCAGGGAGCTGTGCACGCCGGTCCAGTAATACCCCGTATCCGGCGGCCACATCCGGGAGAACATGTCCGCCATCTGCGTCGGGGCGTCGTACAGAAACTCCGGCACGACGTGCACCGTGCGCAGGGACACGGCCAGGGCGATCCCAGCCGCCAAAAAGACGCTGAACCGGGCCAGACGCTGCAAGGGGGTGAAGCGCTCCCATTTGCGGCTAGTCATTGAACACCGCCTTGACAATGGAGGCCAGATACTCGCCGAGCATGACCAGGGCGATGATGGAAAGCAGAATGGCCGCCAGGAAATCGTAGTCAAAGCGCTGGAACGCCGCGAACAGGGTTCCGCCGATGCCGCCCGCGCCCACGATCCCGACCATGGTCGAATTGCGCAGGTTCGCGTCGAACTGGTAGGTGGCAAACCCGATGAACCGGTTCAGGACCTGGGGCAGAACGGCCATGAAGATCACGCTCATGAAGGGCGCTCCCGCGGCCCGGCAGGCTTCCACGGGCTTCAGGGAGATCTCCTCAATGGCCTCGGCGAACAGCTTGCCGATGAAGCCGATGGAAGCGAAGACCAGGGTGATGATGCCCGCCAAGGGCCCGAATCCCACGGCCTTGACGAAAAGGATGGCGAAAATCACCGGATGGAAGGAGCGGCAGATGGCGATCAACGTGCGCGCCGGCCAGGTGGCCCAGGTCGGCATCAGGTTCCGGGCCGCGACCAGGCCGATGGGCAGGGAAAAGGCCACGCCGAAGGCCGAGGCGATCACGGCGATTTCCACGGTCTCGATCAGGTTGTCCACCAGCATTCGCCACCGTGAAAATTCCGGCGGAAACATGGCCCCCAGAAATCGTGCCCCGTTGTCCAACCCGGACACGAAGCGAGCCCAACTGAAGTCCAGGGACCACGTGGCGTAAACGCAGTACAGGGCCAGCAGGACCCAGCCGATGCGCGCGCCCCAGTTGGCCTTGAAGGGTCTTCGGACCGCGGCCGCGCTCATGTCAGCCAGCCCTCGCCGCCGTAAATTTGTTGCAGATGGGTGTCGCTCAGTTCCTTGGGCGGCCCGTCGAAAATGATCGCCCCCTGGGACATGCCGATGACCCGGTCCGCGAAGCGTTTGGCCAGGTTCACGTCATGGATGTTGATCAGCACCGGGATGCCCTGGGAACTGGAAAAGTCGTTGAGCAGTTCCATGATTTCCACGGAGGTCTTCGGGTCCAGGGACGACGTGGGTTCGTCGGCCATGAGCAGGGCCGGGTTCTGCATCACGGCCCGGGCAATGCCCACCCGTTGGCGCTGGCCTCCGGAGAGGGCGTCGGCCCGGGTGGTGGCGAAGTCCGTCAGCCCGACCTTGTCGATCAGCTCAAAGGCCCGGTCGATGTCGGCCTGCTCGAACTTGCGCAAAAAGGCCCTCCAGACCGGCACGAAGCCCAACCGGCCGCACAGCACGTTTTCAATCACCGTCAGTCGTTCAACCAGATTGAATTCCTGAAAAACCATCCCGATATGGCGGCGCGCCTCGCGCAGGGCCCTGCCGGACAGCCTGGACAGCTCGAGGCCGGCCACGCTGATGGTCCCTCCGGTGGGATCGATCAGGCGGTTGATGCACCGCAACAACGTGGACTTCCCGGTGCCGGACGGCCCGATGATGGCCACCGTGGTTTGCCCGCCGACCGAGAACGAAACGTCGTTCAGGACCGGCTTGCCCGGAACGTATGCCTTGACCAGGTTGGAAACAATCAAGGAAGCTGGGGCCTTGCCCCCGCTTCCTTTCGTGGGTTGCTCCGTCACATTGTCCCCTGCGCGAATTTGCGCCGGGAGGCGTTGGCGGGCATTCCGCCAACGCCTCCCGGCGGCAAGAGTTGATGGGCTTGAGTAGGGGCGGTTCGCGAACCGCCCCTGCAATTTCGAGAACCGTCCCTACTTCAGCTCCTCGCCCAGAGCCTCGTTGATCGTGCGAATGATGCCCCAGTCCACCTTGTAGGTCACGGGATAGAACCGGTCCGCGCCGTCAAAGGCTTCCTTCATCTTGTCGGTATAGCGGTACGTGTGAAAGGCGCCGACGATCTTCTGAACCAGTTCCGGACAGAGTTCGCTGGAATAGCCGAAGGAGGAGGTGGGGAAGCGCTCGCTGGTGTAGATGGCCCGCAGTTCGCCTTCCTGCACCCGACCGGCGCGGAGCATCCGTTCGTAGACGTCGGAAGCCACCGGAGCGGCCTCATAGTCGCCATGGGCCACGCCAAGCACGGACTGGTCGTGCTTGCCGGAGTAGACGACCTTATAGTCTTCTTCCGGGGTGAGGCCCAATTCCGGGAACAGCACCCGGGGCGCCAGGTTGCCGGAGTTGGAGGAGGCCGAAGTGTGCGCCACGGTCTTGCCTTTCAGGTCTTCCATGGTCTGGATGGGGCTGTCCTTTTTGACCAGCATGACCAGATTGTAGCCCTGAAATCCCTCGGGGCCGCCCTTGACCGCGATGGGCACGTAGCCGGCCAGATTCACGGCAAAGACGGTCGGGCCGGTGGAGAAACCGGCCACGTGCAGCCGGCCGGAACGCATGGCTTCCACCTGGGCCGCGTTGGAATGCACGGTATAGTAAATGACCTTCTTGCCGGTGGCCTTCTCCAGGTAGCTCATGAAGTCGGCGAACACGTCCTGGTACACCGCGGGATCTTCCACCGGGGTGTAGGTGAAGACCAGGGTGGAGGGGTCCTTGCACTGCCCGGCGGGCAACAAATCAGCGACCAGGTCCTTGTCGTTGTCGCAGAACCGTTCGTCCAGATTGCCGCGGTGCTCGCAGACCTGGGCAAAACCGGGCTGGGCCAGGGCCAGAATCAGGACCATCGCCAAAAAGCCGAACAACTTCTTCATCATCGTCGTCACTCCTTGCTGTGGGGTTGTCGTCAACTACATCGTGAACATCATGTCCAAACCAAAAGGGTAAAACCGTTCGACGCGGACAACGCAAAGCCCGGCGCAAAAGCAATGCCGCGTTTCCGCGAGTTTTGTTCGCGCCGACCTCGTTGATGACCGTCCCCCTCTAACCGGAATTCAGGCTCAGGTCATCATTTTTTTCACCGGCTCCGCCGCAGGGCTTCCACGGCCTTGTAGGCCGTGGCAATGGCCACGCCGGCGCCGCACTTCATCCGAATCCAGTCCTGGTTCGCCAGGATCGACCCAGCCGCGTGCAAACCTGGGTGGACCGGACGCCCGTTCTCGGCCAGAGGACGAAACAACTGGTCAACGACCAGGCCCGTCCTGTGCACCGGGTGGCCGCGTGGATCAAAATAATCCGGATGGTGCCATCCGGAACGGCTCTCCGGCTGCCGGACCGCGAGGTCGAAGACGGTTTCCACGATGCCGCGGTCCCGGCGGGCCGCAAGCCCGCCTCCCAGAAACCGGCCCGAGCAGAGCAACACCTTGGCGGCGCGTACCTGGCGCTCCACGGGATGCCCGGTGATCCGCAGGACAAACGGGTCGTCCGGTCCCGGCACGATGCCGGACATTTTTTGCTGGCAAAACAGGGCCACCCCGCGCTCCGGCAAGGCGCTCTCAAAGGCTTCCTTCAGCCGGATTCCGGGCACTCCCGGGGGCATGGTCGGGATTTCGAACACCGGAACGGCCAACCGTTCGGCCAGGTCACGGGTCACATCTCCGGGTCGGTGCATGCCCAGTACTGCCGGAAACCCGACGGCTTCCACGCCGTGGACGTGCGGCGCCACCACTTCGGCCAGGGCTTTGCGTGCCGAAGCCGTCTCCAGCATCCGGGCCGCCTGCTCCGGATACAGCTCGCCCCCCGTGTGGCCGGGCATGAAGACGGACACGGCCTGAAGCCCCGGCCAGACTTCGGCGAGGTTCGCGGCGATCTGCCTGGACGAAAAGCCCTTCAAGCCATGCAGGGCGACGATCAAGGCAGGCTGCTTGCTCTCCAGGGCCAGACAGCCGGCCAGGGCTGTTTCCGGAACGCACCAGGAGTGCTTGATCGTGCCGGCGGGGGTCGCTAGGCGAAAGTTATTCTCTCCACCCGTTTGATACGGCAAACCGATGTCCGCGAGAAATGCCAGCGTTTCCGCAAAGGCGGCCCGAATCTCCTCGGGATGCAGCCCCGCATAGGGATGGCCGGGCTCGATCCGCAAGAGATCGTTCAGCGCGGCAAAGGGCCGACGGACCACAGTGGGTCGTCCGTCCGCCGTCTCCGAGGGCAAGGCTCCGAGGACGTCGAAGACGCCGCTGGTATAGGCAACAGCTCCGGTGCTTCCGGCCTGGACCACGGACAGTCCCCGGTTGGCGGCGAAAAGAGCGGCGGCCATCCCCCCGATGCCCGTTCCAATAATGGCAAGATCGCAGTGCATCATGTCATTCATGTGACAATTCAGCCTCCGGGTCCTCCAGGGCCTCTGGCGCTGGAAATTCCAGGCCCAGCAAACCGCAATGCAGGGCTTCGGCCAATTCCGACTGCACCAGCTGCGCCCCCCAGAGAATCGGACGTTGCCCTTTGAAGCGCTCCTGAAAAAAATCGCGCACGGTTCCAAGCCCGCGCCGTGAGGACAGTGCTCCGGTGTCGTACAAATGCGAGGCCACGCGCAAACCGCAAAACGCACCCTGACAGGCTCCCTTGCCCACCCGGCTGCGCTTGCCCAGGGGCTGGAGTTCAGGGTCGGGAAAGTTGCCCCGGCAATCGTCCAAAAGGTCGTCCACCGCGCTGGCCGAAACCATTTCGCACTCGCAAAGGATCTCGTCGTCCGAAGTATGCCCCATGACCCAGACCTTGGCCGAGCGCCCCGGTTCGGTCCAAGAGCAGACGTCCATGGTCGGCAGGGGGTCTTCCCTGGTCCGGCAAGGGGCGCTGTTGCCCAGGCGGCGACAGACCAGATCGACGGTCTGCTCGGCCATCAGTCGAAAGGTGGTCAGCTTGCCGCCAACCACGGAGCAAAAATTGGTCAGTCCGTCACGTTCATGGTCAAAGAGCAGGAAACCCCGGCTCACGGCTCGCCCATCCTGGCCCGAATCCGAAGAACCCGCGGCAAGAAGAGGGCGCACACCGCAATAGGCCCGGATATACCTGACACCGGCCAAAGCCGGGACCATTTCCGCGCCGTGGACCACGTTGACGTCCGCCTCCCGGACCGTGGGCCTGGCCAGGTCGGGGTCGGCGATGGTCACGCTGGTGGTGCCCAGGATGGAAACCGTGCCTCCGGGAACGAGAATGTCGCCGTCTCCGGGAGGCCTGAGGCGATGCACGACCCGTTCGGCCAGGCGGTCATGGGTCACCAGCAGGGTCCCCTGGGAGCAAAGCAGGGGGATCACTGCTCCCGCGAGACCGGCCACGCGCCCGGCCCAGGCCCCGGCGGCGTTGATCACCTGGGAGACGACGACGGTCCGGGTTTCTCCTTGGGTCATATCCTTCAAGCGCACCCGGACAATCCGGCCGCGATCCAGTTCAAAGCCGTGAACCGCGGTCCGGGTCAGCAGGGTGCTCCCGGCCAGGGCCTTGGCATGGGCCAGGTTTTCCAGGGAAAGGCGGAACGGGTCCAGAGAGGCGTCGGGCAGGGTGTAGGCGGCGATGAGGTTTTCGCTCAGAGCGGGCTCCATGCTCCGGGCATCGGCCAAAGCGACGCTTTGCGCCTGAATCCCCGCGGCCTGGCACCATCCCGGAAAATCCGCGATGTATTGCTCGTCGTCCCCGGCCACGGCCACGTAAAGTCCTCCACATTCCTCAATGCACTGCGGGGCCAGGCGCTTAAACAACTCGTTCTCTTCCCGACACTCCCGAGCGGAATGAACGTCCCCGGCCACGTACCGCCCCCCGCTGTGCAGCAACCCGTGATTGCCCCCGGAGGCCCCGGAATTGATATCCCCGCGTTCGACGACCACGGAAGAAACTCCCCGCAAGGCCAGATCCCGGGCAATCCCCGTGCCCACGGCGCCCGCGCCGATGATCAGTACATCCGTTTGCATCTGTTGCATGGCTCTGATTATCGTGATGTTGAGGTGTTGGTGTTGAAATGAGCCGTGTGTATCCGAGCCGGGGAATATGCACAACCATTGCTTCAGGAAAAGGCCTGGGCTAAACTTGCGGGCTGGAGACGCCCGGCGGAATGACGTTCTTCCGTCGAGATACAACGCAATTCTTCAACCGTGAACGGTGAACCATGAATCCGGACCCCTCGCCCGAGATCACCTCCTCCGTCTTTCGACGCCGGGCCCACGACCTCCTTCCCCGGGACGCCAACTACACCATGTGCCTGAGCTGCGGCCTGTGCTCCTCCGGATGTCCGGCATCCGGCCTGGCGGATATGGATCCCCGCAAATTCGTCCGCATGGCCGCCCTGGGTCTGGGCGAGGAACTGCTCAAGACTCCCTGGGTCTGGATGTGCACCATGTGCAAACGCTGCCAGCACGTCTGCCCAATGAACATCGACATCCCCAGCCTGATCTACCACGCCCGGACCTGCTGGCCCCGGGAGCAACGGCCCAAAGGCGTGGTCGCCTCCTGCGACCAGTCCCTGCGCACGAAAACCGGCTCAGCCATGGGAGCCAGCCCCGAAGATTTCGAGTTCGTCGTCGATGATGTCCTGGAAGAGGTCCATGCGGTTCAAAAAGGCTTTGAACTGTTGCGGGCCCCCATGAACAAGCCGGATTCCTTTTTCTTCCTGAATCAGAATTCCCGGGAACCCATGACCGAGCCGGATGAAATGGTCCCGCTCTGGAAAATCCTGGACCATGTCGGCGCGGACTGGACGTACGGTTCTTTGGGCTGGGCCGCGGAAAACTACTGCATGTTCGCGGCGGACGAAGCGGCCTGGGAGCGGATTGTCCGGGAGAAGGTCAAGGCCGTGGAGGATCTGGGAGCCAAGGTCTGGCTGAACACGGAGTGAGGCCACGAATTCTACGCGGTCCGGGTCGGGCTGCAAAAATTCGGCATCACCCCGAACTTTCGCCTGGAAAGCATCATCACCTGGTACGCTCGCTGGATCCGGGAGGGCAAGCTGCCCGTGACCAGCGACTGGAACCGCGACCTGGGGATCAAGTTCACCGTGCAGGACCCGTGTCAATTGGTCCGCAAATCCCTGGGCGACGACATCGCCAACGATCTGCGCTTCGTGGTCAAAAGCGTGGTCGGCCCCGAAAACTTCGTGGAAATGTATCCCTGCAAGTCCAACAATTATTGCTGCGGAGGCGGAGGCGGCGCGCTCCAGGCAGGCTTTCCCGAAGCCCGCAGGGCCTACGGACTCCGCAAGCGGGATCAGATCCTGGCCACCGGAGCCACCTACTGCATCGCCCCCTGCCACAACTGCCACTCCCAAATCCACGACCTGGCCGATCACTTCGGCCACAACTGGCACACCGTCCACCTCTGGACCCTGATCTGCCTCTCCCTGGGCATGCTCGGCGAAAACGAGCGGACGTATCTTGGGGGGGATTTGAAGGAGCTGGGGCTCTTTTCCAAATAGCTTTCTGCAATCCCGAAGGCATGAAGATGGAACAAGCTGCCGACTCTGTCCGACCTCGGAATTCATCTGAATGCACCCCACAAACTTCCGGGTCCCCACGGCGATGCTGTTGATCAAAGAAATGCGAGCCAATCACTTTCCGGCAAGGCAATCCTGAATCTGCAAAGCCACATGCCGACCTTGCTCATCCTCGCGCAGAGCCATCAAGAACAGGGCTTGGCCGTTGCTGCTGGCGGACCAGAGTTCACCAATACTTTGCTTTTCCCGAGCATTGTCCGCAGTGGCCAGATGTTCTCCTTTGTACTCCAGGACCAAGGTTCTTCCGTCCTTGAGCCGGGCCACGAAGTCCGGAAAAAAACGACCATGGGTCAGGGGCAGCCAGAAGGAGCCGGGTTGCCGGTCCACGTTGCGGACCCACCACTGTACGTCCGGATGGGCATCCAGGGTGACGGCGCAGTCGTATTCCTCCCCGCTGGGCTTCAAGTCCGGGATGTGCAGATAGAAATGCTTTTTAAAGCGATAGGTGCCCCGGTAGGCTGGAATGGATTCGGCATAACCGGACGCCGGGTAGGTGTGGGCAAAGGTAAAGCTGGTCTCTGTCCGGGCTTCGGGAGCAAACAGCAGACGCTGGTAGCCTTCGGCCAGGGCCCGCGCGCGGAGTCTTTCCAGCTTGGCCTTCAAGGCCGCCGCCAAGGAGAATTTGGCCCGCTGAAGCAAAACCAGCGTCATCTCGGGACGATCGAGAAGCGAGGTCACGCAACGTCGGCAAAACTCCAGCATGTCCACTTGGCGCACGTCGTCGCGCCGACATTTCCCGTCCAGCCAACGCACCAGGGCCAGTTCCTGAGAGCGTCCGGCGGCAACAGCGTTCGAGGCGAACAGTGATAGCTGGACCTGGGCCTCGGCCAGCTCGTAGCGCATCTTTTCTCCTTCCAGGTCGAAGATGAACGTCCGGGCCGTCTCGTCGTAGTCGAACTCTCCGGGTTCCATGCGCACCGGGTTTATCTTGTCCCTCTTTGCTCTTCTGTTTAACTCGCGCATTCAAGCTTCTTCTGAGTTTCCCGACGTCATAAGGCCGACAGCCCCCAGTTTTTCCGTGCGGGCTGGTCGAGCCGCAAGTTAGACATTCAGTTTTAGCTGTTGGTTTACCTGTTTCTGCCAATTGATCATTCATGACTTTTCTTGATTAATTGTGTAACGGAAACGGATATCCCAAGTGGTAGCAGTAGATCAGAAATAGTTACCTTCTGGCTCGAATGAAGTTTATCTGTGGTCTTGATTTCAATGAGCTTAATGCCGTACCCATCAGAAATAGCAAGGTCAGGCCAGCCGGCACGAAAGGTATAGGGGTCCCTTAGAAAAAATTCGGCAACCTTTGCCCAGCCACTACTCCCGAGCGAATTCCATATAGAAAGCAATCCATCACTGGACATTTCAGGATATAGAGTCGAATAAAGCTGTTGGCTCTGGATTTCTGCAAAGTGTCTGCGGATCACGTCAGTTGTTGCGCTTCGGATGGCTTCAATTATCTGTTTTGATTTGGATTGGAGTATAGCGCATTGTGCCTCAAAGTATCGAAGGCAGGCGTCAGTCCGATCATTAAAAGTATTCACGTTGGCGAGAAAATTTAGACTTGCACATTTCATCAGCATTAATGGTGCCGCGCCTTCGCAAAAGGTGCCTGAGAAGCCAAGACTTTCAAAATGGGCATAGGCTGCTGGTTCTGGCTTTAAAAAAGTTTTCTCTCCGAAAAGCCAAGTATCATGCGAACGCTGCATAGGTAGTTTAACAAATGGTATTCCAAGCGAATCGCATTGTTCTTGCAATGAAATAGTCAAGAATGGATCGCGATTATTCTTACCCTTGGTTGTAGGCACTTGTCACCTACCTATTAGGCGGAGGGGTTGTGCTCCACTACTACTCATCCCTGAAGACGCAATATTTCTGTAGTCAAGCACAATTAAATTGCGCTGTATTTTACCCATAAGTACTGTTGTTTCTATTATTTCTATCGATTCTGGCAACAAGCATATCTTTTCCTGGTGATTATCTGTCTGATTATCAGTCATTTTTTTAAGAACTCCATTTTTGATTAAGCTCTTGGTCGCATGATAAACTTCATGTCTTAAAAAAGGATGCAAATCAGACTGTTATTATGGCTTAAAATCCCAATTTCATTCACAAAATGGGCATTGTAAGTGTCTGGTTCCTCACGAAACGCCGACTCAACGTTGGTGCTTTTCTCAATTTTTTTTTTTTCAAACTGCCTTGAATTCCAGCTCCGTCTGAATGCTTTCCGCATATTCCTGATTCCCACGGCGATGCTGTCTGTCCAGTCCGGCTCCCGCCTTTCGACGCAGCCAAGTGCAATATCGACTCAAGATGCATAATCACGGGGCATAGTGGCTTCGTCCGTGCCCTCCAAGAGTTCGTGCAGATTTTCGCGGTTGATGAGTCGGCACTTCACAGGTTGACCCCAATACAGAGGTCTTCGGCAATGGCCCAGAGGGTCTTGCCCAGTTGGTTGAGTTGGTTTTGGTCACGACTTGCTCAATCTTCTCTATTAGTTTGAAGCGGCAGGGCTTTCGCGCTGGCCACCCTTGCCGTGGGTGATCAATTTCGTGACGCCGTGAAAATGATCCGAAGTCGCGTGGCCACTGGTCTCACAGAATTCCATGGCGCGCTGAATAGCCGTCTGGAACTTCTCCCAGCGGGCATAGCCTAGCAGAGCTTGTAGATCGCGAGCAAACCAGAATTCAATGCCCTCGGCATCAGCACGCTGTACAGCGGCTTCCAGATTATGTTGCAGGGGTTGCAGGTGGTTATCCATGATCAGGCCCTTTTGTTGCATCTATGATTTTGGTCCCAAAAAAGGCATCCTAAGGCAATTATTAGGCCTTGCAGAGACTATTTACTCAAACATTTCAGCATGATAGCCAGGTTCGACCCATAAGCGAAGCACAATCGTGCCTACCTGAAAGAAAATTAACATACAAGACCTGCCCCCTTTTCTTTTCCTTGACGTGACAGCTGTCAATGTATAGACATTATGTCCATGCGCATTGAGTGGGACGAGCAAAAACGAGAGGTTAACCGTGATAAGCACGGCCTGGATTTTGAAGACGCCCGGCATGTTTTGTCTCAGCCAATGCTTATCGTGGAAGATGACCGCAAGGATTACGGTGAGCAAAGGTTTCGCGGAATCGGGCCAATGAAGGATATTGTCGTTCTCATCGCCTTTACCGTCAGATCCGACGCCTTGCGCATCATCTCCATGCGACCGGCAAACAAAAAGGAGAAGATTGCCTATGCCTGCGCCCTTGAAGAGCGACCTTGAGCGGATCAGGAAAATGACAGACGCAGACATCGAGCTGGCCGCCCGGAATGACCAGGATGCGCCGCCCATGTCTGAGCAGGAATTGGCCAGAGCCAGGTTGATGAGTTTGGAAGATTTCCTGCCCAGCAGGAAGGAAAAAGTTTGCTTGCGGCTGGACCGGGATGTACTGGATTGGTTTCGCATGAATGGAGGCGGTTACCAGACCAAGATCAATGCCGCCCTGCGCGCCTATATCGCAGCCCATGAGAGCCATTCTCGGTTTGGGAACACCCCGTATGGAAAATGACGGCCAGTATATCTCTCTTTTCCATGACACATATGGAGTTTCGGCAGCATCGTGAAGCGAGTTGGGGTCGGACCGAGTCAATATACTGAATTTTCTGAAGTTACTTTCCAAAACAGACTGTTATTGTGGCTTAAAACCCCAATTTCATCCACAAAATGGGCATTGTAAGTGTCTGGTTCCTCACGAAACGCCGACTCAACGTTGGTGCTTTCGAGTTCGCGGCGAACATCCTGATTACCCTCACAGCGAACTGTCAAATATTTTTTGACAGTTGCCCTTGGCTCAAGTTCAGCTTCGTCGTATATAGTCTGGATATGGTGGCTGATGTTTTGTTTGCTGCTCTGAAACAGTTCGGCCCTCATCTGCTGCTGGGACTACCGACATCCTCCGTCACCTGATTGTCCGGCTTCCTTCTTCTGAATTTGTCAGCCGGACAAATTCAACACTTTTCCCCATGCGCCGATACGGCTCCAGATCCGTAAGCTCGTAATCATCCGGAGCCAGCACATCCCGCACGCCGAACTTTGCCATGTCTTCAACGGAAAGCAGAAAAAAACTCCTGACACCGTACTCCTCGTTCCCCACTCGGCAGATGTACTCGTCGACGCCGATTTTTTCAAAAAACCGAGCTTGATTGGCCTTGCTGTTCTCCATGTATTCGCGCGTCTGTTGGATGGCTTGCGCGAGCAGAGCTTCCAGGTCGAGTTTGCTTTTCGCCTGTTCATCAAGTTGATCGTAGGCTTGGATTATCTCTGCCCGCACATCCGCTTCGGACATTCCTTCCTTCTGCAACGCATTGCCATGCCACCCCACAATGGCGTTCGCGCGGATGATTTTGCGCCGCCCTGCCGTGAAGACGTAATTGGCGCAGGACGACATACACATCTTCTCGACCACGACATCCGCCTGATTGTCGAAGACCCATTCTCCCAGCCGCATGCCCGCATTGATTTCGCCGCCCCCGGAAGCGATGACCAGCGTCTCCACCACGCGCCCTTCAACCGAATCTAAAAATTTGGCCACATTCAGGTCGGTAATACTGCCGGCAAAGGTCGCTGTCGTCCCTTCCAAGCTGATAGAGGCTTCTTCCGCGGAAGGATCGTAAACCAATCCCCCGAAAACCTGGGTCTGACTGAGCGCGAATAAAATCAAGCTCATCGTCAAAATTCTTCTCATGGTTCACATTTCCTTCATGGGTTCAGTTCTTCTGCTTGGCTGCGCCGACTGGAAGATGACTGGTGCCGTGGCTTGCCCGCTGACTTGGGTCTCGACTTCCCTGACTCAGACTTTTTCCGCCGAATCGTCAACACGAAAAAACCACCGTCAATTCTGATTTCAGGTTCCGGAAGCCCGGCCTTCCTGCATCGCCGGATCATGTCGCGGATACCGGTTCCCATGCGTTCAACCCAAGTTGGCTGGGGCAGGTTTGCGTCAGCCCTGCCCGTGTGGAGTGTTGCGGATGTCTTCGGCAAGCTCGCGAATCCACGAGCGCGATCCGCGCAGGTCTTCGAAGGCAAAAGGGTTCAGGAACTGGCGGCCCCACATCATTTTTTCATCCATCACGCCGCAGCCCGCCTCGTCGCACACAGTCCGCCAATGGCTGCCGATGGCTTTGATCTGCCCTCCGATCAGATTACAGGCACTGGCCTCGGACAGCAGAAAAAGGTGCGCGGCATCCAGACAGAGGGAGAGCTTGCTCAGCCGTTGGTTGCCCTGAATGAGCATGGCTTGGGAAGCTTCCTGGCCCGTCCGGCCTTGAGGACAGATGTCGTAGGCCGGGGTGAGGGTAAGCATCCGGCCATCCCAGAAGGCTGAATGGTTGCGGGCGTGGTCGTCGGTATTGCCGACCAGGATGTTGAAGGTCAGTCGGCCGAAGAGTTCGCGCAAGGTTGTCGAGGCGTTCGTAAAACGGTGTCGGATCAGTTCGGCGAATTGCTCATAGGAGGCATACCGGGCCATCATCTCATCCAGTCCGAGCATGGTCAGGGCCGTGACCATGGCTTTGCGCCGCCAACCGTCGGGGCCAAATTCCCGGTCAAAGCGGTCAATGAGCAGGACGTCCTTGTTCGCGGCCCGGGTCATGCGCACCGCCGCGACGTCCAATCCGCAACAACGGGCCAGGCGCATGGCGATGAACTCGGCCTTGAGCATGGCGTATAGGTCCGTGGAAGAGGCGAACTTGGCGATGCGTTTTGCGTCCGCATCTTCCACCAGGGCCTTGGGACGCGCTCCGCCGATGGACGTGCCGTGGTGCAGGGCCTGGTCAAGGTCCGGGGTGAGGGCGAGGCCTTTTTCCACGCGTTCGGCAGCTTCCAGGAGTTCCTCCAGGGAAACCGCTCCGGAGGATCGAGGTTCAAACAACGTGGCCGAATGTTGAAAATCCAGCGCACCGATTCGGTCGGAGCCGGAGTGCAGCAGATAGGTCAGTTCATCCGCCTGTCCGGTATCCGTGGTCGTGCCGGACATCCCGAACAATCGCCCGAGAATGACCTTTCGCCCCCAGGCGTCCGGTGAGGCGTCACGGATGCAGCCGGGCATGCGCATGCCCGGACGCGGCGACAAGCGACCGGATTGCAGGGGCAGTTCCGGGGCGTAGAGAGAGATGGCATTTTCGCGAGCCAAGTAGCTCCGTCCGTAATTGAAGACCAGGGTTTCGCCCTGGACGCCGAGCCGTCCGGCGACCACGGGTTCCGTCTCGTCTGGAAGCCAGGTCCAGACAAAAGCTTCCGTGAACGTGCCGCGCCTAGAAATCGTCATGGACGTCACCTGACCCCAGGCGCACGGATTGCGGCAAGAGCGCGATCTTGGCCTCGATGTGCTCCCGCAGGTCATGCGGCGATTGGGACGTGTTCGCGAACAGAGAGACGCCGACCAAAGCCGCGACCTCGAACACGAGACCAATTTCACACTTCATGTCCCCGGATTCGATCTTGCGCAGCGTGGTCCGGGAAATCCCGGCCCGGTCCGCCAAATCCTTGGTCGGCATCCTGCGTTCAATCCGGTGCAGGCGGATCAGCCGTCCCAGGAGGCTCGCGGCTTCCTTACTATACAGCGAATAGGCCCTTGGAATCCGTCGCGTGCCTTGCGTGATCACTATACTGTCCCCAAAGCTTCTTTAAGAGCATTTTAATGCTCACTACCTGGGGCACTGCGTCCTGTCAAACCACGGCGCAATGGGGCGTGGCCTGCCGGGCTCACTCCACCCAATTATACGTCCGTTCCACGGCTTTCAACCAGCCTTTATACCCGGCCTCGCGGTCCGTCGCCGACATCCCGGGCTCCCAGACCTTGTCCACGGACCAGTTCCGGCACAGCTCCTCCTTGCTCTGCCAGTAGCCCACGGCCAGTCCGGCGGCGTAGGCCGCGCCCAGGCAGGTGGTTTCCGTGACCATGGGCCTGATCACCGGGACGTCCAGCACGTCGGCCTGGAACTGCATGAGCTGCTCGTTGGCGACCATGCCGCCGTCCACCTTGAGCTTTTTCAGGTCCACCCCGGAATCCTTGTTCATGGCCTGGACGATGTCCTTGGTCTGGTAGGCGCAGGCTTCGAGCACGGCCCGGGCCAGGTGATACTTGTTCACGTAGCGGGTCAGGCCGACGATCGCACCCCGGGCGTCGGGCCGCCAATAGGGCGCGAACAGGCCGGAAAAGGCCGGGACGATGTACACCCCGCCGTTGTCCACGGCGTGCTTGGCCAGGCGTTCGATATCCCGGGCCTGCTCGATCAACCCCAGATTGTCCCGGAACCACTGGACCAGCGACCCGGCCACGGCAATGGACCCTTCCAGGCAGTACACCGGCTTCTCCGCGCCGATCTGGTAGGCCAGGGTCGTCACCAGGCCATGCTGGGAGGGCACGGGGGTCTGCCCGGTGTTCAGCAGCAGGAAGCACCCCGTGCCGTAGGTGTTCTTGGCCTCGCCCACTTCAAAGCAGGCCTGCCCCACCAGGGCGGCCTGCTGATCCCCCAGGGCCCCGCAGACCGGCACCCTGTTCCCCAGCGGCCCGTCTTCCATGGTCGGCCCCCAGGATTCGGCCGCGCTGCTGGGCACGATCCGGGGCAGGCCCCGGCGGGGAATGCCCAGGACGGACAGGATTTCGTCGTCCCATTCCAGGGTGGCCAGGTCCATGAGCATGGTCCGGGAGGCATTGGTCACGTCGGTGACGTGCGCCCCTCCCATGGGCCCCCCGGTCAGCCACCAGATGATCCAGGTCTCCATGGTTCCGAACATGATCCGATCCCGATCCGCCGCCTCGCGGGCCTCGGGAACGTTGTCCAGGATCCACTTGATCTTCGGGCCGCTGAAATACGTGGCCACGGGCAAACCGGTCCTGCTCCGAAACCGGTCCACGCCGCCGTCCGCGGAGAGTTCCTTGCAGATCTCGTGCGACCTGGTGCACTGCCAGACAATGGCGTTGTAAAAGGGCTCGCCGGTTCGTCGGTCCCAGGCCACCACGGTTTCGCGTTGATTGGTGATGCCCAGGCCGGCCAGGTCCCTGCCCCGGATTCCGGCCTTGCGCAGCGCCCCGGCGATCACTTCCTGGGTGTTGGTCCAGATCTCCAGGGGATCATGCTCCACCCATCCCGGCTTGGGGAAGATCTGGGCGTGCTCCTTCTGATCCATGGCCACGATTTCCCCATTCCTGTTGAAAATGATGAACCTGGATGACGTGGTCCCCTGGTCCACGGCGCCGATGTACTTGCTCATTGCGGACTCCTCTTGCCGATGGCGGTGTTTGCTGTCACTGGTTGCCATTCGGAACTCATTTCTGGCGCGAAGGCCGCGTGCGCCAGACGCACCGACAACCAGGCAGTAACAATAAAGGGGCCGGGAGGATTCTCCCGGCCCCTTTATTTTACTCTCAAAATTCGGGCTATGCAGACCGGCTGGTTCGACGACTCAGACGCTCCGCAAGGTGGAGTTGGGTTCGATCACCGACCCGGCCTGTTGCGGGCCATAGGCCGAAACAACGGAGACGACCATCTCGCTTTCTTACGCAGCCCGTTGGTATTCGTACTTATTCATGCGCATTTCCAGGGTTTGCACCTGCTGCCGCAACACCGCATGCTCCGTTCTGCCGACGATGACTTGTTGCAAACCGTCGATCCGCTTGTTGGTTTCGTCCATGCGCAGCGTCAGATCGGTGCGGACCTGGTCGATACGTTCGGTCAATTCGGTGCGAACCATGTCTATACGTTCGGTCAGATCGGTGCGAACCATGTCGATACGCCCGGTCAATTCGGTGCGAACCTGGTCGATGCGTTTGTTGGTGTCATCAATACGCCGGCTCTGGTCGACCAAGACCTGGAACAGGTCGTCCAGGCGTTTATTGGTCATATCCATTTTTGATCGGAGTTCGGCGTTTTCCAGATGAATTTTTTCCAGTTCCGGAACGATCCATTCCTTGATCAATGAACGGAGGGCTTCTTTGACTTCCATGGCTGACCTCGCTTGAAGAGCTTGGTGAGGGAAAGAGTCACGATCGCCGACGAATGGCCTGGGCAAACGGCGGGGTGGCGCTTCCCCTCAGGACGGCTCCAGGGAAAATGCTCGATAATCACACAGCACGAACTGTTGAGAATTCCCCGCGCCATGTCAAGGGTCTTCTTTCCAAGGCCCCGTGCTCCAGAAACAAAGCCCCCGCCATGCATGGCGGGGGCTTTGTCGTTTTCAGCACGAGGAGAGCGTCTACTCCGCGCCCTGCTCCTGTTCGGAAGCTTCGGCCCGGATGACGTCCAGCAATTCGATCTCAAAGACCAGGGTGGAGTTGGGCTCGATCACCGGTCCGGCTTGTTGCGGGCCATAGGCCAGATCAGCGGGGATGACCACTTCCCATTTCGCGCCCTGGGGCATGAGCTGCAGGATTTCGGTCCAGCCGGGAATCACGCCCTGCAAGGGGAAGGTGGCCGGTTCGCCGCGGTCCACGGAACTGTCGAACACCGTTCCGTCCACCAGAGTACCGGTATAGTGCACCGTGACGATGTCCTCGGCCAGCGGGGTTTCTCCTTCGCCGTCCGCGATTACCCGGTACAGGATTCCGCTGTCCGTGGCCTGGACCCCGTCCCGCTCCCGGAACTCGGCCATGAAAGCCTCGCCCTTGGCGATGTTTTCCTCGGATTGCTTTTGAACCATCTCCATCTGCTTTTGCATCAGTTCCTGCTGCAAGGTCATCAGCACCTGCTGCTGCTCTTCCTGGGTCATCAGCGGTTCCCCGCCCAAACCCAATCCGTCGCGCAGTCCCTGGGCCAGCGCGTCCACGTCCACCTCAAGCTCGCCCATGGCGATATTGGTCCCGATATCCAGACCAATGGCGTAGCTGGTCTTTTGGACCTGTGTATCCAGGCTCCGCACCGCGGTGGGTTCGGAAGCGGTCTGGGGCGCAGAAGCCTGTTGCTGGCCGCAGCCCAGGATGACCAGAGTCAAACCAACACCAAGACAAGACGCGATTGTCGTTTTTCGGAAGCTCATGCAATCTCCTTGAATCAAAAGAAAGTTTAATGTTAAAATGCCAGTATAGGATAGCCGTTCCTGCTTGTCCATGAGACATCCATGAACTGAAGCGGGAAGCCGGCGGGGTTCCTTGGTGGCGCAACCATCGCCGACACCCTTCAAAATACGGCAATTATTGCAATAAACTAAGGCTTTCCTTGCAAATTCCATTGACAGCGCTGTTTTGTTCATGGCATTGGCTTCTTTGTTCCATTCAAGGATTCGATCTCTGGTCGAGGCGATTCCTTATCGGGAGCCGCTTTTACCGAAACGTCATTTCAGGGTCCATGGTCAACCTAAACGAGGCTTGATTTGGTCATGCCCCTCGACGTTCGCCCGACGTTCGCCCATGTCCGGAAGGTCCTCGGGAACTGTTTTTTTGCTGTATTATTCGACTCTGTTCGGTTCAAAACCCCCAATCAACATCAACGTGGAGGAATGCAATGCGTGCAAAAAATTGGACCAAGGCCGTCCTGGCCGCCTGTCTGCTGGTTCTCGTCTGTTCCCCGGCCTGGGCGCAGAAGATCAAGATCGCCGTGGCCGCTCCCCTGACCGGCCCCGCCGCGTCCTACGGCGAAAACATCAAGTCCGGCGTGGAGACCAAGGTTGAGGAAATCAACGCCGCCGGCGGCATCAACGGCGTGATGGTCGAAGTCGCCTATTTCGACGAACTGTGCGAACCCCGCGAAGCCGCGGTCGTTGCTCCGCGGATCGTCGGCGACAAGGACATCGTCGGCGTGGTCGGCCACGTCTGCTCCTCGGCCCACCTGGCCGCCCTGCCCACCTACGTGCGCATGGGCATGCCGGTGATTTCCCCCACGGCCACCAACGTGACCATCAGCCAGCAGAACAAGGACAACCAGGGCCGGGTCTGGTCCTTCCGCAACGTGTATCTGGACGACTACCAGGGCTACTTCCTGGCCCATTACGTCAAGGAGATCCTCGGCCTGGAGCGCATCGCCGTGTTCTATGAAAACAACGACTACGGCATCGGCCTGAAGAACGCCTTCGTGGCCGAAGCCAAGAACGTCGGCCTGGCCATCGTCGGCGAGGAAGGCTACGTCAAGGGCGCCACGGACTTCGCCCCGCAATTGACCCGCCTGCGCGGCGGCAATCCGGACGGCCTGTTCATCTCCGGCTATTACAATGAAGGCGCGCTCATCGCGGCCCAGGCCGAGAACCTGGGCATGAACGTGGCCAAGTTCGGCGCGGACGGTCTGGACAACGTGGATTACATCAATCTGGGAGGCGCGGCCGCCAACAACACCTACATGACCGTACCCTTCCTGGCCGAGGCCGCCCCGGAGCAGGCCCAGGACTTCATCAAGAAGTTCGAGGAAAAGTATCAGCGCGACCTGGACTGGATGAGCGCCAATGCCTATGACGCCGCCGGCAAGTTCGCCGCCGCCGTGGCCGCCGTGGGCACGGACCGGACCGCGATCCGCGACTACCTGGCCGGTATCAATTCCATGGAAAACGCCTACATCGGCATCACCGGAGCTACCTATTTCAGCGAAATCGGTGATCCGGAAAAGAGCGCCTTCGTGAAGATGGTCAAGGACGGCGCCTTCACCGCCGCCCCCAAGCAGATGCAATAAAGATCAAAATAACAACGAAACGGAAACAGGCCGGGCGCTCCCGGCCTGTTTCCGTTTCATCCAGCCCTTCCCCACCTCGCCGGCAGGAGTCCCACTTGCTTGAACAACAACTGATCAACGGTTTGACACTGGGCCTGATTTATGCCCTGATCGCCGTAGGCTACACCATGGTCTACGGAGTGATTCAGCTCATCAATTTCGCCCACGGTGAAATCTACATGCTCGGGGCCTTTTTCTGCGTGACCTTCATTACCGCGGCGGGCCTGCCTTTTTACGCGGCCATTCTGATGGCCATTGTCTGCTGCATGCTTTGCGGCATCCTGCTGGACATCATCGCCTACCGCCCCTTGCGCAAAGCCCCGCGCCTGGCCGCGCTGATCACGGCCATCGGAATGTCCATCTTTCTCCAAAATGTGGCCCTGATCATCTGGGGCAGCCGTTCCCGGCCCTTTCCGCAGTCGGCCCTGCCGCCCTTTTTCCGGGAAAAGGCCCTGGTCATGGGCGACGTCAGCCTGACCTGGCTGCAACTGTTCATCTTCGCCGTGGCCATCATCATGATGATCGGTCTGTATTTGACCATCAACAAGACCCGGATCGGCACGGCCATGCGCGCCCTGGCCCAGAACAAGACCGCCGCGTCCCTGATGGGCATCAACGTCAACTACGTCATCTCCTTCACCTTTGCCCTGGGTTCGGCCATGGGAGCGGTGGCCGGGATTCTCGTCTCGGTCTACTACAACACCCTGTACCCGACCATGGGCTACACCGCCGGGGTCAAGGCCTTTGCCGCGGCCGTGCTCGGCGGCATCGGCTCGGTTCCAGGGGCCATGGTCGGCGGGGTGGTCCTGGGCGTGGCCGAGGCCTTGGGCGCGGGTTACGTCTCGTCTCTGTACCGTGATGGAGTGGCCTACGCGGTGATGATCGCCGTGATCATCTTCCGGCCTTCGGGCATTTTGGGACGATCCGTGGTGGACAAGGCGTAACGTTGAAAAACTCCCAATTGCTGCGTCGCTGCAAAGAGTTCAAACGCTCACGTATCAGTAAATACGCTTCGACCTTTCACTTTGCTTGCTCCTTGCACTTGTGGTTTTTGGACGAACTGTCGACTTTAGGACTTTCAACACTCAGGTAATCCTTATCAAGATGCTTCTCGTCGTCAACAACGCACCTCATATACAGCTAATATTTCGGGGAATTTCGTGAATATCGGAAAATCACTCACCCTTCTGATCGTCGCCGCGGCGCTGACCTATCCTCTGGTGCCGCAATCCAGCGACTACATCATCCACGTGATGACCCTGGCCATGGTGTACATGATCCTGGCCATGGGTCTGAACATCGTGCCCGGATTCTGCGGCCTGCTGGACCTGGGCTACGTCGGCTTTTACGGCATCGGGGCCTATACCGCCGGCCTGCTGACCATTCACTACGACATGTCCTTCTGGGTGATCGTGCCCTTGGCCGCCCTGAACGGAGCCTTGTGGGGCGCGTTGCTCGGCGCGCCGACCCTGCGTCTGACCGGGGACTACTTCGCCATCGTCACCTTCGGATTTTCCGAACTGGTGGTGCTCTTTCTGACCAATGAAATCTGGCTGACCCGCGGCCCCCTGGGGCTGCCCGGCATCCAGCCCATCACCGTGAACCTGACCTGGCTCAACGAGACCTGGTATTTTCAGTTCTACGACAAGACCCCCAACTTCTACGTCGTGGCCCTGTTGGTGGGTCTGGTCTTCTTCATCATGCGCCGAATGGAGGACTCCCGCCTGGGCCGGGCCTGGTACGCCATCCGGGAAGACCCCCTGGCCGCGGCCAGTTGCGGAGTGAACATCCTCAATTACAAAGTCATCGCCTTTGCCATTTCCGCGGCCATCGGCGCGGTGGGCGGCTGTTTCTACGCCCGTTGGTCCATGTTTCTCTCCCCGGACATGTTCAAATTCTGGGAATCCTTTCTGGTCCTGTGCATGGTCGTGTTGGGCGGCTTGGGCAACATCAAGGGCGCGCTGATCGGCGCGGTGATCCTGGTCTGCCTGGGCGAGGTGCTCCGGGAAGTACTCACTTCCTTCGGCCTGCCCCCGGAGACCCGGTTCATGGCCTACGGCTTGATCATGGTCCTGATCATGCGCTTCAAGCCGGCCGGCTTTTTTCCGGCCATCGCCTCCAGCGGCCGATCAAACCCACTGCTGCTCGACCTGCAAAAGCGCTTGACCGCCCGAAACGCTCCCAAGGAAGAACCCCGTGACGCCGCTGCTTGAAATCGACGGAATCAGCAAACGTTTCGGCGGGCTTCTGGCCCTGACCGACGTCTCGTTCAACGTGATCGAAGGTGAGATCCTCGGCCTGATCGGTCCCAACGGGGCCGGAAAGACGACCATGTTCAACTGCATCGCCGGAGTGTACAAGCCCACGTCCGGCAATCTGGTCTTCACCCGGGACGGAAAATCCCTGCGCACCAACGGCCGCAAGCCTGAAAAGATGACGGAGTTGGGCATTGCCCGCACCTTCCAGAACATCCGTCTGTTCAGCGCCCTGACCGTCCTGGACAACGTGCGCATCGCCCGCCACTGCCGGACCACGTCCAACTTTTTTCGCTCCGTATTGCGCACGAAATTTCAACGGGCCGAAGAGAAGGACATCGTCGACGCATCCATGCGCTGGCTGGATTTCGTCGGCTTGGGCCATCAAGCCCTGGCCGACGCCAGCAGCTTGTCCTACGGGGATCAGCGCCGCCTGGAGATCGCTCGGGCCTTGGCCACGGAGCCGAAGCTGCTCCTGCTGGATGAACCGGCCGCGGGCATGAACCCCAGGGAAACCCGGATGCTCGTGGATCTGATCCACGCCATTCTGGACGCCGGGGTCTCCGTGATGCTCATTGAGCACGACATGAAACTGGTGATGAGCATCTGCAAACGACTGGTGGTCCTGGATCACGGCACACTGATCGCCGAGGGCGGCCCCAAGGAAGTCCGGGAAAATCCCCAGGTCATCGAGGCGTATCTGGGAAGGGGGGCGGCCCATGCTTGAGTTGCGGGACGTACAGGCCTACTATGGCAACATCCAGGCCTTGAAGGGCATCAGCCTGAATGTCCGGGCCGGCGAGATCGTCACCCTGGTCGGGTCCAACGGCGCGGGAAAGTCCACCACCCTGATGACCATCTCCTCGGTGGTGCCCGTGCGCTCCGGAAGCATCACCTTCCTGGGCAAGGACATCACCAAGACGGCCACGGACAAAGTCGTGGCCATGGGCATCACCCAGGTTCCGGAAGGCAGAATGATCTTTCCGGCTTTGACGGTGCTGGAAAATCTGCGGATGGGCGGTTATCTGCGCAAGGACAAGGCCGGATTGAAAGAGGACGAGGAGCGGGCTTTCGAAATGTTTCCGATCCTCAAGGAACGTCGCAAGCAATATGGAGGCACGCTTTCCGGAGGCGAGCAGCAGATGCTGGCCATCGGCCGTGCCTTGATGGCCCGGCCCAAGCTGCTCCTGCTGGACGAACCATCCCTGGGACTGGCGCCCATCGTGGTGGAAAACATCTTCGAGGTCATTGTCCAGATCAACAAGGAAGGCACCACGGTCCTCCTGGTGGAACAAAACGCCCAAATGGCCCTCCAGATCGCCCACCGCGGCTACGTCCTGGAAACCGGCCTGGTCACCATGTCCGGAAAAGCCTCGGATCTGTTGGAAGATCCCAAGGTTCAGGCCGCTTATCTTGGTATGGATTGAGAACTTATTATATGCAACAACTAGGTTGGCAATCATGGAAGACACGATCCTGGATGTGAAAGAAGCGTTGCACATCATTGCGGAACAACTTCCAGATGATGCGTCCTGGAATGACGCTCTAGACCGCATTCGTTTTCGCATGGCGATCGCAGAAGGGAAAAGAGCTGCAATTTCTGGAGAATTTGCTACAGATGAGGAAGTCCGTAGAGTTTTTGCAAAATATGGGGTTGAATGTTGATCCTTCGATGGACACTGATAGCTCTAGCAGATTTTGAGCATGCACACGACTATGTAGCGCAAGACAACTCTGAATCCGCGAGACGCATTGCGCAACGCATAATGGATGCGACAAAAAAAATATTACGTTTTCCACGAATAGGTCGAGTTGGCGAAGACGAAGAAACACGTGAATATCTGGTTCCCAAAACACCCTATATGCTCATTTATTCTATCAATGGCGACACTATAGAGCTTCTTCGGGTTTGGCATATGTCACAAAAATCAAAGGACTTCCAGCATCCGCCGCTTGACTCAAAAAGAACGAATCCTCCAAAATCATGACTCAATAACTCAAGGAAATCTCTTCCATGCATCATGAATCAGAAATCCCTTTCGGACTGACCTTTGACGACGTTTTGCTTGTCCCGAGCTATTCGGAAATTTTACCGGACAAGGCGGATGTGCGGACCCGGATCACGCCGGAGATCGAGTTGAATATTCCGTTGGTCAGCGCGGCCATGGACACGGTCACGGACGCGCGGATGGCCATTTCCATGGCCCGGGCCGGAGGCATGGGGATCATTCACAAGAACATGCCCATCGAGCGTCAAAAGATCGAGGTGGAAAAGGTCAAGAAGTCCGAGAGCGGGATGATCATCGACCCGGTGACCATCCATCCGGACGACAGCGTGGCCAAGGTCCTGGAAATGATGGCCGACTACCGGATCTCCGGCCTGCCCGTGGTGGAAAACGACCACCTGGTGGGCATCGTCACCAACCGGGACGTGCGCTTTGTCACGGACATGGAGATCAAGGCGCGGGAGATCATGACCAGCGAGAATCTGGTCACCGTGCCCGTGGGCACGACCCTGGACCAAGCCAAGAACCTGTTGCACGAAAATCGGATCGAAAAACTGCTGGTGGTGGACCACAATCAGAAACTGCGCGGTCTGATCACCATCAAGGACATCGAAAAAGTCAAGAAGTATCCCAACTCCTGCAAGGATTCCGTGGGGCGGCTGCGTGTTGGCTGCGCCGTGGGCGTGGGCGCGGACGGCGAGGCCCGGGTGGCTGCCCTGCTGCAATCCGGGGCTGACTTGTTCGTCGTGGACTCGGCCCATGGGCATACGAAGAACATCCTGGAAGCCGTCCGGAGGATCAAGGGCAGCTTTCCCCATTGCCAGCTGGTTGCCGGAAACGTAGCCACCTACGAGGGCGCCCGGGACCTGATCCGGGCCGGCGCGGACGCGGTCAAAGTGGGCATCGGCCCGGGCTCCATCTGCACCACCCGGATCGTGGCCGGGGTGGGCGTGCCTCAGGTTACGGCGATCATGGAAGCGGTCCGGGCCTGCCGCGAGGCGGACAAATGTCTGGTCGCGGACGGCGGGATCAAATTTTCCGGCGACGTGGTCAAGGCCATCGCCGCGGGCGGGGACTGCGTGATGATCGGTAGCCTGTTCGCCGGAACCGAGGAAAGCCCCGGAGAAACCATTCTGTACCAGGGCCGTTCCTATAAAATCTACCGGGGCATGGGTTCCATCGACGCCATGCGGGACGGCAGTTGCGACCGCTATTTCCAAGAAAAATCCTCCAAACTGGTTCCCGAGGGAATTGTCGGCCGGGTGCCCTTCAAGGGGCCGGTCACGGAAAGTATCTACCAACTCGTGGGCGGCCTGCGCTCCGGCATGGGCTACCTGGGCAGCCCGGACCTGAAGGCCCTCCAAACCCAAGCCAAGTTCATGCGCATTTCCCCGGCCGGGCTGCGGGAAAGCCATGTCCACGACGTCATCATCACCAAGGAAGCCCCCAACTACCGCGTGGAGAATTTTTCATGATCGATACCGACAAGGTCGTCATCCTGGACTATGGTTCCCAGTACACCCAGTTGATCGCCCGCCGGGTGCGCGAGGCCGGAGTCTATTCCGAGATCCACCCCTGCACCATCACCACCGAAGAACTGCGCGCCCTGAACCCCAAGGCGCTGATTCTCTCCGGCGGCCCGGCCAGCGTGATCAACAACGAAGCCCCATCCCTGGACCCGTCAATCCTGAACTGGGGGCTGCCCATTCTCGGGATCTGCTACGGCATGCAGCTTCTGGCGCACATCGGCGGCGGCAAGGTTGTGCCGTCCCAAGACAGGGAATACGGCCGAGCCGAGTTGTTTCTCACCGCGGACTGTCCGCTTTGGGACGGACTGACGATCACGGAAGGCCTCAAGGTCTGGATGTCCCACGGAGACAAGGTCCTGACCCCGCCGCCGGGATTCACCCCCCTGGCCCGGACCAGTCGGGTGGACGTGGCGGCCATGGCCGACGTTTCCCGCAAGATCTACGCCCTGCAGTTCCATCCGGAAGTCGTTCACACCGAGGACGGCGACACGATCCTGCGCAATTTCCTGTTCCGGGTGGCCGGCCTGAACCCGACCTGGAACATGGCCTCCTTTCTGGAAGAAAACCTGGCCCGACTGCGCGATCAAATCGGTGACCAGGAACAGGTAATTTGCGCGCTGAGCGGCGGCGTGGATTCAACCGTGGTGGCCGTGATGCTGCACAAGGCCATCGGACGCCGACTGCACTGCGTCCTGGTGGACAACGGCCTGCTGCGCCAGGGCGAGGGCGAGGAAATCGTGGCGTATCTGCGCCAACATTTCGATCTGAACCTGCACTACGCCCAGTCCCAGGATATGTTCCTTTCCCGGCTCAAGGACGTGGAAGACCCGGAGCAGAAACGCAAGATCATCGGCCACACCTTCATCGAAGTTTTTGAACAGGAAGCCAAATCCCTCACCGGCATCAAGTACCTGGCCCAAGGTACCCTGTACCCGGACGTCATTGAAAGCATCTCCTTCAAGGGGCCTTCCGCGGTGATCAAAAGTCACCACAATGTCGGTGGGCTGCCGGAGATAATGAACCTGTCCCTGATCGAACCTTTGCGGGAGTTGTTCAAGGACGAGGTGCGCAAGGTTGCCGTGGAACTCGGCCTGCCGGATTTTATTGTTTGGCGGCACCCGTTCCCGGGCCCGGGGCTGGCCATCCGCATCCTGGGAGAAGTCACCCCGGAACGGCTGCACATCCTGCGGCAGGCCGACAAAATCGTGCACACGGAACTCATGGCCGCGGGTTGGTACTACAAGGTCTGGCAAGGCTTCGCCGTGCTTCTGCCCCTGAAGACCGTCGGCGTGATGGGTGACGAGCGGACCTACGAGCACGTCATCGCCCTGCGCATCGTGGACAGCATCGACGCCATGACCGCGGACTGGTCCCGAGTGCCCTCGGAAATCCTGGGCCAGATATCCAACCGGATCATCAATGAAGTCAAAGGAGTGAACAGGGTTGTCCTGGACATCTCCTCCAAACCGCCCAGCACGATTGAGTGGGAGTAGGCACATGTTCGGCATCGGCACAACGGAATTGCTCATTATCATGCTCGTGGCCCTGATCGTCCTGGGTCCGAAGCAGCTTCCCGGCATTGCCCGTTCCCTGGGCAAGGCCCTGGGAGAATTTCGGCGCGTGACCACGGATGTTCAGCGGACCTTGAATCTGGAAGCGGCGAAGATCGAAGAGGACGAACGGGAACAGAAGAAGGTCGCGACGGCCGTCAAAAAGGCCGAGGAACCTCAGGCGAAATCAGAGCCATTTTCAACGCCTCCTTCGGCTGCCGGCGAGGAGAGTATCCCGCCTTCGAAACACGCGGATTCAAATCCCTATGTCGACGCGCGGGGCGAAACTTCACCAGAAAAAACTTCACCGGACGAAACTTCACCGGACAAAACACCAGCGGACGAACGTCAACCCCAACCAATGACTTCCCACGCTTCGTCCCAGGAATCGACTGCCTCGACGCAAACTCCCTCTGCTTCCTCCGTGGCGAGGGAGACCTCCCCGGCCGGAGAATCTGAAAAAGAGACATCTGATTCGTCCAAGTCATCACATTCCAAGGCCCAGGCATGAACGCGACGACCCAGAATACGGAGCAGCAAAAGGACGCCGCCGGGGAACTGAAGGAAATGACCCTCATGGACCATCTGGGGGAGTTGCGGTCCCGCCTGACCCGATCCGCGGTGGCCGCTGTCCTGGGCTTTCTGATCTGCTACGCCTTTTCCAAACAGCTCTTCGGGATCATGATGCTGCCGCTGATGGAGGTCATGCCGCCGGAGAGCACCCTGATCTTCACCGGCCTACCCGAAGCCTTCTTCACCTACGTCAAAACGGCCTTTGTGGCCGGTTTGTTTCTGGTCAGTCCGTATATCTTCTACCAGATATGGCAATTCATCGCCCCGGGACTGTACGAGCACGAACGCAAGTACATGATCCCCATCGCCGCGATTTCCGCCTTGTTTTTCATCAGCGGCGCGTTGTTCGGCTACTACATCGTCTTTCCCTTTGGCTTCGAATTCTTCATGGGCTATGCGGACGAAATGATCCGGCCCATGCCCAGCCTCAGGGAGTATTTCAGCTTTTCACTGAAACTGCTCCTGGCCTTTGGGGTGATTTTCGAACTGCCTCTGTTCATCTTCTTTCTGGCCCGGCTGGGCCTGGTCACTCCCGCTTCGCTGCGCAAAAAACGCAAGTACGCCATTCTGCTCTCTTTCGTGGTCGCGGCCATCCTCACTCCGCCGGACGGGATCACTCAGATTCTGATGTCCGGTCCCTTGATCATTCTCTACGAAATCAGCATCTACGTGGCCCACTTCTTCGGCAAGAAAAAGAAGCCCAAGCCCACGGACGACGAAGAAGAGGACGCGAAACAATGATCACTCCAGGACAGGCCCGAAGCATGACCGGCTTTGGAACGTGCCAAGTCCAAGACGACCATGGACGGCAAAGCTGGGAGATTCGCACGGTCAATTCCCGGTATCTGGAAGTGAAATGGCGGATTCCCGGATACTGTCGCCGTCTGGAAAGCGCTTGGGAGAAAATCGTCCGCGACCACCTGGCCAGGGGCCGGGTGGAGATCAGCCTGGACCTTCGGCTCAGCCGTCCGGACGCCGTTTGCCCTACCCTGGACACGGCCCAGGCCAGGGGCATGGTGGACCAGATGCGCGCCCTGGCGGAACAGACCGATATTCCCTTTCACCCTGACCTGAATCAACTGTTTCATCACAGCGGCTTGTGGCGGGACCCTTCCGGAGATCTGCCCGAGTCATTGGTCGATTCCCTGGTCGCCGGTCTGCGGACCGCGCTGAGGGATGTCCAGGAAACCCGCTCCAGGGAAGGGCGAGCCCTCAGCGTGGATATCCTTGAACGGTTGGAGCACTTGTCGCGGATCTCGACCACTATCCGCGACCAGGTTTCCCAACTCGCCCCAAAACGCATGGAAGTGTTGCGCGAACGGGTCGATGCGTTGCTCCAAGGGTGCAATCAGCACCGGGAGTCGGCACCGCTGGTGTTGGACGAACCCAGGCTGCTGCAGGAATTCGCCCTGCTCGCGGATCGGCTGGACGTCAGCGAGGAACTCACTCGCTTGTCCGCGCATCTGAACGAAGCGGTCAGAATTCTGACCAAGCTCCCTGATCCCGGACGACGCCTGGATTTTCTGTTTCAGGAATGTCTGCGGGAGATCTCCACCTGCGGCAACAAGACCCAGGACGCGGACATCAGCCGCGACGTCGTGGCGTTCAAGGCGGAACTGGAAAAGTGTCGGGAACAGGTCCAAAACCTGGAATAACCGCTCCATCAACTTTCAGCCGAGGAGGAAGAGGTCCATGTCCAAAACAAGCCTGCTGAACATCGGGTACGGCAATTTCGTCGTCAGTTCCAGAATCATCACCATCGTCAACCCGACATCCTCTCCCATGCGCCGACTGCGCGAAGAGGCCAAGGCGGACAAACGACTGATCGACGCCACACAGGGCCGAAAGACGCGCTCCATCGTCATTACGGATTCCAATCACGTCATTCTCTCCGCCATTCAGGCCGAAACCATCGGACAGCGTTACACGGTCCGCGACGACGGCCCGGACGAAGACAAGTAGCATGGCCGGAGAACCAGGACGGTCCCGTCAGGGCATCCTTATGGTGATCAGCGCCCCCTCGGGTACGGGCAAAAGCACGCTGATCAACCGGTTACGCGCCGAATTCCCCCGCCTGGCCTTTTCGGTGTCCTACACGACCCGAGCTCCCAGAGCCGGTGAACAAAACGGACGGGAGTATCATTTCGTCGACATGGAGACGTTTATCCGCCTCCGCGATGCGGACGAACTGGCCGAATGGGCGGAAGTCCACGGCAATTTCTACGGAACCTCCAGACCGGCGGTCCAGGCGATGCTGGAACAGGGTCTGGACGTACTGTTCGACATCGACGTCCAGGGATCCCGGCAACTGCGCCAAGCCTTTGCCCAGGGCGCGTTCATTTTTCTCTTTCCTCCCTCAATGCGGGTTTTGGAACAACGACTGCGCGGCAGAGGCACCGAAACCGAGGAATCCCTGGCCAAACGCCTGGCCAACGCCCGCCGGGAACTGGAACAGGCGGATTTTTTCGATTACTGGATCGTGAACAACGACCTGGAGTCGGCCTATCGGGATCTACGCAGCGTGTACCAGGCCGAAGGCCTGCGCAAGTCGTGCAACGCCGGACTCGTGGAGCAGGTCCTGGCCAACTGATCTCCCGAGGAGCCCATGCCTGAACTGATCGTCGCCCTGGATACGCCGGATCTGAATTCAGCTCTGCATCTCGTCGACCGGCTGCGGCGGCACACGCGCTGGTTCAAGGTCGGTCTGGAACTGTTCTCCGCGGTCGGCCCTCGGGTTGTGGAGACCCTGCGTTCCAGGGACTGCGATGTTTTTCTGGACCTGAAATATCTGGACATCCCGAATACGGTCCAGGCCGCCGCCCGGGTCGCGGCAGGCCTGGGCGTGAACATGCTCACCATCCATTTGTCCGGCGGGCAACGGATGGTTCAGGCCGCCCTGGAGGGCGTCCGCCGAGGAACTCCCTCTTCCGCGTCTGTTCCCTTGGTGGTTGGGGTGACGATGCTCACCAGCCTGAATCAGGAAGATCTTTCCTGGATGGCGAAACCCGGTGACAAAGCCGCTCCCGATCCGGGCGGCCTGGCTCTTGTCTTGGCCGAGCACGCCCGCCGATGGGGCGTGGACGGCGTGGTCTGTTCCGCCCAGGAAGCGGCCGGGATCAAATCCATCACCGACGCGGCCTGTATCTGCGTCACACCGGGAATCCGCATGCCGTCCGACCAACAAACCAAAATCGCGCAGGACGATCAATCCCGGACCCTCACTCCGGCCGAAGCCGTAGCCGCCGGCAGCGACTATCTGGTGGTGGGCCGCCCCATCACCAGAGCGGACGACCCGGCCCGAGCCGCGGAATCCATTATGCAATCCATGGCAGCGACGATTGAAAGGAGGCATCCATGGCCGAACCTTCCGTGAAAACTCCGTCCAATGAACACAGCCGACAAACCAAGGAGCGAATCAAAGGCGTTTTTTCTTCCCAGGTGCTGACCAAGATCGGTACCGGCACGACGATGCGCAAGAGCATCCAGAAAAGTTATTTTTTCGTCCAGGAACTGGACGACGGGACCATTGAAGTCCAGCCGCTGAACGTAAACTACGTGCCTTCCGGCCCGAAACAGATTTTGTCCAAGGATGAATTTCTGGAAAAATTTTCACCGGAGCCGGAATTCTACACCATTACGGTCATGCCCAAAATGCGGGAGTTGGAGAAGACCATCGCCCGGGGCGACCGGCACCGCAAGCGCGGCGAGACGTTCAGCGCGGAAATGGAATACGGCAGTGCCGTCAGGGTCGACGAAGAGAACGTTCGCGCCAACTTTGGATTGGGATTGACCTATCTGGAGCGTGGGGCCACGGACAAGGCCCAGGATATTTTCGAACGTCTGGTCAAACTGGAAGCGGCGTATGAGTCGGAGCACAAACATCTGTTCAATGAATTCGGCATCAACCTGCGCAAAAACAAGATGATCGACCAAGCCCTGGATTACTATGCCCGAGCCCTGGAGCTTTCGAAGAACGACGAGAACCTTTACTACAATATCGCCCGGGTCTGCCTCGAAAAGAAAGACATCCCAAAAACCGTCGAAATGCTGACCAAAGCCCTGGAGATCAACCCGGAAATGCCGGAAGCCCATAAATTTATGGACTTCCTTAAAAGCAAAGGCTTGGCCAAGACGTAATCCAACGAAACGCAATCTCACGATTCGCTCCGTCGGTCACGTCATGCTTCGAGACCTAACCTCAAAGGGAGTTTCGGTGGCCTTTCACACCAGAGGGCAGGATTTTTTAAACCAAATACCAGAAATCCAACAGGATCTTCCGGTTTCCCCGCAACTGTTCCAGACGCTGTTTTTGCTGACCAGCGAGCAATCCAGTTCGTCGCTGGTGGACATCGCCAAGGTCGTCGAGAAAGATCAGGGACTGACCGTTCGCATTCTGACCATGGCCAATTCGGCCTATTACGGATTGCAGTCCCAAGTCGGCTCCGTGCATCGGGCCGTGATGATCCTGGGACTCCAGGAAGTCCGTAAACTGGTTCTGCTTTTGAACATCCGCTCCCTGGAACAACGCTTGGATGCTACCCTGTTCGACGTTTCGACCCATTGGCGACACCAAGTGGACGTGGCCCATGCCGCCAAAATCATGGCCGGCCACGCTCCGGGCGCCGATCCTGAGGAACTGTTCACCATCGGCCTGCTCCATGACCTGGGCAAGATGATCACCGCCCTGTACCGCCCCAACGACTGGAAAGCCATCCTTGAGCTTCGTTCGACGAAAAATGTTCCGCTGTTCATGGCCGAAGACGCCTATTGGGGGCTGGACCACTCCCTGATCGGCGCGATGACCCTGAAATCCTGGTTTTTGCCCGCTTCCCTGACCGAACCCATCAACTGGCATCATGCCCCTGAGCTGGCCAAGGATTTCGGGATGCAAGCCAGGATGATCCGGCTGGCGGACGTTCTGGTGCTTCATCAGCTTGATCATCATGGACGCGACTGGCCCGAAACAAATCTTCCCGCCAAGGACATTCGCGACCTCCAGCTTCCTGAAGACCTCGAACACAATTTAATTCCCGAAATGCGGGCCTCGGGCCGGACCGATATGTTCCTGCGGGGCCTGGGAATTGCCGCATAAAGCCCCAAAAATCCTTCTGATCAGCACCGTCCCTTGTCATCATCATGCACACACTCCCCACCTTCCCCGACAAAACGTGGAGGTTTCGCTCCGCTTTGCCCGAACGACGTCACGTCAGGAACCTGGCCGCCGACCTGGATATTTCCCCGCTTCTGGTCAATCTGCTCTGGAGCCGCGGAGTACGCACGACCGAGGAAATGGATTTGTTCCTGTCTCCCGGACTGCGACATCTGGCCCAACCGGAGCAATGGTGCGGCCTGACCGCTGCCGGAGAAACCCTTGCCAAAGCCATCGCCCAAGGCAGGAAACCGGCCATTTGGGGCGACTACGACGTGGACGGGATTACCAGCACCGCGCTCCTGCTGCTTTTTTTCCAGGCCAGAGGCGTCGAGGCGGACCACCATATTCCCCATCGCCAGACCGAGGGCTACGGACTGAACATTACCGGTATTGAGGACCTGGCCCGGCGCGGGATCGGCTTGTTGATCACCGTGGACTGCGGCATCAGCCATCTCCGGGAAGTGGCCCGGGCCAAGGAATTGGGCATGACCGTGGTGGTTTCCGACCACCATCTGCCCGGCCCCGACCTTCCGGCCGCGGACGCGATCATGAACCCCAAGATCGGCGACTGCCCGTGCCCCAATCTGGCCGGGGTGGGCGTGGCCTTTCTTCTGGCCGCGGTGCTCAACCGGATGCTTCCCGGCGAACCTCTGGACATGCGTCAATTTCTGGATCTGGTAGCCTTGGGCACTGTGGCGGACATCGTGGAACTGACCGGACAAAACCGGATTCTGGCCAAGAACGGTCTGACCATGCTCAAGGAGGGGAAACGTCCGGGCATCGTGGCCCTGAAGGAAGTCTGCGGATACAAACCAGGCGCGGTGCTGGACGAGGACCGGGTGGGATTTGGTCTGGCCCCCCGGATCAATGCCGCCGGCCGGCTGGGTCATGCCGAAACCGCCCTGCGCCTGCTGCTGGCCCGGGACATGACCGAGGCCCGTGAACTGGCCAAGGAATTGGACGGCTACAACACCCACCGCCGGGAGATCGGCAAGGAAATCCAGGAGGAAGCCCTGCGCTTGGCCCTGGAACAGAAAGGCCGCTTCGGACTGGTACTGCACGCTCCGCACTGGCACGAAGGCGTCATCGGGATTATCGCCTCCAAGGTCGCGGAAACCCATTACCGTCCGGCCATCATCCTCACGGACCACGAATCCGGCCACCTCAAGGGGTCCGGGCGGAGCATCCCGGAGTTTTCGCTCTACGAGGGGCTCGTGGCCTGCCAACACCTGCTGGACGGTTTCGGCGGTCACAGCCAGGCTGCCGGGCTGCGGCTGCGCCGGGACAACCTCGCGGCCTTTCAGGAAGCCTTCAATGCCGCGGCGGCCCGGGCCCTGGACAATACCCCGCCCAAGCCCACCCTGATCCTGGACGCGCCGTTGAACTTCGGGGAAATCGACTACGATCTGCTCAAGGAGCTGGAGCTCCTGGCCCCTTACGGAGCGGACAACCCCAAGCCGCTGTTTCTCTCCCCTTCGGTGACCGTGCGCAACCGTAAACCAGTGGGCGCGGACCATGTATTCCTGGATCTGCGCGACGACGAGGCCGGGGTGACCATGCGGGCCAAGGCCTGGAACCAGGCCGAAAACCTGCCCCGAAGCGTTGCCGGGAAGTCCATGTTCCTGGCCTACACTCCGAAATTCAACGAATTCAACGGCGTGACCAGCATCGAACTTGCCTTGCGGGATTGGGCGCTCCAGGGATGACGCCGTGCATGTTCATCACCATACGACCTTGCAATCCCAAGGCGGCACGGCCCGTGTCGCCCTCAACCTCATGGACTGGCTTTCCAGGCAAGAAGTCACCAGCTCTCATTCCTTCGAGATCCAGGACGGCGCCGATTCCGGACAGCGTCTTCAACCATCCGCGGTTGCCGGGCATGTCCGGCATTCAAGCAACCTTCCAAGCAGCCAAATCGTCGTCCACCTTCACGGCTCAGCCGATTGGCCCACGTGCCTGGAAGGATTCGCCGCCAATCCTCACGGACTGGTGATCACCCTCCACGACTGTCGCCTGCTCACCGGAGGCTGCGCCTATCCGCTGGAGTGCGGGTTTTGGAAAACCGGTTGCCGGGAGGCCTGCCCCCAAAACCTGCCCGCTCCGGCCCACCACCATCAGGCCGTGCTCCGACTGCTGGAAGTGCTCCACCCGCTCCTGATCGTTCCCTCGGCCTGGTTGGGCCGCATGGTCCGGGAAAGCCATCCCCAGGCCCGAATCCAAACCATCCCCAACGCCGTCCCGGAAAGGCCCGGCCCATTGGCAATCAAATCAGCCGCCGTCAGAACGGCCATGAAGCGGGAACTGGGCATCGACGTCGCGGGGAAAGTCGTCCTCTTCGTGGCCCATGGCGGCAAACAGGCCAGGTACAAAGGTGGACACCTGTGGGACCGGATATGGAAACACATCAAAAAGGGCGAGCCCCGGGCCGTGGCTCTGGCCGTGGGCGGAGACGCACTGCGCCGTTCAGGGGACTTTCTCGAGCTGCCCTATCTGGACCAGGAACACCTCTCCCGCTGCATGGGCGCGGCGGACGTGCTGGTCTATCCCAGCCTGGCGGACAACCACCCCCTGATCATTCTCGAAGCCATGTCCCGCGGCCTGCCCTGCGCGGCCTTTGCCAGCGGCGGCATTCCCGAGCAGATCATCCATGAGCACAGCGGATTGCTGACGCCTCCGGGCGACGTGAACCGCCTGGCCGCCTCGGCCCTGGACATTCTCAGAAATCCACGCCTCGGCAACCAGCTTGCCAAAACCGCCCAGGACCGCTTTATCCGACTGTTCCAAATGGAACACATGGGCCATCGTCACCTTCGACTCTACGCCGACCTGCCGCGATCCTGACCGGACAGGGCCGCCTCGCGTTCCAGCAGCGTGGGGTGGGAATAGTGGAATGCGCTGTACAGGGGGTGGGGGGTCAGGTTGGAGAGGTTCTTCTCACTGAGCTTGCGCAGGGCCCCGATCATCGGGTTGGCGCCTGATCCTTTTTCCCGGGCAAAACGATCCGCCTGATATTCATGGTTGCGGGAAAGCCGGTTCATCAGCGGAGAAAGCCAAAACGTGAACAACCCGGCCAGCAGGCCGAAGAGCAGAAAGGCCGGACCCGCGCCGCTTTGCGCGTGATTAAACCCGAACGCTTCGATGAACGCCGGGCTTTGCAGCAGCCAGGCCAACAGCGCGAAGGAGACCAGCCCGAATCCGGCGGACAGGGCCAGCATTTTCGGCATATGGCCAAGTTTGTAGTGGCCGATTTCATGGGCCAGCACGGCTTCCAACTCTTCCTCCGACAACTGCTCGATCAGGGTGTCGAAGAGCACGATCCGCCGGAACCGCCCGAACCCGGTGAAAAAGGCGTTGGAATGGCCGGACCGCTTGCTGCCGTCCATGACCTGGATGGTCTTGGCCTTGAATCCGGTCCGGTCCGCCAGGGCCATCAGCCGCTGCCGAAGTTCACCCTCCGGGAGCGGGGTCAACGTGTTGAACCAGGGCAGGATCAGCATGGGATAGAGCACCATCATCGCCAGTTGAAAGACGAAAAAAAGCACAAAGGCCCAGATCCACCACCAAGGTCCGATCCAGTCGATCAGGAACAATATCCCGGCCAGCAGGGGCAGGGCGATGACCACGCCCAGGATCACCCCCTTGATCTTGTCCGTGATCCACAACCGCATCGTGCTGTTGTTGAATCCGAATCGCTCCTCCAGCCGAAACTGGGCATGGTGATCCAGGGGCAGGCCGGGCAGGGAGAGCAGGATCATCACGGCAACCAGATACAGCCCCTCCCGCCAGACTGAAGCCGACGACCCACCGCCGAACAGGTCGTATGCCCACGGCAACAGCCCGGAAAAAAGCACCGCCACCAGGACCGCCGCTCCATACACCTCGCCGAACAGCCCGAATCGGCTTTTGGCCAGAGTGTATTCCACGGACTTGCGATACGTCGCCTCATCCATCACCTCGCGCAAGGCCTTTGGCGGCGCATGCCTCCGACGGCGCACCTCACGCATGTTCAAAAGGATCAACCAGCCTTCCCAAATCACCTTGGCGAGCAAGGCGGCCGAAACCACGATGAGAATCAATGTTTGCATCTTTATAAAATCATATATTACAAGTTGATAAGTTTGCTAATCGTTTACCGCTTCATGAACCGCGGCTCCAAAGCGCGAGGGGTCCAATTCCTGTCGCAGCACTTCCAGGTTCACCCGCAGGGCGTCCTCCAGATCCCGGACTTGGTTCAACAGGTCTTCGATCCCTTCGCGCACCCGACGCAGCGATTCGGTTTCCGCCGGAGCGTCCAGGGCCTGGACCAGTTGTTCCGGCGGGGGGAGGTCGCCGGAGCGGCTCAGGGAGACGGAAACGAGCAGGTATCCGGGAAGCAGGCTGATCAGGAACACCGCCACGGCGGTCAGATAGAAATCAAAGGGCAGCCACTCTCCATCCAGCCAACCAAGAACCAGACGCAGGGCGGCATGGCCGAAGACCAGCACCGGCAGGAGATTGCCCGCCAGGGTGTGTGCGAGGCCCAGGCGCTGGACGGCCAGTTGGTCGGCACTGGCAAGCACGGCCTGTTCAAGGCGCTCTTGGAAAATTTCCCGGGTGCGCCGGTCCTGCTCCAAGTGTTCCGACGTCCGGGGCAACACGCCTTGGGAGCGCAGCACGTTCAGGCTTTGATGCAGCAGCCGGGCCGTCCAAAGGGCCTGCTCCGCTTCAGGCGACGAAGCCGGTGGTTCAGGAACTGATGGTTTCGCGCCGTCCAGCCGGTCCAGTCCGAGGTCCTGCAAGGTTCTGCGCGCATCCTGGACAACCTCGGTCAATCGGCGTTCCTCTTCGGCGGAAAACCCTTGCAGGATGGTCCGCATGGGTAAAATCTCCTGCCAGGCGGCCTTGGCCGCGTGCCACCCGGCCCGGAGCATCCTGGTAAGGGACGGCCCGCCCGCGGACATCCTGGCCAGGTGATAGGCCAGGCTGGAAAAGGCCAACCGCCCGCGCATCCAGACCGGCAGGGCCAGAAAGCCGCCCACGCGGCCCGGAGCAGCCCGCCAGGCCTGTTCGCGAATGATCCGACGCAGCATGTCCCGGCTTTGGGCCGTGGATACGGCACGTAAAAAAACCGTGCGCACCCGCTGGTCCAATTCCCGCTCATGGGTCAACAGGGTTTGATGCAACGTCTCCAGGTCTCCGCGCGCTGATCCGGAAAGGGCGTGCCGGATCTGGTTGAACGCGTCCTCCACGCGCAGAGCCCGGACCTGCTCCCTGGCCCGGTGGGCGAACAGGGCCGCGCGCAGCCGTTCCAGACGCTCGTTCAACCCATTTGCACCGTTTTGCGCCGCCACCGCACTGACCGCGAAAAAACCGTCCAGGTCCAGGTCAAAGCCCAGTTCCCGCACCCGGCCCAGAAAATCCGCGCACACGGCCTCCCGGTCCTGCTCCGGAATCTGGTCCAGCTTATTCAGCACGAAAAACCAGCGCTTGCGGGCCGCCCAGCGCCGGACCTCGTCCTGGACCCTGAAATTGGCCCGCTTGTCCGGGCTGCCGACGTAGACCACGATGTCCGCCCGTTCCACCAACCGACGGGTGCGCTCCAGATGCACGGACTCCGTGCTGTCCACGTCCGGAGCGTCGATAAGAACCGTTCCGGACAAGCGGTGATCAATGGTCACCACATCCGCTTCGTCCAGAAAGGTGAGATGCTGTTTGTCCGCCGGAGCCGCCGCGACATGGGCGTGAGTGGTCTTGGGGCGAATCGTGGCCGAGGTCGGGCTGAGACCGGGCTTGTCCAGCAGGGCGTTGAACAGTTCGGACTTACCCACCCCGGTCCCCCCCAGCAGCACGATGCACACCGGACGGTCCAGATATCCTTCGAAACCACCAGAACCGGCTGCTTCGCCATCCAGGACGGTCACGGCCCGCTCCAGGCGCAGGGCCATGGTCTGGGCCGCGGAAAGGCGGTCGAATGACCGGACTTCCTGGATCAGCTCCTGAATCCTGGCGACGATCCGCCGGGAAAATAATTGTGGCGCGGTCATGGATGGTCTCCTGGTTCGCCGTGTTTTGGCCAATCCGCCCGAATCGCCTCCGCGGCGGCCAGACAGGCTTCAGGATCGGCCTCATTCAGGGCGCGAATCCGCTCTTGCCAACCCTGCGCAAAAAACGGTTCCGCGAGATGCTCGCGCAGATGGGCCTCCAATTCATCCCGACGCTGGGCCCGCCATTTGGCGTCGGCCTTTTCCAAGATATCCTTGAGTTTGAGTTCCTCGAACATCTTCAACACCGTTCCCGCACCCAGACTCCCGGCCCCTGCGGCCCCGGCCACGCCGAGCTGACCCATAGCGCCAAAGACTCCCCCGGACACGGCCAGATCCAAAACCAATGCCGCGCCGCCCAGCAATACCAGCATTTCCGACAACGTTCCCACCAGGGAGCCGTACCAGGGATGCTGTCGTGACCAGTCCCGGACGTCGGCCCGGAGCGCCTCCTTCCAATCGTCGCGCACCGGGGGCGGTTCGTGTTCCTGAAACTGCCGGGCCGCTTCCCGGCAGTTCTGCGCGGAAAACAACTCCGCCTCCGTGGAAAAATCCCGTCGCCAGGCTTCCAAAAGCACGTCCACGGCTTCTTCCAAGCGCCGCTGTTCCAGTTGTCGGCGATCCCGCAACACCGCACGGCCTTCGGTCTTGCGAAACCGTGTGAACAATTTGCGTACGGAAAACAGCATGCCCGCTGCCTGGGCCATGGGAAACGTGACGATCCGCAACCAGCCGGGCCGACTTTCCTTGACCACGTCAATGATCAACTCCACCAACTCCCCGGCGGGAAACTGGGACCCGGCGATCCGCTCGCTGACCTCGACGATTCGCTGATCCGCGGTCTTCAGACGCCCGCGCAGGTCGTCCCGGATCGCCACGGCTTCCCGAGCCAGTCCCTGGGCCGCGGTCAGCCCCTGATCCACGACCTCCAGGAGATTGGACCAGTACACCCCCACGGCGTCCTGGCCCTTGATCAGGGACCAAAAATCCGGACCATCCGAATCCAACGGCCGGATACCCTCCAATTTCGGTAAAGCATCGCGCGGCGCATAATACACCGCCGCCTGTTCCAAAAACGCGCCGATCCGCCGTCCATCCCCTCGCAAATCCTGAAATTCCGGAGCCTGTCGGACATGATTCAAGACATCCTCCCAGATGTCCCGGGCTGCGTCAGCCTCGGCGGGAGCCGACAGCTTGGTGATCACGTAGACCAGATGCCCGGCCCGCCCGGCGGCGATGCGCAACTGCTCCATGACCGCGGCGTCCTTGTACGCTTCGGGATAAACCATGAAGACCACGGTCTCCGCCCGCCCGAGCATGGCCTCGGCCCGGGACCGGTTGCCCCGCTCCACGGTATTGAAATCCGGCACGTCCACCAGGATCAGCCAGGCCGATTCCGACTGGTGAACTGGTTGGCGAACCGGTTGGTGAACCGATTGATAATCCGGGTAATACTGAAAAAAAAGGTCCGTCGCCGGTCGCTTCCCGTCACGGAGCACGTCCATCTCGGTCAACGGATGCATCCGGTAGCCGGGAAAGAGTTCGTCCAGGTCCAGGTCCTCCCGCAACGGTTCCGGAACGCCCACGGTGCAGTTGAAGGTCATGGGCCGCCGCGTTTCCCCGGCAGGCACGGGAATGCCGGTCAGCAGCCGAAAAACCGTGCTTTTCCCGGCTCCGCTGGGCCCGAAAAGCACGCAGACCAGACATACCCTGCCCCCATGAACAAGAATCCGCCCCGGCCTGCCCACCAACTCGGACCACCCAGGCAGACACTTCAGATCAACATCCTCGCGGCCCATGGCCCGATGCACCCTGGGCACGCATTCCAGAAGGCGGCTGAGTTGCCGCTGAATGGATGATGAAAATTCGGTTTGCAACATGACGAATCGCTCATCAGCAATATATTAAATTAAAAAACTGCTATTATTGAAAAATTACACGCCATACTGCTCAATATACCCCTCCAGCCGACGCATGCCCTCCTCCAAATTTTCCAGGGAATTGGCGTAAGAAAAGCGCAAAAAGCCTTCGGCGTTGGCGCCGAAGTCGATGCCCGGGGCCACGCCGATCTTGGCCTTGTCCAGGATATCGAAGGCCAGCTTGAGAGAGTCCGCTCCCAGGTGCCGGGCATTGGCCAGGATATAGAAGGCGCCGGTGGGTTTCACGGCGACGCCCAGGCCCAGTTCCCGCAGTCGGCGGACCAGGAACTTGCGCCGCTGATCATAGACGGCCCGCATCCGGGCCACGTCCGGCCCGGCGGATTCCAGGGCAGCGATGCCGGCCCATTGGGCCATGGCGTTGGCGGAAATAAAGAAGTTCTGGTGCAGGATGCGCAGGGTGGGGATGAATTCCCTGGGCGCGATGACGTAGCCCAAGCGCCAGCCGGTCATGGCGTAGGCCTTGGAGAATCCGTTGAAGACGAAGGCCCGATCCGTAAACTCAAGGACGCTGCGCTCCCGGCCCTCGTAGACCAGGCCGTGATAGATCTCGTCGGAAAGAATCCAGGGATGCCCTTCCGACTCGGCGCACATTCGGGCAAGGTTTTGCATCCGTTCAGCGCAGAGCAGGGTCCCGGTGGGATTGGACGGGGAGTTGATCAGGAGACCGCGGGTTTTGGGCGTGATTCTGGATCGCACGTCCTCGGGCCGGAACTGGAACCCGTCCTCCTCCAGCGTGGGCACGCACACCGGCACGCCGCCGACAAAACGGATAAAGTTCAGATAACAGGCATAGTGGGGGTCTGAGACGATGATTTCCTCACCCATGGCCAACAAAGCGGAAAAAACCAGGAACATGGCCGGCGAAGTGCCGGCGGTGACGATGATCTGGTCCGGATGGACCTCAACGCCGTAGGTTTCCTGGTAATGGCGGCAGATGGCCTCCCGAAGCTCGATGATCCCCTGACTGTGGGTATAGTGGGTGTGGCCGTCCATCAAGGCCTTACAGGCGGCCTGCTTGATGCACTCCGGGGTGTCGAAGTCCGGCTCGCCGATCTGCATGTGGATCACATCGTGTCCCTGGCAGGCGATGCTTTGACATTTCTCAAGAACTTCCATTACATAAAACGGCTTCATGCCGGTACAGCGATGTCGACTCATGATGTACGCTCCAATGCGATTTGATCGCGGGTTTCTATCCGGGATTTTGCCCGCGACCGCAATCCCAAACTCTATGCCAGGACGAATGGAAAGAAAAGTTTGACCGACCAGTCTCCCCTCCTTTCAGAATCCGATTTTGCCAGCTATCACCATCAGCACCTGTTTCACGCCGCCGGAGAAGGATATTTCCTGACGTGGTTCGACCGGGATCTGGAACATATTCTGGACCGGGCATGGAATTCTTCGCCCAGTGCGGCATTCGCCCTTCATCAACGAATGACCCGGCGGATCATGGAAACGCTGGTCGCCCATATTCCCCAGGTTCGAGAACACGGGTGCGCTCCGCTGCCGCCCTGGACTCCGATTTTGGATCAGGCCATGGTTTTGCTTGACGTCCGATATCTTCCCGGAGGCCGGTTCAACCGCGCATACGCGGTGTTGACCTTCTGGCCGTGGCGGGCCAGGGGCGGCGGGGGGGCCAGCGGGTGTTTCGGGTGCGCCTTGCGGCAAGGCGATCCAGACACTGGTCAACGGGATTGCCAAGGACGGTTTTTCGATGTTCGCAACTCGATTTGATCATCGCGGTTCAGGCCTGATATATGAATCAAAAAATCTCATTATTTAAACATGATGACAAAGATAGGAAAACCATGGTACATATCTTCGTTTTTTACGAACAGAACATACCTCCACCCATGAACCACCCCCCCAAAGGAACATCGAAGATTCTGTTCCGCACCCTTGAAATGACATTATTTTAATAAAACAAATCAAAGAGATACGTTGAATACCAACAAAGTGACAATGCTCATAACAAGAGGAGTATTTATATGAAATTTCTTATACAGAGAGAAGAAATTCTCCCAGCCTTGCAACAGGCCGCCCAGATCACCAGCGTGAAGACCGGAGCCGTGTATCTCCGATCAACGTGGCTCAAGGTGGAAAACGACCAATTGCGGATCATGGCCACGGATTCGAACATCGAGTTTTTCGGCGTCTTCTCTCCACAAGTCAGGGAAGACGGACTGGTGGGCGTCAACGGACGCCATCTGTACGATCTGATCCGCAAACTCCATCCTGGAGAGCTGCAATTTCTGGTGGAAGAGGAAGCCAAAAACCTGGTAATCAAGCAAAACAAGCGCAAATATGTCTTGCCCATCAATGAGAACTACTGGTTTCAGCCGCTTTCCGTCTTTCCCGAGGAAAACGCCGTTTCCCTGTCCGGAGAGACCCTCTCCACGATCATCGACAAGGTTTCCTATTCCGTGAGCGACGACGACACGTTGCAGGCTTTCAACTGCATGCTTTTGAAATACGCGGCCAAGGACCAAAAAGTCGATTTTTGCGGTCTGAACGGCCATCAGCTGGCCCTGTGCAAACTGGAGCACGAAGGACTGCAAAATCTGTTGCCGGAACAAGGCATTTTGATCAGCAAAAAGTATCTCCACGAACTGAAACGCATGATTCCCTTGAAGGAAATCGAACTGAACATCCAGAACAATCGGTTTTATTGCCGTTCCGTGGATCACAAGGAGAACATCAGTCTTCCCCTCTCCTTGTATGAATATCCGGACTACAACCAGTTGCTGGCCAAACACGCCGCGCCGGATCCCAGCGGGATGGACGTGGATCGCCGGGGTTTGGTGGATGCCCTGGACCGGATTCTGATCTTCAATACGGAAAACAGCATGTGCACGTTTTTCGAGTTCAGCGAAGGCATGGTGCAGATGGATGTCCAATCCGAGGAAAAGGGTGAAGCCAAGGAATTTCTGGATGTCGTGTTTCAGGGGAATTTGAAGAAGATAGCCTTTCCAACACGGGATATGATTGAAATTCTCTCTCACTTCGAAACGGATCAAATCCATTTTCACTTCACCAGCCCGGATGGACCGTGTTTTATCGAAGACATCAATGATCCGGACTATAAAGTGCTGATTATGCCCATGCAGATATCCGAAGAAGTGGTGTACACGGATACGGACACGGAAGCGTAGCGATCAGACTCGATCATGACCTGCTCGCCAGGGAAGAAAGCAACAGAAGGATTTTTCCGCAATGGAACATGAAACAAAATATACCGCCAGCAACATAACGGTGCTGGAGGGCCTTTCCGCGGTCCGGAAACGTCCGTCCATGTATATCGGCAGCACCAGCGCCCAGGGATTGCACCATCTTGTCTATGAAGTCGTGGATAACAGCATCGACGAATCCATGGCCGGGTATTGCTCCAAAATTCAGGTCCAGCTCCATCTGGACAACAGCATCACGGTCACCGACGACGGCCGCGGCATTCCGGTGGATATCCATCCCAAGGAGAAGAAGCCGGCCGTGGAAGTGGTCATGACCGTGCTGCACGCCGGCGGGAAGTTCGACAAGGACACCTACAAGGTCTCCGGCGGCCTGCACGGCGTGGGCGTGTCCGTGGTCAACGCCTTGTCCTCGTCCCTGGAAGTTATCATCAAGCGCGACGGCAAAAAGTATTTTCAACGCTATGAACGAGGCGTCCCGGTCACGCAACTGAAGGAAATCGGCACGTCCCAGAATACGGGAACGATCATCCGCTTTCATCCGGATGAGGATATTTTTGAAACCGTGGAATTCAATCCGAACACGCTTAAAAAGCGGTTCGATGAACTGGCCTACCTGAACAGCAAGATCGAAATCGAATTCATCGACGATTTGAACAACGAGGTCCACACCTTCAAGCACGAAGGGGGCATCGTCTCCTTTGTCGCGGACCTCAACGCCAGTGAGCAGACCATTGGTCAGATCATTTCCGGAACCAGCGAATCCGGCGGTGTGATCACGGAATTCGCCTTGCAGTACAATACCAATTACAAGGAAAACGTTCACACCTTCGTGAACAACATCTGCACCCATGAAGGCGGATCGCACCTGGCGGGCTTCAAGTCCGCCCTGACCAGGGCCATCAACAATTACGCAACGAACTCGGACGCGGCCAAAAAAAGCAAGGTCAAGATATCCGGAGACGACGTGCGCGAGGGGTTGACCGTGGTGATCAGCCTGAAGCACCCCGATCCCCAGTTCGAGGGCCAGACCAAGACCAAGCTGGGCAACAGCGAAGTCGCCGGAATCGTCTCTTCCTCGGTCTACGAGACGTTGAATCGCTATCTGGAGGAGAACCCCAAGGACGCCAAGGCGATCATCGAGAAGATCGTGGACACGGCCCGGGCCCGGGAGGCTGCGCGCAAGGCCAAGGAACTGGTTCGCAAGGGGCCCCTGGCCGGTTTTTCCCTGCCTGGAAAATTGGCTGACTGCCAGACCAAGAACCCCGAGGAGAGCGAACTGTTCATCGTCGAGGGCGACAGCGCCGGCGGTTCGGCCAAGCAGGGCCGTAATCCAAAGTTTCAGGCTATCCTGCCCCTGCGCGGCAAGATTTTGAACGTGGAAAAGACGCGGATGGACAAGATTTTGTCCAACAAGGAAATCCAGGCCCTGATCACGGCCATGGGCGTGGGCACCGGAGAGGACGACGTGGATTTGAGCCGCTTGCGTTACCACAAGGTGATTATCATGACCGACGCGGACGTGGACGGCTCGCACATCCGCACCCTGCTGCTGACCTTCTTTTTCCGCAAGTTCCGCTCCCTGATCGACCAGGGGCATGTTTATATCGGGCAGCCTCCGTTGTTTCGCATCCACAAGGCCAGTTTCGAGAAATATATCCATGACGCTGATGAAATGGACACTTTTCTTCTGGAAAAGACCGCCCACCAATTCGTCCTGCATGGTGAGGAGGATCTGCGCATTGAAAACAGCAAGCTGCTGTCCCTGCTCAAGGCCGTGAAACGCATCCGTGCCTTTGCCTCGGACGCGCGCAATTTGGGTCTGACTCCGGAGCTTTTTTTCCGTCTGGTGTCCTACCGGTTGCGTTTGGATGAGGACCTGCGGGACATCAATCTGCCGGCTTTTCAGGAGTACATGAAGCTGCACGGCTATTTCACGGACGTGATCCACGAAACGTCGGAGATTGAAACCATCGCTTTCATGCGCTTCACCCATGAAAACGGCTATTACGTCAAGCTCAAGGGCGAGTTCTTCAAGTCCAAGGGGTACATGAAATCCTTTGACCAGATCAGTAAAATCGTGGAAGAACACGGGACGCTGTTTTTCAAGGTGTTCAGGGGCGAGGACAAGGTCGCGGAGATGGACCTGTTCGACTTGTATGCTTTTCTGCTGGCCGAGACCCAAAAAATGTACAATATTCAGCGGTACAAAGGTCTGGGGGAAATGAATCCCGAGCAGCTCTGGTCCACGACCATGAACCCCGAGGCTCGAATCCTGCTCCAGGTCAAGGTGGAGGACGCCGTCGAGGCGGACCAGATTTTCTCCCGGCTGATGGGCGACAACGTGGAACAGCGACGGATTTTCATCGAAAAGAACGCCTTGTTCGTGGATCAGCTGGATATTTAATTTATATACGGCCCTTTTCGGGCCTTTCGTTCAGAACGGCTGACGCATGACCAGCCGACCATTTTTCGGAGCCATCGTGAAGAACAACATATTTATTGAAGAGGAAATGCAGCGCTCCTATCTGGAGTACTCCCTGAGCGTGATCATCGGCCGGGCCATCCCCGATGTCCGGGACGGGCTCAAGCCGGTGCACCGGCGAATTCTGTTCGCCATGCATGACCTGGGGAACACTTACAACCGGGCGTACAAGAAATCGGCCCGTATCGTCGGCGACGTGATCGGTAAGTATCACCCCCACGGCGACAGCGCGGTGTACGACGCCATGGTCCGCATGGCCCAGGATTTTTCCATGCGCGAACCCCTGGTGGACGGGCAGGGCAACTTCGGGTCCCTGGACGGAGACGCTCCGGCGGCCATGCGGTACACCGAAGTGCGCATGTCCAGGCTGACGTCGGAGTTTTTGCAGGACATCGACAAGGAAACCGTTCCCTTCCGGCCCAACTACGACAACACCTTGCAGGAGCCGGAAATTCTGCCCACCAAGGTACCCAACCTGCTGCTCAACGGTTCGTCCGGGATCGCGGTGGGCATGGCCACGAACATCCCTCCGCACAATCTCGGCGAGCTGATCGACGGCCTGCTGCTGTTGTTGAGCAAGCCTGAAGCCGAGTTGGCGGACCTGCTGGAATATATCAAGGGTCCGGATTTTCCCACAGCCGGGTTCATCTACGGTCGGCACGGGATCATTGACGCTTACAAGACCGGCAAAGGCTCCATCAAGGTCCGGGGCAAGGTGGATATTGAGGAGCGCTCCAAACAGGCCGAGTCCATCGTGATCACCGAGATTCCGTATGCCTTGAACAAGGCCAATCTCGTGGAAAAGATCGCTCAGATCGTCCATGAAAAAAAGGTGGAGGGGATCAGCGACCTGCGGGACGAATCCGACCGCAATGGGATTCGAATCGTCATGGATCTGAAGAAAAACGCCATCCCGGAAGTGGTGATCAATTCCCTGTACAAATTTACGCCTCTGGAATCCTGGTATCACATCAACACCCTGGCGGTGGTCCACAACCGGCCCCAACTTCTGAAGTTAAAAGACGTTTTGGAGCTGTTCATCGAACACCGCAAGGAAGTGGTCCTGAACCGGACCCGGTATGATTTGAACAAGGCCGAACAGCGGGCGCACATTTTGGAAGGGCTGAAGATCGCCCTGGAAAACATCGACGAGGTCATCGAACTGATAAAGTCCTCCAAGACGCCCGCGGAAGCCAAGCAGAACTTAATAGCCCGTTTCGCCTTCACGGACCTCCAAAGCCAGGCCATCCTGGACATGCGCTTACAGCGCCTGACCAACCTGGAACGGGACAAACTCTTGGCCGAATACCAGGAACTGATCAAGCGAATCGAATATCTGAAGAGCATCCTGCAAAACGTGGAGGTTTTGATCCAGGTCATCCGTGAAGAGTTGGTGGAGATCAAGAAACAATACGCTACCCCGCGACGATCCGTGATCGTGGAGGAAGACGCCGGCAGCATCAATATGGAAGATTTGGTGGGCGACACGGAAGTGGTGGTCACCCTGTCCCAGCGCGGCTACATCAAGCGCACGCCCATGGACATCTATCAGCAGCAGAAGCGCGGGGGCCGCGGCATCTACGGCGCTTCCACGGTTTCCGAGGACATCATCGCCCAGATGTTCACCACCACGAATCACAATTTCATCCTGCTGTTCACCAACAAGGGCCGGATGTATCAGATCAAGGCCTATAACATTCCCGAAGGTTCGCGCACGGCCCGGGGCATTCACGCCTCCAACCTGCTGCCCCTGGACAAGGACGAGTTCATCGCCACGGCCATGACCATCAAGGATTTCGCCACCGACAAGGATTTTCTGTTCGCCACCAAAAGGGGCGTGGTGAAGCGCTCCCAGGCTCAGTTGTACGTGAACTGCCGGCAAAGCGGCCTGAAGGCGGTCAATCTCCATCCGGAAGACGAACTGATTACCGTGCGGGAGATTTCCTCCTCTGCCGAGGTGGTCCTGATCAGTAAACACGGCAAGTCCATTCGGTTTTCCTGTTCGGATATCCGCTCCACCGGTCGAGCTACGGCCGGGGTCAAGGGTATGGACCTGAACCACGACGATCAGGTGGTGTCCTGCGTGGTCACGGACGACGACCAGCGCCATGAAGTGCTGACCGTTTCGGCCAACGGTTACGGAAAGCGAACTCTGCTGGAGAACTATCGCAGCCAGTCCCGGGGCGGGAAAGGTGTGATCAACATGCGCGTGACGCCCAAGACCGGCAACGTGGTCGGCTCGGTCCTGGTTCAATCGGAGGACGACCTGTTGATCCTGACCAGCGCCGGAAAGATCATTCGGATGAACGTGGCCGGAATCAGTCGCGTGGGCCGCGACGCCCAGGGCGTGATGCTGGTGCGCATGGACCCGGACACCATGGTGGTCGGCTTCGACAGCATTGACGTTGACGAAAAGGAATTGTTGGATAACGGCGAGGAATAGGGGGTTGAAATTTACGTCCGCCCCCGGCCTCGGGGCGCGGTGATCCCCAGCTTGCGCATTTTGCCCCGCAGGGTGCTGGGGTTCAGGTCCAGCAATTCGGCGGCCCCGCCGGGGCCGATGACCTTGCCGCCCGTGCGTTCCAGGGCCGCGCGGATCAGCCTGGTCACGGCATGGTCAAAGGGGAGCACGTCCTCTTCCGTCGTGGAAGGCTGTTTGCCCTCCGGGGCCGGTCCGCCGGGATGCATCTCCACGCTCAGGACGTCGGAGGCGGGCGAGGCTGCCTGATTCTGACTTTGGACCTGACCCTGGTTCTGACCCTGGCTCTGGCTTTGGATCAGGGAGCGCTCCACCAGGTTCTGCAGCTCCCGCACGTTGCCGGGCCAGGAGTGCTGCTTGAGCAGGTCCAGGACCCCCGGGGCCGGGCGGACCTTACGAGTGATCTTCATCTCCCGGGACTTTTTGGTCAGCAGATGATCCAGCAGGGCGGGAATGTCCTGCGGGCGGTGCCGCAGGGGTGGGATCATGATCGGGAAGACGTTCAGCCGGAACCAGAGGTCCTCGCGAAACGTCCCATCCCGGACCATCTGCTCCAGATTGCGGTGCGTGGCGCTGATGACCCGGACGTCCACCGGGATGGTCCGCGTACCGCCGACCCGTTCGATTTCCTTCTGCTGCAAGACCCGGAGGAGCTTGACCTGAGCGCCAGGAGTCAGCTCGCCGATCTCATCCAAAAAAATCGTGCCTCCGTGGGCGCGCTCAAACCGGCCCCGCTTCTGGGCGATGGCGCCGGTGAACGCCCCTTTTTCATGCCCGAACAGCTCGCTGTCCAGCAGGCTTTCGGGCAACCCCCCGCAATTGACCTTCACAAAGGGCCCGCCCCGCCGAGGAGAAGCCCGGTGCAGGGCGTTGGCCAGGAGTTCCTTGCCCGTGCCGGTTTCTCCAAGAAGCAGGACCGGGCTTTCCAAGGGGGCGACCTGCCGGACCAACAGCATTACCTCTCGGAGTCCCAGATCCGCGCCGATGATCGTATCGCTGGAGGTAATGCCGCGCAGCTCGTTGAACAGATATTGGTTGTCGTCCTCAAGCATTTCCTTGAGCCGGACCACTTCCTGATATTGCAAAGCGTTGGCCAGGGCTACGGCAAAGGGTTCGTTGAGGGTGTTCATTAATCGGGCGTGCCGCTCCGTATAGCGGCCGCGGCCCTCGGCCCCCAAGAGGAGCATCCCGATGCGCTTGTTTTCGAGGTCCAGGTCGGTGCGCAGCAACGAAGTATTATCCGGCCAGGTCATCTTCAGGATGGGTAAAACAGCCGGCTCCGCGTCCTTCCAGTCGTTGATAATGTTGAACGTGGGCGCGGATCGCCACTGTTGGCGCACATAGGCCAGGGAAACGTCCGGCACGGTCAGGGACTCCGGCGACTTGGGCCAATGGTCGGGAAAAATGCGGACGATGGTCCGCCCGATGTTCAGATCCGGATCAAACAAGCCGATAAACAGCCCATCCGCCGGAACAAACTCCCGAATGAACTCCAGGGTCCGCTCCATGGCCCGCCGCAGATTCAGACTGCTGCAAATCCGCAGCGTCGCTTCCCGAAAAAAAATGTTGTCGTCCATCTTGAGTCAATCTTGGTGTGTCATATTTAACGGGTTGTGCTGTAAAGTCATATTTGACGGGCAGTATTTAGTCAAATATGACTTTTAAATAATGACCATCATCGCAACATATTAAATTAAAAGTTTTTTATACTTGGCACGACAAATGAAAAGTACTCCTGTCCGTCAAAACCGACACTGCTTCGAACATATTGCCCGGAGGCGTGGAAATGCAGGAGTTCAGGGTCAAAAGGACCGGCAGGGACGATCTGGTCTTTCAGGGCGAGGTTATTTTCGCCGTCAGGCTGGAAAAGGTCAAATTCGTTCTCTATCTGACGCGGGAAAGGACGTACGTCTTGTCCCGCGAGTACTACTTTCTCAATCTGCGATATCTCAAAATGGCTCATTGTTTCGATACGTTGAAGGAATTGAACGCCTTCGCGACGTCGGAAAAGGACATGGATGCGGTGCGATTCATCATCAAAAACGACGTTTCGTTTTCCCGGGCAATAAGCTGACCGGCCCCCGCCGAGGCGATACCATGCAAAGAATGGAAGTCATCTACGTCTGCCCGCTCAGTCGCGAAGAGGGGTTGCGAGCGAAACAAAGCGCGGAGGAACTGTACCTTTCCGGCGAGGGGGCCGTGAACTGCATTGACGTCTGGGCGTGTCCGGAACGAGAAGGCGACATCGTCATTTTGCTGTATAAAGACCAGGAACCGGGGATGGAGGAGTTGTCTCCGGAAGGAGCCAGAATCGCGGACTTTTTTTCACGGTTCGGCTGGGTTTCGCATACCCGGTGGTCGAGGGTGTGAGGGGGCGGCAATCGATCGATTTCGATTTTGAGCATGCACTGAATGGTTGTGTCGTGTTGAATGGAAAACAGAGAGAGAACGGCATGAAGATATGGAGGGTCGGGATGCGAAGGGATGTTTTTTTTGTCCGGTATGGCGCGGCCATGATGGTCGTTTTGTTGTTTGTCCTCGGGCTGGCGGCGTGCGGCGGCTCCTCGGAGCCCCAAGGACGGCCCGCGCCTCCCCCACCGCCGGTGACCGTTTTGACCGTGCAGGCGCGGGACGTGGAGGTGGTTCGGGAGTATCCGGCCAGGGTTCACGGTTCGCGTCAGGTTCAGATTCGCTCCAGGGTGGAGGGAATCCTGCGCGAGCGGCTGTATGAGGAAGGCAGGGTGGTCAAGAAGGATGAGCTGCTGTTTCGCATCGATCCGGAACGCTATGAGATCGCCCTGCGGCGGGCCGAGGCCGATCTGGCCGACGCCCGGGCCAACCTGAACCATGCCCAAAGGGAGTGGGACAGGTATTCCCGGCTGTTCGCCGAGGCCGCGGTGAGCGAGCTGGAGCGGGACAAGGCCCTGACCGTCCTGGAAACGGCTCAGGCCCGTTTCGCCCAGGCCCAGGTGGCCGTAACCGACGCCCGGCGCAACCTCGGCTACACGGAAGTCCGCGCCCCGGTGGCCGGAGTGACCGGCCTGGAGAACCTCTCCGAGGGCAATCTGATCGAATGGGGCGGGCTGTTGGCCACCATCACCCAGCAGGACCCGGTGCATGTCCGCTTCGCTCTGCCGGAAACCGACTCCGCAATGCGTGGCGGCGGTCGCTCCCGGCGCGCGGAACTGCTGCTGCCGGAAGGGCTGAAGTATCCCCACCCCGGAGAGATCGACTTCACCGCCAGCGTGATCGACGCCCGGACCGGCACGGTCACGGCGCGGGCCGTTTTTCCCAATCCGGACCAAACGCTGATCCCCGGACAATTCGTCCGAATTCGAGTCGCTCTGCAAAATTTGGAAGGTGTTTTCGCGGTGCCCGAGGCCGCCGTGGGCCAGGGCCGCGAAACGCCGCACCTGTTTGTCCTGGACGACGAGGACGCGGCCGGGATCAGGCCGGTCCGTCTGGGGCCGGTGAGCGACGGTCGACAGATCGTCCTGGAGGGACTGAACAACGGTGACCGGGTCGTTATCAACGGTCAGGTCGCCCTGCGCGACGGCGCGCCCGTGAACGTCGTGGAGACCGTCCATGACGATGCCGTAGGGGACACTCCCGAGGGTGATCAAGTGAGCGATCAAGTAAGCGATCAAGTGACCAACGGCCAAATTTCCGGGGAGAATCCGGAGCCGGAGGAACGCTGATGTTTCGCTTCTTCATCGATCGACCGATCTTCGCCTCGGTCATTTCCATCATCATTATTCTGGCCGGAGGGGCCGCCCTGCGCGTGCTGCCCGTGGAGCAGTATCCGAACGTGGTTCCGCCGCAGGTCGTGGTCGCGGCCATGTACCCGGGCGCCAGCTCCGAAGTCATCGCCGCGGCCGTGGCCGCTCCCCTGGAGCAGGAAATCAACGGCGTGGACAACATGATCTACATGGAGTCCAGCGCCACGGACTCCGGGATGCTGCAAATCACGGTCTCCTTTGAAATGGGCACGGACCCGGACCAGGCGGCCATCAACGTGAACAACCGGGTTCAGGCCGCCGCCTCCCGGTTGCCCCAGCGGGTCCGGGATCTGGGGGTGCGCGTGGAGGCCCGTTCCACGAACATCTTGATGGTTCCAGTGCTCTACTCGCCCGACGACAGCCGGGACACGCTGTTCATCAGCAACTACGCCCTGCTCAACGTCCTGGACGAGTTGGTCCGGCTGCCAGGCGTGGGGGAGGCCTCCCTGTTCGGCTCCCAGGACTACTCCATGCGCATCTGGTTGAACCCGGACAAGCTGGCCCAGTACGACCTGACCCCGTCGGACGTGGCCGCCGCCGTCCGGGAGCAGAACGCCCTGTTCGCCGCCGGTCAATTGGGCGCCGAGCCTTCCCCGGCGGACCAGGCCTTTTCCTTTGCCGTGACCACCCGAGGCCAACTGGCCGACGCCCAGGAGTTCGAACGGATCATCCTGCGCTCCTCCGAGGACGGGGGCGTGCTGCGTCTGGGCGACGTGGCCCGGGCCGAGCTGGGCTCTCAGAGTTACGCCTTTTCCGCGACGTACAACGGCCAGTCCGCCGTGCCCATCGGGGTTTATCTCCAGCCCGGGGCCAACGCCCTGGATACGGCCAATCGAATCCACGACACCCTGGAGGCGCTTTCCCAGCGCTTCCCGCTCGGCGTGGCCCATACCGTGGCCTACGACACCACCGAGTTCGTGGAAATCTCCATCCGCGAAGTGATGATCACCCTGGTCATCGCCGTGGTCCTGGTGGTGCTGGTCACCTTCGTCTTCCTGCAGCGCTTCCGGGCCACCCTGGTCCCGGCCGCGGCCATTCCAGTCTCCCTGGTGGGCACCTTTGCCGGGATGCTGGCCATGGGCTTTTCCGTGAATCTGCTGACCCTGTTCGGCCTCGTGCTGTCCATCGGCATTGTGGTGGACAACGCCATCATCGTCCTGGAAAACGTGGACCGGTTGATGCGCGAACAGGGCCTGCGGGCCCGGGAAGCAGCCATCGAGACCATGAAGCAGGTTTCCGGAGCCGTGGTCTCTTCGACCCTGGTTCTTGTGGCGGTATTCGTGCCCGTGGCGTTTCTCGGCGGGATGACCGGCGAACTCTACCGCCAGTTCGCGGTGACCATCTCCGTTTCCGTGGTGGTTTCCGGCGTAGTGGCCCTGACCCTGGCCCCGGCCATGTGCGCTCTGCTTTTGGACCGCAAGGTCCGCAAGACGTCCGGGCCCTTTGCGCTGTTCAACTATTTGTTCGACAAGCTCACCGCCGCCTTTGCCTGGATCGTGGAGAAGATGCTGCGCCACGCCGTGATCAGCATGCTGCTCTTCCTGGCCGTGACCGCCGGGACGGTGTACGCGGTCACGCGCCTGCCCTCGGGCCTGGTCCCCCAGGAAGACCAGGGCGTGGCCATGGTCGTCTTTCAACTACCCCAGGGGTCGGCCCTGCCGCGCACCGAGGCCGCGCGGGAGACCATCACGGGCATGCTCACCGGCCTGGACGAGATTCAGGACTTTACCACCGTGGCCGGGTTCGACATCTTTGACGGAGCCTTGCGCACCAACGCCGGACTGGGCTTCGCCAACCTGACCGACTGGAAGGACCGCCGAGCCCCCGGTCAGGACGCCATGTCCCTGGCCGGACGGATCATGGGCATGGGCATGAGCGTCCCGGAAGCCAACGTGCTTGCCTTCACCCCGCCGCCCATCCAGGGGCTGTCCCTGACCGGAGGCGTACAAGGCTACCTGGAGGTCCGCGACGGCTCCTCGCCCCGGGAGGTCGAAACCCGGGCCGGACGCTTCATCGCGGCGATCAACGCCCGTCCTGAAGTGACCAACGCCCGGGTCACCCTGGACACCACCATCCCCCGCTACCACGCCGAGGTGGACCGGGAAAAGGCCCGGGCCGCGGGCGTGCCCATCAACCAGATATTCGAGGCCATGCAGAGCACCTTCGGCGCCCTGTACGTCAATGACTTCACCCTGGCCGGACGCAACTGGCAGGTGAACATGCAGTCCGAGGGCGAATTTCGGAGCCGGCCCGAAGACCTGAACCGGGTCTTCGTACGCTCGGAGCACGGCCAAATGCTGCCCCTGAGCGCCCTGGTCACCCTGGAGCGCCAGCCGGGCCCGGACGTCATCAACCGCTTCAACGGCAACGCGGCGGCCAAATTTTTCGCCGATCCGGCCCCGGGCTTCACCACGGGCCAAGCCAAGGAGGCCATCGAAGAGACGGCCCTGGACGTGCTGGACCAGGCCACGCGGATCGGCTGGGTGGGGGAGGCCTACCAGTTGGACGCCGCAGCCGGGGCCGGAGCTCTGGCCTTCGGGCTGGGCCTCTTGATGGTCTTTTTGATCCTGGCCGCCCAGTATGAACGCTGGTCCCTGCCTTTCGCCGTGGCCTCGGCCGTGCCCTTCGGCGTGCTTGGCGCGGCCCTGTCCGGCCTGTGGCGCGGCTTTCCCAACGACATCTACTTCCAGATCGGCCTGTTGGTGCTCATCGGACTGGCGGCCAAAAACGCCATCCTGATTGTGGAGTTTGCGGCCCAGAACCGGGAACGCGAAGGCCTGTGCGCCTTCGATGCGGCCCTGGCCGCGGCCCGACAGCGCTTCCGGGCGATCATGATGACCGCCCTGACCTTCATCATCGGCTCCCTGCCCCTGGTCTTCGCCACCGGCGCGGGCGCCAACAGCCGTCAGGAGATCGGCACCGTGGTGGTGGGCGGCATGATCCTGGCCAGCTCCCTGGCCTTGCTCTTTGTCCCGGTGTTCTACAAACTGATGGACGACTCCTCGTTTTGGTTCCACAACCGGAAGATGCTCCATCCGGAGAAGGAGTGCTCTTGATGCGCGGATGAATGACCGGCCTGTTTCGAACAGTTACTGGCCAGCTGGCCTTTCGCGGGAATGACGTGTTTTTCAATGCGTTTCCGAGTCAGTTATACTCGCAAAGGCGGTATCCATGCTGCTTTTACTCGGAAGAGTGCGAGTAGTTATACCAATTCTACTTCGGCAATGCGTTTTTCGCTTGAGAAAATGCAGTTATCGGGGTCGGCGTCGGTATCGGTATCGGTATCGGTATCGGGATAGATACTGTTTGTTCGCCAATAATTCTAATTCGATCCCGATACCGATACCGAAAGAGAAGCTTTGAATTAGAAATGGTATTACAACCATTTTTTGTTTCGATGGACTTGCCTCTTCCAGGTCCGACATCCTCGTCGCGATTCGGCTGTGCCGGAGAATTGGGATTTACTGAATATGACGCAAAAAATCCCGCAATCGTTCCGAGGGAGGGTTTTCGTAGAGATTTTTGGGCGGTCCGTCGTGGATGATCCGGCCTTCGTCCATGAAGATGAGCCGGGTGCCCACGTTGACGGCGAAATTCATTTCGTGGGAAACGATGACCATGGTCATGCCTTCCTCGGCCAGAGAGCGCATCACGGCGAGCACCTCACCTTTCAATTCCGGATCCAAAGCTGAGGTGGGCTCGTCGAAAAGCATCAGCTTGGGCTTCACCGCCAAGGCGCGGGCAATGGCCACGCGTTGCTGCTGTCCGCCCGAAAGCTGTGACGGATAGTGGTTCCCACGTTCCTCCAGGCCCACTTTGCGCAACAATTCGGCGGCCAGTTCCCGAGCTTCGGCGCGAGATAAGCCGCGCACCTTGCGCGGTCCGAAGGCCACGTTTTCCATGGCCGTCATCTGAGGAAAAAGGTTGAACTGCTGAAAGACCATGCCCGCCTCCAGCCGGATCAGTCGGACATCGGTTTTGGAATCCGTGACGCTTTTGCCGTCCACCAGCAGCTCTCCGGAGGTGATCTTCTCCAACACGTTGATGCAGCGCAGCAAAGTTGACTTGCCCGAGCCCGAGGGGCCGATGACCACAACCACCTCGCCTTGATCAATGTTCAGGTCGATGTCCCGCAATACCGTTACCTTGCCAAAATTTTTACAGACCTTCCGGCACTCGACCATGCTCATAGGATTTTCATCCTTCGTTCCAGCAGACGCAGGGACAGCGCCAGGGTTGTCGTCATAACCATGTACAGGATGGCCACCGCGGTCCATACTTCCAAGGCCCGAAAGGTGGAAGCCATGATCTCCTGCCCCTGCCGGGTCAGCTCGCCCACGCCGATGACGATGAACAAAGAGGTATCCTTGAGGCTGATGATGAACTGGTTGCCCAATGGAGGAATCATCCGCCGGAAGGCCAGTGGACCGACCACGGACATGATGACTTGCAGCCTGGACAGGCCCAATGCAAGACCGGCGTCCACCAAGCCCTTGTTGATGGAGAGCACGGCCCCGCGGACGATCTCCGCGATATAGGCTCCGGCATTGACGGAGAGCACCATGATCGCCGCGTTCAAGGCGTTCATGCGGATTCCCAGGGCCAGGGGCAAGGCGAAATAGACGAACATGGCCTGGACCACGATGGGTGTTCCGCGAATGAAGGCCACGTAGGTAAAGGCAATCCAGTTCAGCACCGGAACCTTGTAGGCCTGGAACAACCCGGTAAGAATCCCGAGCAGAGTCCCCCCGATCAAACCGTAGAACGTGATTTCGATGGTCAGCTTCACGCCCTTCATCAGTTGGGGCATGGAGTTGAGGACCACGTCGTATTGAAATTCCATTGGATGTATCCTGATGGTTAAAGGTGTCGGCAGGCGTGAAAAAGACCTCGGTGGCGAAACACCAACCGGAGGTCTCCGCGTTGGAGCGCGGTCCAGAGATTGGACAGCGCTCCAACGCGGCGCGAGGACGGATTAACGGGGACTGGGGTCCTGGCCGAACCATTTGCGGTAGATTTCCGCATAGCGTCCGTTTTCCACCAATTCCAGAAAGGCGACGTTGACGTCGTTGCGCAGCTCGCTGCCCAGGGGAAAGCCGATACCGTAGGACTGGGCCTGCATCCGAGGGCCCACGGCCTTGACCGCGCCTTCACCAGCGGTGGTGATATAGTACAGCACGTTGGGCGTGTCGTGCATGGCCACGTCCACGCGACCGGTGCGTAATTCCATGTAGGCTTGTTCGATGTTGGGAAACTTGATGATTTCCGACGGATTCAGCGAGGGGGCGTGGTTGTCGCTGGTGGTTCCCGTGCGCACCGCGATCCGTTTTCCGGCCACGTCCTCCGGACCCTTGATCTCCTCATTGTCCGAACGGACCATCAGGGTCAGGCCGCTGTCGTAGTAGGGATGGGAAAAATCCACGACTTTTTCTCGTGCGGAAGTGATGGTGATTCCGGCCAACGCCGCGTCAATGCTTCCGGTTTGCAGGGCCGGGACGATACCCGCAAAATCCATGGGCTGTAGTTCGTACTCCACGCCGAGCTCCTCGGCGATGGCGGCCCAGAGGTCGATGTCGAATCCAGTGTACTCGCCTGTTTTTGGGTCACGAAACTCAAAGGGAACAAAGGCCGTATCCACGGCCACAACAAGCTTTTTTGCCGCCGCCGGGCCTGAAAGAAGACCGAGAGTCAGCAACAGCGCGACCACGACGCATCCAATCAATTTTTTCATAAACACCTCCGGTTAAAGTTTTTACAAGTTCAACAACTCGCCTGTCGGGCGTATACAATACTGGAGACCTATCCAATAAAAACAAGGAGTGTCAATTTTATTCCATGTCTGATCGGCAATTCGGGCCGTAATGTGAAGTGGTCAAAACGTCGCGGACGGCGCATTGACCCGCGCCGCTGTCGATGTGTGATTAATCACGTGTAGATATCGCGAAAAGAAAAAACTCTTTCTCCTGACAGGCAGTTAAAAAAGACCATTTTTTAAGCCGGATGGAAGACAATGTTTTTGTGGCATGATTCATGCTAAATTTGTGCTGTTAAACAATGTCCGATTCCGCGGACTGCTCACCGAAACTTGACGGCGCATTGAGCAACGTGGCTGACGAGTTTTCAACGGCCCGCCGCGGAAGAGGAGAGCGACCGGGAGGTCTTATGCACAATGGCGACGATGGTGATGGTGCTGTGCCGCGATCCGCAACCCTTTCCAGACGAAATTTCCTGAAAGCCGCGGGGGTGGCCGGCGCGGCCGCGGTTTTGCCCCTGAAAACGAATCCTGGCGAGGCTGCCCAGCGATCCGACCAGCACCCCGAAGAACTGGCCACGGTTCTGGACATCAGCCAGTGCATCAATTGCGGGGCCTGCGTGGAGGCCTGCCGGGAGGTTAACGGGTTCAAGCATCCCAAGCCGGAGAAGCCCTTTCCGGAGATGTTCCCCAAGCGGGTGCAGGCCGAGGACTGGACGGATCGGCGGTTCACGGACGACCGGCTGACCCCGTATAACTGGCTGTACATCCAAACCGCCGCCGGAGAGTGGAACGGCAAGCCTTTTGAGCTGCACATCCCAAGGCGGTGCCTGCACTGCCAAAACCCGCCCTGCGCCAATCTCTGCCCGTGGGGCGCGGCCCTGCGCCAATCCGACGGCATCGTGCGGATCAACGAAAAAATCTGTCTGGGCGGGGGCAAGTGTCGCGACGTCTGTCCGTGGGCGATCCCGCAGCGCCAAACCGGGGTGGGTCTGTATCTGGACCTGATGCCCAGATTCGCCGGGAACGGGGTGATGTACAAATGCGACCGCTGCTACGACCGTGTAGCCCAGGGCGAAGAACCGGCGTGCATCGAAATCTGTCCCATGCGCATCCAGCACATCGGCCCGCGATCCGAAATGCTGGATCTGGCCCGCAAGCTGGCCAAGGACATGGATGGGTACGTGTACGGGGCCGAAGAGAACGGCGGGACGAACACCTTTTATGTTTCCCCGGTTCCGTTTGACGTGCTGAACGGTGCGATGCAGACCGGTCCGGGCCGACCGCATCTGGAGCCGGTCCAGGACGTGATGGCCAAGGCGGAGAACCTGACCTGGGCCCTGATCGCGGCGCCCCTGGCGGGCATCGCCGCCGGGCTGCTGACCGGCGCACGGGCCATGACCCAAAAGGAGTCCGGCCATGAATAGCCCGAAACCTCTCATCTCCCCCTGGCAGACCCGGCTCTTCGCGGTCAGCGTGTTCGTGCTGGCCGTTTCCGGGTTGGGCCAGATGCCGCTTTTCAAGCGATACTATATCGCGGATATTCCCGGCCTAGCCTGGACCGCGGACTTTTTCGTCCAGCATGTCCTGCATTACGTTGCCGCCGGGATTTTTCTGGCCCTGGTCGCCTATTGGGCCGTAATCCATCTCCGGGTTCTTTCCCGGACATGCCGGATCACCCTTTGGGGCCGGTTGCGCATCGCGGCCGTCGCAGCCCTGATCGGATCGGGCTTTTTCCGGGTACTCAAGAACCTGCCTGAGTGGTCCTTTTCCCCGGAAGCCGTGATGTTCATCGGCTGGTCCCACCTGGCAGCGGCCCTGCTGTTCGGGGTTCTGGCCCTGCTGGCGCGAATCAGCGGAAATTCCGCATACATGGCTCCCCGTTTCCCTGAGTAACGACTTTCTCGGGCGCGAAACGCTGTTTCGCGCCCCCCTTCTTCCTGTTTTTCCTCTCTGCCCCAACGCTTCGTCTCTCTTGTTTGTTCCCCGGTTTTCTGTCAGTCTTGGCCCTGTTTTTTCGGACTCCGGCCATGCCGGAGCGATCACTCCGGCGACCGAGAATCCCCTGAGCGACAACGGAGGGAGCGCATGCAGGAACTGACCATCCAGACCCCGCAACGCGAAGCCCTGGTGGACGTCACGGCCCAGGTGCAGGACGTCGTCCGCAACCATGAGTTTCTGGACGGCATGCTTGTGCTGTTTTGTCCGCATACCACAGCCGGGCTGACCATCAACGAGAACGCCGATCCCACCGTGCCTCGGGACATTTTAACGACCTTGCGGCGTCTGGTCCCGCATCAGGGCGACTACCAGCACTCCGAGGGCAACAGCGACGCCCACGTCAAGGCATCGCTGCTCGGCTCGGACTTGCGCGTTCTGGTTGAGGAGGGGCGGTTGCTGCTGGGCCTCTGGCAGGGTGTCTTTCTGGCGGAATTCGACGGTCCGCGTTCCCGCAAAATCTGGCTGAAGTGGTTCCCTTCGCCGGGGTCGGCCTGACCGGCGTTTTACGGGGTTGTCATCGTGCCCACCACGGAGGTTCTTCTGGAAACCATGCCCGATCCCAACCTGTTCCTTCGCAAGTTGCTGATCTGCGTCAGCGAGGATCCGGCCCTGCTCCACGGAGCACGTTTCGTGAGCAATTTTTTTCAACCTGCCGAGGATTTGCTGATCGATCTTGTCCTGACGCCCCAGACCGATCTGGCCGGGGACGACCCGGACCGGCTTTCCTCGCCGGACGCCCTGCACTGGGCCGTGGCCGTGCTGGAGGAAAAGGGCTTCTCGGTAGCAAAAACGTGCCCGGACGCATCCGGCAAGCCGTTTCTCCGCATTTCCGACATCGCCGAAGTGGCGGATCACCACCGTTATGACGCCGTGGTTCTCGGCTGCCGGGGCATTCGTCGCCTGGAAGAGCATCTGAATACCGCGTTCAAGGAAACCGTTTTCGACCAAAACCTGGACTTTCCCTTTTGGATATGTCGGGAGCCGGATCTGACCCGATCCGGCGTCTTGCTCTGCGTGGACGGCTCCAAGCCCGGCCTGTGCGCCGCTGACCATGTGGGCATGATGTGCGCCCCGGAGCCGCGCCATGCCATTTGCGTGGCCTACCTGGCCGACCCGAATCGGCGGGACCATCGGGACGAGGCGTTGATTCTGGACAATGCCGTGCGCATGCTGCGGGCCAACGCCGTTGCCGAGTCACGGATCTCAACAAAGGTGCTAACCGCGGCGGACCATGCTCAAGGAATTCTCGAAGAAGCGGAGCGGGGGCGTTACGCCGCCGTGGCCGTGGGGCGAGCCGGAGCCGGACGGGGGATGATGGCCGATTGGCAGTTCGGTTCGGTCAGCTTGCGGTTGTTCCGCGAATTGTGCGGCGCGAGTCTGTGGGTTTGTGGCTATCCGTGCAAGCTGTAGAACGGAAAGCATGGTTTCGGGACCCCTGGTTCTACGCCGTCCTGGCCCTGGCACCCGCGGCATGGCTTCTACCCGAACCCGCGGTTGCCGTGGCCCTATGGAGGCTGGGGGTGATGGCCCTGGCCGAGGAAGTGGTATTCCGGGGACTGCTGCAAAAGTGGCTTCGCGGGCGTTCTTTTTATTTACGGAGCTGGGGGCCGCTGACCCTGGCCAATCTTGTCGCCTCGATCTGTTTCGCCGCGGCGCACCTGTTCGCCCAGCCTCCGCTCTGGGCCGCGGCCGTGTTTTTTCCCTCCCTGATTTTTGGATGGATCTGGGACAGACACGGACGCATCCTGCCCTGCGTCCTGGTGCATTTCGGCTATAACCTTTTCTTTTTCCACCGATTTTAACGCCCCGCGACCTCGAATACCATGCACAGACGACGGTTTTTAGCCCTGGCCGCCGGCATCGCCACGCTGACGGGCATGGGGGCCCTGAAGCTGTTCCCCTCCCGGCTGCTTGCCCAGCCTGAATTTCCCATCCCTCGCCAAAAAACCTTTCGGGTGATCAACACCTACCCCCACGACCCCGCGGCCTCCACCCAGGGGCTGCTGTTTTATGACGGGCATCTCTACGAAAGCACCGGAGGCTGGGGCACTTCCTCGCTGCGCAAGGCCGAATTGACCACCGGGCGCGTGCTGCGCAAGCGGAACCTTGCGCCGCAGTACTTTGGCGAAGGCCTGGCCCTCTGGGACGACCGGCTGATTCAGGTCACCTGGAAGTCCGGTACCGGCTTCGTCTACGATCTGGATACCTTCGACCAGTTGGAGACCTTCACCTACCCCGGAGAGGGCTGGGGGCTGACCCAGGACGACCAGGGGCTGATCCTCAGTGACGGCACCCATATCTTGCGCCGCCTGGACCCGTACACCTTCCAGGAAACCGGACGGATCGCGGTCCATGACCAGGGTCGGCCCCAGCGCGGCCTGAACGAGTTGGAATACATCGAGGGCGAGATCTGGGCCAAGATTTTTCCCACGGACGAGATGGTCCGCATCGATCCAGACGACGGGCATGTGGTGGCCCGGGTCGATCTGAACGGAATCCTCGGGCCGCGGCGGAGATCTTCGGAAGCCGTGCCCAACGGGATCGCCTACGACTCGGAGCAAGGGCGGATATTCGTGACCGGCAAGCTGTGGCCGGTGTTGTTTGAAATCGAAGTCGTTCCAAGGAGTTGAAAATGAGTCGACTCGTCGGCGTGATATCGGACACCCACGGCCTGCTGCGCCCCAGCGCCCTGGCCGCACTGCAAGGCTGCGACCTGATCCTCCATGCCGGAGATGTCTGCGGCCCGGAGATCATCGCCGCCCTGCAGGGCGTCCAGCGCACCGTGTTCGTCCGGGGCAACATGGACCGGCCCGCTTCGGGCAGCCCGATGCCCAAAACCGAGGCGGTGGAATTCGCCGGAAAGCGCTTTTACGTGCTCCACGACCTGTACGAACTGGACCTGGACCCCAGGGCCGCGGGCGTGGACGCCGTCATCCACGGCCATACTCACACCCCGGACATCACCTACAAGGACGACGTGCTCTATCTCAATCCGGGCAGCATCGGGCCGAAGCGCTTCACCTTGCCGGTTTCCATGGCCGTCATCCGTGTCAAGGATGACGCCATGCATCCGGAACTGATCACGTTGCCGGAGTAACGGGGCGACACGTCAACCAACCGAGTTTTTACGGAGGAAAAATCCGCATGGCGATCATCATGGGCACCGCGGGCCACATCGATCACGGCAAGACCAGTCTGGTCAAGGCTCTGACCGGTATCGACTGCGACCGACTGCAGGAGGAGAAGAAGCGCGGCATTACCATCGAACTGGGCTTTGCGTTTCTGGATCTGCCCGGCGATGTCCGTCTGGGCGTGGTGGACATGCCCGGTCACGAGCGGTTCGTGAAGAACATGGTGGCCGGGGCCGCGGGGATCGACTTCGTGTTGCTGGTGATCGCCGCGGACGAAGGCGTGATGCCTCAGACCCGGGAACACCTGGAAATCTGCACGCTGCTGGGCATCCGACGCGGATTGGTGGCCCTGACCAAGGTGGACATGGTGGAGGAAGAATGGCTGGAATTGGTCCAGGAGGACGTGCGCGCTTTTTTGGAACCCACGTTTTTGGCCGAGGCCCCGTTGATGCCGGTTTCCGCGCACAAGGGGATCGGGCTGGACGATCTGCGGCTGGAAATCGCGGGGCTGGCCGGAGAGTTTCACCGGGAGCCCCGCTCGGACGTGTTCCGGCTGCCCGTGGACCGGATATTCACCATGCGCGGTCACGGCACCGTGGCCACGGGGACCTTGATTTCCGGGACCCTCAAAGTGGGCGACGACCTGGAGATCGCGCCCAGGGGCCTGAAAAGCAAGGCCCGCGGCCTGCAAGTCCATGGCGACTCCCCGGAACGGGCCGAGGTGGGCCAGCGCACGGCGGTGAACCTGCACGGCCTGGAGGTGGAAGACCTGGAGCGGGGCATGGTCCTGACTCATCCCGGCACTCTGTTTCCCAGCACCACCTGGGACCTGGAGCTGACCTGCCTGCCTTCCACGCCAAAGGCCCTGAAACACCGCACTCAGATCCACTTTCACCACGGCACCCGGGAAATCCTGGCTCGGATCTACTTTTTGGACCGAGACAAGCTGGATCCGGGCGAGACGGCCATGACCCAGGTCCGGTTCGAGGAGCCCATGGTCGGGATGTACGGGGACCGCTGCGTACTGCGCTCGTTCTCGCCGCTACGCACCGTGGCTGGCGGCAAGCTGGTCAATCCCCTGGGCCGCAAGGTCAAGCGCCATTCGGCGACCGTTGGTCGGCTGGGAGAACTGGCCGGGGCTCAGGGAGATCAACGCATCCTGCTCCAGCTCGAACTGGCCGGATTGTCCGGACTGACGTTCGGCCAACTGCGGGCCGTGACCTGCCTGGAAACCAAGGAACTGGAGAAGCAGCTTCAACTCTTGGGCGGTAGGCAAGAGGCCTTTCTGTTCGAGCGGGAAGACCGGACCTATGTCCATGGTCGGCTGGCCCAGGAACTCGGCGCGGGCATCGTGGAGCATGTCGGGGAATTTCACCGCAAGGAGCCCATGAAGCAGGGCGTTTCCCGCGGAGCCCTGGCCTCGGGCTGGGGACGGAAACTGCACCCTAAGCTGTTCCATTTTGTCCTGGAGCGGACCCTGAAGCAGGGTGCTTTGGCCGCGGACGGCGACCTGTTCCGCCTCCCCGGCCACAAGGTATCCCTGGCCTCGGACCAGGCCAAGCTGCGCGAGACGATTCTGCAAGCCTACGACCGGGGCGGCCTGACCCCGCCCAACGTCAAGGACGTCCTGGCCCCCCTAAACCTGGAAATGAAGGAAGCCGCCCCGGTCTTCCGCCTGCTTCAGGAACAGGGCCAATTGGTCAAGGTCAAGGAGGACATGTTCTTCACCTTCCAGGCCCTGGAGCGAATCAGGGAGATGGTCAGGGGCTTTTTCCGCGACAACCCGGAAATGGAACCCTCGGATTTTCGAACCGTCACCGGCTTGTCCCGCAAATTCTCCATCCCGCTGTTGGAGTATTTGGACAAGGAGAAGATGACCGTACGGGTAGGGGACAAGCGGCGGCTCCGGTCCTGACAGTCCCGTTGAAAAACTCCCAATTGTTGCGTCGCTGCAAAAAAATCAAACTCTCGCGTATCAATAAATACGCTTCGATCTTGATTTTTTATTGCTCCTTGCACTTGGGGTTTTTGAACGGACTGCCGACAAAGCATTTTTTCAGCACTCAGCTAAACGAAGCCTACTGCACTCCCCCGTCTCCGGCCCGCTCGTCTTCGCTGACCGCCTTGGCCAGATAGGTCCGGGTGTGGGCCATGGTGTTGGCAAAGAGCTTGGCTCCGGCCAACACGGCGAAGGGATCGTCCTCGCGGCCGCAGCATCGCGCAAAGGCCGGGCCGATGGCCTGGGTCGGGTCGGCGTCTCCGGTCAGCGCGGTCATGGCCTGAACGTAGGTGTTCAAGCGGGCCTTGATCGCCTCAAAATACTCGATGTCCTTGCCGATGAGCAGGGACGTGGTCTGGGAGAGGTTTTCGGCGAACTCCCGGACGGCTTGCCAATACGGCTCCAGAATTTCATCCTTAAGCGGGTCCTCCTGCAAGAAGTAGGAGATGCCCCAGCCGATGCTCACGATCTTGAGCAATTGCAACTCATACTCCGCCGTATTCGGGTCCACGCCACCCTCTTGAGGCAGCCCCTGCACCAGCCACTTGATGTCCTCGCGCTCCAGGGCGAAGCCGCACAGCCACTGGACATGGCCTTGAGGGCCGCCGGTATCGTGTTGGTCGGTGTTGTTCTCCACGTTACGTTCTCCTTGTTTTTCTTGCTGACTTACGCGCAACTGCGCCCTCTCCTTCGTAATCTTCGACGTTGGATGTGGAATTGACCTCCAACGTCGAAGAATCACTATTATTCAAAAAAGTTATGCTGTTGGAGGAAGGAGGAAAGAGAAACCCTGCGCCCCTTGAGGGCCAGCTTGCGGCGGATATTTTTGCGGTGGGTCTGGATGGTGTCAAAGGAGGTGTTCAACAGCTCGGCCACCTGCTGGGTGCCCGCGCCCATGCGGATCAGTCGGCAAACTTCGATTTCCCGGGGAGTGAGCTTGAGCAGGAGATTCGCCGATGCGTCGGTTTGGGCGTTCAGGCCGTCGGCGGAACCGGACTCGGAAAAGGCGGTGATGCGTTCCTCGATCATCACCTTGAGGGCGCTGCGCAGCTCCGGGGATTCCTCCCTGGCCATCCGCTCCACGGCCGGCAGTATCGCGGCCCGGACCTCCCGGAGCATGGCCTCCCGGACTTGTTCCTTCTCCTTTTCCGTGGAGCGGACCACGTTGCGCAGAGCCAGGCTCATGCCCTCCACTTCGGCCCGCTTGCGGCGAAGGCCCTTTTCCAGCAGGGCCTGGGCGGTCAGGTCGCGCAATACCATGTGATAGAGAGTGAAGCCCTGCAAATCGATCCGCCAGAGAGCCACCTCCACCGGAAGGGTGTCGCCATCCGGGCGCAGACACGTCCTACGAGACGTCCATCGTCCCCCGTCCTTGATGCGGGCCAACTTTTCAGCGATCACTTCCCGGTCCTCGACCTGGAACAGCGTCGTCACCGAACGCCCGACAAGCCCGTCGCCCCGCGGGTCCAGCAATTTCGCGGCCCGGGGATTGGCGGCGTGGACGACCCGGTCCTGAGCCAAAAGCAGCATGGCGTCCTGAACCCCGTCGAACATGGCCCCGAACAGATGGATCGAGTTCTCCAAAGCCTGAATGTTCTCCCCGATCCGTTCTTTGTATATTTCCCGTAACTGGACGATGGGTCGATTGTCCGTGGCGATGATCACGTAGGCGGGGCGAGTGGACGCGGAAGCAGGGCGAGGGGGCGGGCCGGACTCCGCGGAGGGCCCGGCATGGATGTCGGGTCGAGGCTGTGATTCGAGGGGTGACGGACAACCGGGCAAAGCAATAATCCGCAACGCAAAGGTACCCTTCCCGCCCGGCGCATGAACCTCGTGCACCCGTCCGGGCGGGAATCGCTCCAAGGCCTGCTCCAGACTCCGAACCGGTAGCTTGAGAATATCCCAGAACGTTCCGCCGGCACTTTCACGCGACGAGTCCTCCACTCCGCCCTGACCAACACTCAAAACTCCGCCAGCGGCGTCCGCGAACAATACTCGGTCGCTGAACGCGCGGACAACGGCGGAGAGGTTGCGAGGGCGGCGATGGACTGAGTTTTTGGGGGCGATGGCGGTTGCTCCTTCAGATGCAAGTCACTCAATTAGCCGAGATCATTAAACGTGGCGTGTCCAGTGTCTTCAAGGACTGGGAGCCGGTCATCGCGACAGGCGCGGAGTGCTTCGATGTCCGCCGAAACAATGATGGTCAGATGCTTCGTGATCTGCTCAACGGGCCAGTCCCACCAGGCGATGGCTTCGAGTTCCGCGACGACCTCGGGAGAAAAGCGCCGCCTGATCTGCCTTGCCGGATTTCCTCCAACGACCGTGTAGGCGGGAACGTCGGAAGCAACCACGGAGCGCGCGGCGATGATCGCGCCGTTGCCGATCTGTACTCCCGGCATGACCAGACTGTCGTATCCGATCCAAACATCGTTCCCAACCACCGTATCGCCTTTGTACGGCTGGTCGTCCCGGTCCGGGCCCGTGTCCCAGCCGTTGCCGAAAATTTGGAAGGGATACGTGGAGAACCCCGAAAGCTTGTGGTTCGCCCCGTTCATGATGAACTTCACGCCGCTGGCCAAGGCGCAGAACTTCCCTATGACCAGTCGGTCGCCCATGAACGGGAAATGATAGAGCACGTTGCGCTCGAAGTTCTCCGAATCGTCCGGATCATCGTAATACGTGTAGTCCCCGACGACGATGTTCGGATTCGTCACCGTGTTCTTGATGAAGCAGACCCGCGGAAATCCTTCCATTGGATGTTTTGTTGATGGATGTGGCCCGTTCACGGTGTTTTTCCTTGTTGTGGTTGAGCGTTTTCCAGTTCCGGAATGCTCCCTGGGGCCAGCTGCCTAGGCTACTCCGCTCCCTTCCTCGTCTCAACCATGCCCGCGATCACGCCTTCCAGCTTCCGGTTGAACGCTTCAGGCTCGGCCATGTGCAAAAAGTGGTCGGTCCCTTCAATGATCACTACATCGAAGGAATGGATATGGTGACGGTTGGCCTCCACGTTGGTCGGCCAGAGGTCCGCGTTGATCGCCACGATGGGCAACTCCAACCCGTCGAAGGCGGAAAGCGCGACGCCGCTGACCACGTCCGAAAGCATGTGTTCCATGGCGCTGAGAGCCACTTTCGGCGGCGCGGCCGATATGTCCGCCACCACCCAGTCGCGCAGGACAGGATCCGTCTTCTCGATGAACATCTGCCGCACGAATTGGGCCGCCCCGGCGGGGAAGTCGGGCTGGAGCAATCCCATCCAGGAATCGAATTCCTCCCGCGTCATCGGGTGGGAGACGTCATGAAAGGTATCCACCCCAATGGCCCCGATCACCCTGCCCGGCATCAGCCGAGCTGCCGCCACGCTTACAGGCCCGCCCATGGAATGCCCGATCAGGATCACCTGCTCGGCCCCCACTTCCTCGACCACGGCCTGGACATCCTCGCCAAAAGCGTCCATGGCGTAGTCCTCGCGTCCCAGCCCGGAATGCCCATGTCCCGCCAGGTCGATCACCACGACCCGATGATTTTTCGAGAAGTGCGGGACCTGCATCCGCCAGTAACGCCCATCGCAACTCCAGCCATGCACGAACACCAGAGTCGGTTCGCCGGTCCCATGCACCTCATAGGAGATCGGCACCCCATCGGCTGATCCAACCATGCTCGGCCAAACCGAATCCGCCAGTACCTGGGCGTTCAGCATGGAAAGCAGAAAGCAGGATAAAACGGCACCAAACAGCAAATTCTTGATCTTCATTATGTCCTCTTTGTGAATGATAGGGTGTTTCGTGTCCGCATTGGTCAAGTTCTTGGATTCAGTCGCGACGACACGCGCGAAGCGCTTCGATGTCAGCCGAAGCAATAACGTCCAGATGTTGGGAGATCTGCTCTACGGGCCAGTCCCACCAAGCGATGGCCTCGAGTTCCGCGATGACCTCCCGGTCGCCCATAAACGGGAAATGATTGAGCACGTTGCGCTCGAAGTCCTCCGAATCGTCGTAATACGTGTAGTCCCCCGATGACGACGTTCGATTCGTTACCGTGTTCTTGATGAAGCAGACCCGCGGAAATCCTTCCATTGGTGTTTGGTTGATGGACTTGGGCCGTTCACGGTATTTCCTCTTGTCTCCGCTTTATTTGGCACTCCAGCATCTCTGTCTCCCAAGCAAACCCCGTGCTCTCGTACGGTAGAATCATCGGCAGTTCCAGGATAAACCCATCCGCTTTCGGGCTTTGCCCTGAAAATCAAACAGTCAGCGGGTTCCCAGTATCCAGCCCTCGATTCCGGCAATTTCGCGCTCTCTGAGAGAAAGATCCGGACTGAAGAAGTCGCGAAGCCTGCCGTCCAAATCAGTTTGGCGCATCCAGGCCGCGATGCTGTAGGCGTCATGCTGGTCCGCGGTGCGTCCCTCCTTGGGAAAGCCTCGGCTCCACAAGGCGGGATAAACCTCCGCGATGACCGAACGACCGGGAGGCGCGTCCCAGCCGTCAAACGGCCAGAAATGCACCTTTTCGCCAATGCTGTGCCGCAAATACCGCAACCAGGGCAGACCGGCATGAGTGGACTTGGCCACCGAGCCGGGCACGTCGAAGTGGAAGACCGACTTGGCCGATCCGGCCCGCTCTTCGGTCAAACGCCGCCACTTGGGACTTCCCAGTCGGGCCGCGCCGTTGCCCACGCTCCCATCGCGGACGAAATTAACGTACACGTAGGTTTCATCAGTGGGCCAATGGGCCTGGAAATCATCCAGAAAGGAGGGCCAGTCCAGGGGAATACGATGGATCTGAAAATAGTTGAGCGGAAAAGAAAAGCCGTGGTCAATGCCCACCAGCGCTTGGCTGTTCCCGGCAAAGAGTTCCGCCAACCACTGCGCTAACCCGTGCCGGGTCCAGTATTTTCGAGGGCTGGGAGGCGGCAGAACCTCCCACGGCGGATTGCCGTGGGAGGCCATATACACCCGCAGGCCCTTGAGGCTGGCTTCCGGCGTCTCAGCGCCGGAGTAGTCGATGCCGATGTAGCGTTGGAAAAGCGGGCCGACTTGTTTCAAGCCCGACGACACGGAAAGATCACGATCATAACCACTTGACTCACTGCATTGTGAGTTGCGTTCCGGAAAGAGCGGGATGACCTTGCTCATGCTGATAGTGATCGTTTTATGTGATATCAAATCCAATACGCAGAAATTCTCTGCCAAGCCTTGTCTGTACGTACATCGCATTTCCAGCTATGGTTCCAGAATCCCTTAGTGATATGGTGATCAGGCCAGAAAGACTCATTTCGTGGATTATTTCTTCATGTAGTTCAATTTTAAGATTTGATAGCATTTCAGAAAAATAGTATTTTTTAAGAGCCGGCAATAGAGAAATATTGAACACCTCCAGAGCCTTGGATAAACGACTAAACAGCGTATAGTCAATCTCTGATTTAATATATGCAGAAAAGAATTTTGCTAAAATTACAGGCTTTACCATGTTGTCTAAACGATCTAAAGTCAATAATAAATTTTCGCCAAGATATTGTTGGTCGATCGAATCATCTGGATATTTTTCCAACAAATACTTTCTTTCTTTATCTGATATTTGACCAATTCCTTGAAGAAATCTAATCAGTTTCTGTATAAATATTTCGTCACGTATTGCTAATCCAGCACGTTTCAGATTTACTAAGGTTCCAAATATAGGCAATTCTTTAATAATACCATCAGAAAGCATGCTATCTGCAGATACTTCTGCTACATCAGATATAATATCTACAAGTCGATCTCCGACAATGGTCCTCATCATCTGTCTACCAAGCGACTGCTTATCACTATCCACAACATCCTCTTTATAAGTAAAATATGATAATGTATCCATCCTTCCGTACTACACCGTTTGCAATAACTGTAGGCACACGTCACCTGCTCTGAAACCCGGCCAACCGCGTATTCGCGACAAGCTGATCCAGGGTTTTGAGGGTAAAGACCTTGCCTCGGGTGGCCAGGATCATCTTTTTCATGTCCTCGCGGCGCACGCCGAAGCCTCGTCCTCCGATGCAGGCGATGACCTCGTATTTCGGGTTGTCCGGCGTTCTTCCCGCGAGACTCAAGGCCCCGAGGTGCTGAATCCGGGTGACCTTGTCCCTGGCCGTGCCGTCGTCCTCGGTGATTTTCGCCTCAATGATCACCTGGGGATTGAACTCGCTGGGCACGATGAAATCCGGTGTCTGGTCGAACCCTTCGATTCGCTCGGCTCGCTTGGTCTTGCGAAAGCTGATCCCCGCCTTGGTCAAGACATCTTCTATGGCCGTCTCCAGACTGTCGCCGATCAGTTCGCTGACCGAGTCGCGATGCCCCGCGAAAGGCCTGCCCAAAAAACGTTCGTACAGCAGCATGGCATAGGGCGCTCCCATGTCCGCCATGCTCTTCATGCTGTCGATTCCGGCTCTGGTGTCCGCTTTGTTCAATCGATGCAATTGATCGTCTTGAACCCGCGGTGCGCCTTCGGCCAGCATCAGGCAGGCCGTCTTGATTAAAGCCTCCACTCTTTCCCTGGTCACGCCATTGGTGCGAAGCGAGGTGACGGGCACATTCGGATCTTGCGGTCCAGACTCCTGACAAAACCTTGGGAAACGGCGATGCCGGTTCGCTGGGTCGCCAGATACGCCCATTCCGGAGGGGTGAGGCCGAGCATGGCGCGAAGAATTACGATGACCATAGGCTCGGTCATGGCCAGGGCCAACACCTTATGCGGATCGAAGAGTGAAAAGCCCGTGGTAGCGGCCTTGAGTGCCTCATATCCGTGTTCAAAAACGGGATACTCCACGAACCCAACGCCCTTGGGCATGACCAGAAATTCCGACTCCAGACAGGAGAAGACGGCATCGACATAAGAATCGGCGTGTTGCAACAGTTCGACGAAAGCAACCTCAAAAGGATATTTCGGCATCAGCGTCTCCAAATCCGGCGGTGGGCTCGTGCATCGCGAACAGGGGTGCGGTTTGCGTGGGGTCGTTGGTCTGTATCCGGCCGAGTTCAATGCCGTTCCAGGCGCCGAAATCGCGCAGCCACAAGGTCACCGCGGCCAGGCGGCGATCAATCTCGAGAGTCTTGTCCCAGGCTTCACGCAGGTTCCAGACCGCCAGACGAATGAGGTGCCCGTAGGCCACGCAACGAACGTCGCCCGGAGTCGGCTTGACGTTTCCCCGGCGCAGTTGGGCCATGTCCTCGCGGACCAGATCCGCAACCTGGTCCATGGAATCGACGATCCATTTTCGGGGCACGGAGCCGGTGGAGCGGCATACGAAAACCGTGTCGATGATCGAGGAACCGGTACCGTTGATGTGGATGGAAGCCCCCATTTCAGCCGGACACGGCAGGGAGGCCGAGCAGGTCAGGCCGGCGTCCAGGATGGCCACGGCCAGGGGGCAGTACGCGCCGAGATCGTTGTGGTGGTAGGTGAAAGCGAGCGGGGCTCCTGGCTTGAGGGCCGTGGCCATTTTTTGAAAGACCTCGGACAAGCCTTGGGCGAAATGGTCGATCCCCCGGCCCATGTCCTCGTTGCCCGTCAGTTCCTCGGGGTTGCGGGTCGAAAGCGCGGCAAAGGCCTCGGATTCGGTCCGGATCAGGCGGCGCAGCCACACATAGCAAAAATCCATCAATTCCGCGTACTGCACGTTTCCAAAGTACGGCGGATCGGTCAGGACAGCGTCCAGTGAGCGCGGCTGCATTTCGGCCCGGGCCGCATCCGCGCAGTGCAGGACAACGCCGCGCTTCTCAGCTCCCGGTCTGCCGTTGGGCGTGTCGCCGATCCATTCTTCGCGGATGGGAACGATTTCCTTCCCTGCCTTGAGCGGCCTGATCTCGAACGGGTTGACGCAGTAGGCCTTGGCCTTGCGATACTTCTCGATGATGTTGGCCCAGCCCCCGCTACCCACGCAGACGTTCCTGTTCGGATCGACAATGCCCAGCAGGTTGGATTCGCACTGCACGAGTCCCACCGGAAAACCGTGCACCGAGAAGATGTCCAGGGACTTCAAGGCGGTGGTGTCGTAACGGCAAAGCATATTCTGGTAGCGCAGCAGGTCGGAAAGATTGGTGGCCAGGGCGTTGCGCACGCGCCCGTCCGGGTTCTCCGCGACGATCCGGGCCGAAAGTTCCAGACCGAGCAGTTGCCTGGCGTTGAACATTTCCCGGTAGGACGTATAGCCCCAGCGATGCAGCCGGTTTGTCTCATCGCCCGTAGGGATCGCATCCTCTGGGACAAACCGCGTCTCCATCCCGGCCAGCCGTTCCTCGGCTTCGCGCACGTTGGCAAGGTCCCGCTGGTCCGGAACCTTGAAAAACCTGCCGGAACGGCCCGGCTTGCAGGCGGGGCAATGGTATTCCAGGGCGAAAAGACGATGTCGCGGCGCCCCCCGGTTCTTGTCGGGAAACGCATTGACGGCGTGACACGTCGGGCAGGGGCAGCGACCACGTTTGGCGGGGCCGTCCAGCATCAAGGGGGCTTTGCAGTGGGTGCAGTCGCCGGGGGCTTTGCGATCGTCCGTTTCCGTCAATTGTCCGCAGCAGCGGCAGATCATGACGTTTTTGGGGTGCCTGGAATCCGCGGCCAGGAGCCAGCCGGGGAATAAATCAATGGGATTTGAGCATTCCCGGCAGGTGGTGGTCTTCACCCACAGAAAATATTTGACTTGGGCTTGATCGGTTCCGCAGAGCAGGCATCGGGTTCGGTGAAGGTGGCCGATCTCCTTTTCCAGATGCTCGCGCAAGGCCTGGGCGCCGTGCATGTATGCGGCAGGATCAAGGTGTTCGATCTCCTGCTTTACGATCCAGTAAGCCATGGGATTGATGTCGAAACCGACCACGTCGCATCCCGTCCTGTTGGCCTCGATGAGCGGGGTGCCCCCGCCCATGAATGGATCGGCCACTGTGCGCCCGGACAAGCTGTTCGATTCATAAAACGCTTCGGGCAGCGGCTTGCCCTGGAACTCGGCCAGCAACAGACCGCGAAACAGCGTGCCCGGCCTGCGGGCGAACCATTTGTGGACCGCGATGATCGGCCTGTAGTTCTGCTGAATCTGCTTCTCGCGCAGAGCCAGGTTCGCGATGAACGGGATGTCGAAGTTTTTTTCAATACCCATCTGAAGACGGGGGAGGGAGTGATGCATGGTTCATAAGTGCTTATTCCAAGCTGAGTAATTTGGCCAGGCCTGATCCAAACCGGAAAGGACCCAGGAGGCCGGCAGCCAGCTCACCGTCTCACGTCCCGGGTTGGGGAGTCGTCGCGTTCGAGACACAAATCACTTTCCGAATCCCATTCCTTCAGCGGAGAAGAACGGAACAGCTCGACAAGAGGCGGAAGCGGCTTCACCAAGCGTTCGCATTCCGTTTTCGGGAGCACCTCGATTCTCGGTTCGCCATGTTCGGTAATTTCCCGTAGCCCGTCATTTCGCGCTCTTTGAGCCACCTCACTAAACTTGGCTTTGTCATCCTGACCCTGCCAGCCTTGCATGCTCCCCTCGCTTTTACCGGATTTCCTTTCCACTATCCCCCACGGCGTCCCGGGTTATCCACGCAGAAAAAAGTCCCGGTTCGTCCGTGCCGTCAGCCCGCGCACCGGCACCACGGGATGTCCGTCCCGTTCCTCGACTCCTTCGGGCCAGTCAAAATCCGGATCAATATCGCGCATGGCTTTTTTGGTCACGCAGAGCAGGCGCATCAGGACGTGGTCGTCGTGGGCGGCGACGATGCGGGCGTTGAGGTTGAAGTCCGCGTCGCCGAGGATGGTTCGGACCACGTAGACCGGAACCTCCCGGCCGCTTTCGTGGCGGCGCAGGTGGGTGGCCAGGTCGATCACCGTGGTGGCTTCCACGGGGTTGTCCCGGTTCCATTCCTCCTGCACCGGCAGTCCGGCGACGTAGAGGTTCTGGAGCTCGATGCCGATCTGGCGGCAGTTGTAGCAGATTCGCTTCATTTCCTCCGGGGAGTCGTTGATCCCGGAGAGCAGGGCGATGTTGTTGTACACGGTCACGCCGTGGGCCAGGAGGCGGCGGATGATTTCGCCGTGGACCAGGCGGAATTCGCTGGAATGGACGAACTGGGTTTCCAGTTCCAGGCGGGTCGGGCGGGCGGGGTCGAGGTGGTTCAGGGCGATCAGTTCCTCGATCACGTCGTCGGTGTAGGCCTCGGGCTCGTAGGCGAACATCAGGCTGCGCACCCGCAGGGCGGTGACCTGGGGCAGGGAGCGCAGGGCCTGGGCATAGGCCTGGACCTCGGGCAGGTGGTTGAGGATTCTGTCTTCCGCGGCCAGGACCACGTCCGAAATCTCCGGATTGGCCTGGATGTACTCCAGAATGGCGGGCATCTCCCGGTTCGCGGCCACGTCCACCTCCACCTGGGTGCGGTGAACGCGCTGCAGGGCCTCGATGCCCGTGGGGACGATGCTTTGACGGATGCGTTGGTCTTGGCAGATGAGCTGCTGGACCCGGCCCAGTTCCTGGGGATCAAAGTCCCTGGCCGGGGGCGCGTCCTGGGAAAGGGAGCCGAAAAAGAGGGACTCGTCGCCGATCCGGGCCATGAACCGGGAGTCCAGGGTCCCTTCGTGGTTCACGCGGCTCTTCTCCAGGGAAAATTGCGGGGCGAACGACTTGAAGTAGCCTTCGGTGTAGGGGGTGCGGATCCAGATCATATCCGGTTCCTCCCCGCTTTGCTCCACGGCCCAGCCGCTGGTGTTCCAGTCGATCTTCCCGATCTTGGTGGCCGTGCATAGAATGGGCATGGCCCGGTCCGGCAGGTGACCGCGCAGATGGGCCAGGGCCGCGTGACCGGCGGAAATGGGCGTCCAGTAGATATTGTTGCCCTGGATGGGGCTGCACGGGATGTAGATATAGTGCAACTCGGAGCCCACGGCCCGCAGCTGGGCGTAGAGCTCGGCCAGCTCCGCGCCGGTGTCGTTGCAGTCCTTCAGGAACGGGGTCTGGGTGTAGACGCCGACCCCGCCCCGGACCAGCCGGGAGATGATCTCCAGGCTGTAATGGGAGATTTCGTCCGGATGGATGAAGTGGGTGGCGATCTCGATCTTCTTGTTGGTCTTTTGCAGCTCCCGGTTCCGGTCGATCAGGTAGTTCAGCCAGAATTCGTTCTCCGCGAAGAACAGGGACGGGTAATAGGAAATGCACCGGGAGGCGATGCGGATGGTCTGGACGTGGGGAATCCCGGCCAGACCGGCCACTGCCGTGGTCAAGGTGGCCTTGTTCATCAGCGGCTCCCCGCCGGTGAGCACGATCTCCTTGATCTGGGGCGAGGCGGCGATGTGATCCACCGCCTTTTGGACGTCCTCCACCGTGGGCGCGGGGAGGTTGCGACAGTCCTTGTGCTTGCGGAAGCAGAACCGGCAATAGACCGGGCAGCTCATGTGCAGGACGAAGATCGGCCGGTTCTGGTACATCTGCTCCAAAAGCCCCTGGTGGAACTGCCCAATCCAGGTGTTTTTCAGGCCGGTCTGGTCCAGCTCCTGGACAAAGGGCATGAACTGATAGGCCACGTGCCGGGACAGGCGGGACTGGCGCAGGACATGCCGGGACAGCCGCACCGGGTAGGTGTCGATGACCTGTTGCAGATCATCGCGTTGTTCCTCCGGAACCGCGATGTTGGTCAATTCCGCGTACTGTTCCACGGAATGCACCGCCACGAACCCGTCGCCGGGAAGCATCTGCTCCAGAAAGACCAGCAACAACCGCTTGGGCAGGACGATCCCGGAGACGCGCACCTCCGGACCTTCGTGGTCGTCCATTTCGTGATCCGACTGGTGGTTCGCTTGGGCCAGTTGCCGCAAGACCTCCTCAAAAAACGCCGCCTCATCCATTCCACAGGCTCGAAGCAGGTTCGCGAATCGGTCGCCATGGCCCAGAAGCGTTCCAAAGTCCGGCCCCAGATAGAACCGCGTGCCCCAGCGCTCCAGAAAATCCACCACCACCGCCCGCAGCGCGTCGTGGGAGATGTTTGCTTCGTTTCCTGAATGACAGAATCGTACGGAATAGGTCTTCATGCCCGCTGCTCCAAAATGTTGTCGTCCATCACCCCAACAGCGGCAAATATTTAGGCCGGATCGATTCCGGTCGTACCGCGTGTTCGCCCCGGAGAGAGGTGCCGGACGCGGGCTTTTTCGTCAATGGTTTTGGGCGGACGGGCGATAGCTTGGCACTACAGCGACACTTCCATTTCCATCGTCTGTCCAGGATGTTTGTTCAACCACGGGGCGCACGGGGAGCACGGGGAAGGAACTCCTCAATTTGTATTTACTCAGCACATTTTGTGTTCGCCCTTGCTCCGGCAATCGGAGTCGGGGTCGCTATCGGAATCGGAATCGGAACAGGAATAATTATGAACGCTTCCCAGCGTTTTCGATCCCGATAGCGAAGCGCCGATCCCGACTCCGACCCCGGTAACGGTATTACTCAATGCTGAATAGTTACCTCAATTTTACGAAATATCTTCCCTGTGCCCCCAGTGATCCCCGTGGTGAAATTTTCAGCAAGATCGGCTGTTGCCCAAAAATGTCGGTGTCGTGTTCGGCTTCGCGAGGCAAAGGCGGATCAGGGCGTGGGCTGATCTTGTGACGGCGACGGCTTGAGGGCCGTGGTCAGGAGGGTGCTGAGCAGGATCGCCGCGCCCAGGAGGATGAAGCCCAGGGCGAAGAGGTCGTGGTCGCCGAAGATGCCGAGTCCGGCCGGAATCAGTCCGCCGCCGGCCAGCACGGCCATGGGCACGACCAGGGAGATGGCCAGGGGCCGGACGGCCGCGGGGTAGACCAGGGAGAGCACGGCGAACCCGGCTGGGAAAAAACAGCCGCCCATGGTCGGCTGGACCAGCACCGCCAGCATGACCCAGCTCCCGGGCAGCAGGCCGAAGGTGATGGTCGCGATGCCGGTCAGGGCCACGAAAATGCGCAGGGCCCGAATGGGACCGAGGCGATCCACGATCATTCCGGCCCAGAAGACCAGAAACAGCCCGGAGACCCGGGACGCGGCCAGGAGGTAGTTGACCCAGTCCGCGGGCAGATCACGAACGCTGACCAGGTACAGCGGCGTTTGGGCGTAGACGCCCTGGGTGGCCCCGATGGCCATGGTGAAGAAGACGGCCAGAATCCAGAAGCGCCGGTCCCCCAGGGCGGTCAGGTAGGCCTTGGGGCGGGGAGGAATGCTTTTTTCCCGGCCCGCGGAACAGTACCGAAGGAACAGAACCAGGGCGACCAGTGCCAGGAGAGCGTTGCCGGTCAACGCCGTCCTCCAGCCCAGCCCCAGACCAATCGTCATTTCCGCCAGCAGCGGGGCCAGGATAAAGCTGAGGTTCGGGGCCAGCTCATGGATGGCCAGGGCCTTGCCCCAGTTGGTGTGCGGGACCATGGACGTGAGCACGGCGAAACCGGACGGAAAGTACAGCCCGCCGAAAAGGCCGACCACGAGCAGGCTCGACCGCAGCCAGAGCAGGTTCGGGCTGAGCGCGGCCATGACCAGGGCCAGGGCGATGCCCACCGCGGAAACCACGATCACATGGCGGTGCTCCAGACGGGAGGAAAGGAGGCCGGAGCAGAGCAGGGCCACGCTGTAGCCCAGGGAGACGATGAAGAACAGCTCCCCGGCCTGGGCCTTGGTCAGATCGAAATCGTCACGGATATGCAGTAAAAACGGAGCAAGGACGACCCGGCTCAGAAAGTTGGCGAAAAAAATGCCCATTAGGCTGAGCAGGCCGGGAACTACGGATCGAAAGGCCGGATAGCCGGCGGCATCCGTGCCGGGAGAGACAAAGGGCGTGGGCATGATCAAGAAAGTGGAGTGAAAGGGAATGCGTCAAGAGGATGGACGAAACACGCCCTGCGAGGGGTGTGTCGCGTACCGTTACGGGTCGCCCGGATCAGGGGCGGGGCCGGATATTGCTCGGTCCGTTACGGGCCCGAAGCCGAGGTTGCTCCGGTTTTCAACTCATTGGCGTAGAGGATCGCGGGAATGGCGAAGAGGCCGTAGATGACCACCGCCATGCCCAGGTCGATGGGCCAGAACGGCGAAGCGGACTCGTCCAGGGTGGACAGCACCAACAAGACGTGGACCCCGCCCAGGATCAACGTCAGCCGCCCGGGCCAGACCCAGAATGACGGCGAGAAGTAGTGTCGTCCGAAGGCCAACCCATGGCAGGCCAGCAGGCAGAGGGCGAAAAAGGCGATGTCGGCCAGGATTTTCACGGTGAGCGCGGGTTCGGCGGTGATGGCGAGCAGCAACAGCCGAGTGACCGTGGTGGCCAGGAAAAGTATCGCCAGCAGGAAGAAATAAATTTTCATGGGTCAACCCCGAGTGGATGGAAAAGCGCCGGGCGTGCGTCCGCTTTCCACGCACGGTTGTTGGGATGTATTCAGGAACGTTCTGGGATGTATGGGGCTTGGCCGGAAATGTCAAAAGGCAGCGCGGGCGCTGCAATGGTCTCGCCCTTGAACGGCGTTCCGAATTGAGTCAGTATCCAGCCCGCCTTTTGCGGCGAACGCCCATTGTTGTACACCTCGATCAATTATAAGGAGAAAGCATGCTGGAAGTCGTCCAGGCCTATCTGACGAGATGGCAGGCGGACCCGAAGCGAGTCCGTCCTTTTTTCGCGCGCTTGCTGGAAGCGTTGCGCGACCCTGAAAACGAGATGGAGTTCGTGGAACGGGACGGAGTGAGCGCCAGTCTGCGGGCAAAAATCGCGGAGCCGGACAAGGGCGCTGTCTCGGGAGAACTGTTCTGTCTGGTAGATGTGGTCGAAGACGTGGACGGGCGGTGGCTCTCGGTCTGTTTTTACGCGGACACGGTCAGTGACCCGGAAGAGCGCGGCAATCTCGTGCCCCTGGGGCTGCTTGGCGAGGACGGTTATTGCTTCGACGTGGAAGAGCCGGATTCCGTTCTCGAGGATTATGTTCTGGAGAGAATTGACGAGGCCCGGAAGCGCGTTGGGACGGAACGGCGATAGCTGATGGAGCTATTTAGAGCTCCGATCATGCCGTCTCCGAGGCTTGCGCCTCAAGTTCGGCGATTTGGGCGGAAATCTGATTAATTTCAGCCTGGATTACTTGGATCATGCTGTTTTTCGTCTGCTCCGGCATAGACTGGTTGGCGGCGATGGCGGACAGTTTGTTCGTCAGGTCCTTCAGCCGGGCTTGCAGCGCCTCCAAGGGGCCGCTTGAAGAGGAATCGATCCCGCCTCTGGCCTTGTGCATGTACTTCCTGAATGCTTCCGCCGCGTCATTGTCGCCGGTGTCTTCGGACTTTGCGGCTTGCTGAGCCTCCCTGGCCGCAGGTGAAATGCTCACGGTGTCGCCCCCGACGGAAGTCGAAGCGCCCCGGAACCAGTCCGTTTCCTGATTTTCCCGGACAATGGGCTGTCCCACAAACTCTCCTGCCCGCAAAAAATTCTGATAACCGTCTATGCGCATGGCTCACTCCAATTGGGAAATAGTTGCCGTGCGCAGTATCGCAGCAAAAGGCATGCCTCGGTAGCGACTCTGGCCAGAGGTATCCGGCAAGACGTATCTGGCCGGACGCATCTGCTGACATGAAGCGGCTTCGCCTGCCCTATCCAGCGATAAACTGACTTCTTGAAGACGGAAGAGGAAATGAAAAGGGCGGACAGTCCGCCCTCAATGGGAATATTTTTCCAGGCGACGACAACAGGCCGCAAGCCAGCCACAATGGTCGTCACGGCGAAGACGATGCGCAGGTCTACATTATCACGGAAGACTTGCCCATGATGTGCATCAACTCAACCAGTCGGGTGTCTCCCCGGACTCGCTCCATCATTTCTTGACGCAGAGATTCGCTGCGCGACTGGTCAAGCACCAGGGCGTTGTAGTGAGACTCCAAGCCGGTAATGTCGTTTTCAGCAAGCATGGCCCGATAATGCCCGCGCACGAGTTCGGCGTATTCCCTACGTTCAGCGGTGGATGCGGCAGCGGCTTGGGGATATCTTTCAGCGAACCAATCTCCTTTGGCCCCAAGCTGGGTGGAAACTTGAAACCCATATTCAGCGAACCAGGTGGGAATCTGATACATTTCCAGGGGGTAGTCGGCGGCGGATGTCTGCCGGGCATCCCCTGTGGCGGAAATGTCGCCGCGCAGAGCATCCGCAGCCCGCCTGCCTTCGCTGGATATCGTCACGGTATCCGCGCTGTTCGAGGAATTGCCGCCAAGGGAATTTGCCCTGGGCGGAACGGTGTGCACCGAGTTCACGTAAGGCGTGGCGGAAGGGTTGCCGATAGATTGCAGGTTTCCTGTAAGCATGTGCCTTCTCCTGGTCGGTCATGAACGGATACCGGATGACGTCCTTTCGTGCTCGAATGCAAGCGTGAGACCAAAAGGCGACTCGACAACCAGTCTCGTCAAGTTGACTCGGAGGTTCGCGCCCCTTCGCTGGCTGAAGGCTTAGCGCTGTACATGCTCGTGTCTGCCCGTTGGATGAACTGGTGGAGGTTTTCTCCGGGGCGATGCATGGCCAAGCCGATGGAGGCCGTGATCCTGAGTTGCGTGGCGACCGCACAGACTTGGGCGACGGGGAGGGTGCGCAGCGCATCCTGGATGCGGTTTGCGGTTCTTTGAGCCGTTTCCCTGTTCACGTCCGGAAGCAGCAGTAAAAATTCGTCGCCTCCCAGACGGATGAAAATGTCGTAGTCGCGAACGATGTTCTGGATCGCATGCGCCACGGCGACCAGGAGCTGGTCTCCGCAAGCATGACCCAAGGTGTCGTTGACTTTTTTGAATCCGTCCAGATCGATGAACAGCAGCGCGACCGGCATTTTTTTACGATGCGCGAACTCCAGGATTCGCGGCGCGTGCTTCATCAGGTAGGATCGGTTATGACAACCGGTAAGATGGTCTTGAGTGGATTCACGCTGGAGTTTTTCGTGTTCCCGGAGCGTTACCAGGGACCAGGAGAACAGGTCGGCGAAGAACTCGATGAAGTCGGTGGCCATTCCTTCATTGTAGCGCAAAGGATCGCCGTCTTTCAGGGCCAGAAAGCCGATCAGGTTGTCCGGCTGATACTTGTCCCAGAGGGGAAAGACGCATACCGAGCCGAGATAGTCCCGTTGGCCGCGTGTTTGGAACAGTTCCCGGGCGGTAGGAGCCTGGATCGCGATGTCCGCGAAGGAGCCGAGCAGTGGGTGCCTGAAGGACTCGGCCAGGCCCATCTCCCTGAGCATGCGTCGAAGAGAAAGCTGGGATCGGATGGGGATGGAATCGGGGAGAAAACCGGCGTACTGCTCCCGGTCCAAGACGAGATGAATGTCCCGCAATTTGAGGCTGCCGCGCAACGTGGTCAGAAGCGCGGGAAGTTGGTCCAGGGAGGTTATGGCCTGGATTTGAGAGGCGCAAAGTTTGAACTTGTGAAAGACGGAAAGATTTTGCCTGTACAGTTCCAGAGTCCGCTCCAACCTTTCCCGTAGGCAGTGCGCGTCGGCCGCGTTCTGAGCATCGCGACCGCTCATGGAGCTTCCGTTGGAGCCGGGGGGCGCCGGATTCCGGAAAACAAGGCTTGAGCACGGTGGAGAAATGACTGATGAGCCTCTGAAGGGGACATTGTACCGATGATTTTAGTCCGCATGGGTGAAGACCGCAACATCAAACGCCCACAACCTCTCGCCTCTCGGCGGTCTTGATCACCTCAGGCACTCCTGATAGCCTGAAATTCTTGCCTCACCGCGCTTCCCGCGCAACCGAATCACAACGCGTTTTTTCCTGACGACATGGTCTTCAGCTCCCATATTTTCCTTTTCTATTTTCTACCGCTGGCCCTGTTCGCCTATTATCTGCTGCCCCGGCGGGGCAAGCATCTGGGGCTGACGGTACTCAGCTACGCCTTTTACGGCTGGTCCAATCCGCTGTTCGTCCTGATCCTGCTGTCGTCCACGGTGGTGGACTATTTCTGCGGATTGATCATGGCCGGGCGGCGGCCCTTGTTCGACCAGCGGCCCATTCAGGAGTTGGACCCGAAGGGGCCGCGCACCCGCAGCCAGAAAATCGCCCTGGCCGTGTCCATCCTGACCAACCTCTCCCTGCTCGGTTTTTTTAAGTATTTCAATTTCGCCGTGGAGAACTACGACCTGCTGCTGGGCTGGCTCGGCCTGCATGGGTTGCAACTGGAAACGGCCTTGCGGATCACCCTGCCGTTGGGGATCAGCTTCTATACCTTCCAGTCCATGAGCTACTCCATCGACGTCTATCGAGGCCAGGCCAAGGCCCTGCGCAACTTCATCGACTTCGCCTGCTACGTGTCCATGTTCCCGCAACTGGTGGCCGGGCCGATCATCCGCTTCCGGGAGGTGGCGGATCAACTCCTGCACCGCGCCCATACCCTGGAAAAGTTCGCCCGGGGCGTGGCCTTCGTCAGCCTGGGGCTGGCCAAGAAGATCCTTCTGGCCAACCCCTGCGGCAAGGTGGCGGACACCATTTTCGACGCCGCGACCATCACCACGGTCCAGGCCTGGTACGGGGCCGCGGCCTACGCCTTTCAGATATACTTCGACTTCAGCGCCTACTCGGACATGGCCATTGGCCTGGGGCTGATGCTGGGCTTCGTCTTTCCCAAGAACTTCGATTCCCCGTACCTGTCCAAATCCATCACGGAATTCTGGCGACGCTGGCACATTTCCCTGTCCACCTGGCTGCGGGACTATCTGTACATCCCCCTGGGCGGCAACCGCAAAGGTCCCCGGCGCACGGCCATCAATCTGGCCCTGGTCATGCTCCTGGGCGGGCTGTGGCACGGGGCGGCCTGGACCTTCGTGATCTGGGGCGCATTGCACGGCCTGCTCCTGGGATTGGAACGGGTCCGAGGCAAGACCAGCTTTTATCATCGCCTGCCCGGCGGGGTGCAAATCGCGTTCACCTTTGTTCTGATCTTGATCACCTGGGTCTTTTTCCGGGCTGCGGACCTGCCCTCGGCCCTGACCTACCTGGGAACCATGTTCGGCCTGGTCCAGGCAGGGCCAGAAGCAATCGCTGGCGCAGGCCTTCTTAGTGGACTGATCTATCAGCCTTACTACCTGGGCACGTTCCTACTGGCCGCCGTGGTCACCTGGTCCTGTCCCCAGACCTGGGACTGGACCAGGGCCATTACCCCGGCCAAGGCTTTGGCGATCGTGGCCCTGCTGCTGCTTTCCGTGGCCGTGCTGGCGACCCAGGCCTATAACCCGTTCATCTACTTCATTTTTTAGCCATGGCCGATTTTGATCTGCAACGCTCGCGAGAACAGACCGCCCGGGAACAGGTGGGCGTGACTCGGATATCCCGGGCCACGGCCTGGCTGTTGACCCTGGCCCTGCTCCTGCTCATCGGCCTGGTGACCGTGAGCCAGCATATCCATGACCTGCGGGCCGCTTTGCGCGGAGAACGATCCACCTGGCTGCCCCAGTCCTTGGAGATTTTCCCGGCCGTGCCCGAGGCCTTAGATGTCTTCCACACCTCCGACCAGCCTTTTTTCTCCAGGGTTCTGGCCGCCAACCGGCTGCTGCTGCGGGAGATGGGCGCGTTCGAGGACGACCTGGAGGACGCGTCCATTCTGGGACAACTTATCCGCCCCGGCATGCAGACCGTGCTGACCCGTCTGGGCGTGGGCAACGAGCAGGCCTACGTGGGTCGGGACGGATGGCTTTTCTACCGGCCCGGCCTGGATTACCTCACTGGCCCCGGCTTTCTGGTGCCCCGGCAACTGGCCCGGCGGGCGGCAGCAGGCAACGAATGGCAGCCCGCGCCGCAACCGGACCCTCGCAAAGCCCTGGTGGACCTGCACCGGCAGCTGCGGGCCCGGGACATCGAGTTGGTGGTCATGCCCACCCCGGTAAAGCCCATGGTCCACCCGGAGATGTTCGCCGCAGGCTTGAACAAAGCCGAGCCCCTGAACAACCCTTCCTACGCCGCCTTTGTCCGGGACCTGGAGCAGGCTGGCATCCTGGTTTTCGATCCCCTTCCGATCCTGATGCGGGCCAAGACCGAGACCGGACGCCCCCAGTATCTGGCCACGGACACCCATTGGCGACCCGAGGCCATGCAGCTTGTTGCCCGTGAGCTGGGAGACTATTTGCGGCAACAAGATTTACCGGTTCCTCGCTCCGCGGCCGGACTGCAAACCAGGGCCCTGGAGATCGCCCATACCGGCGATATCGCCACCATGCTGGAGCTGCCCAAGGACAGTCCCTTATTCCCTCCGGAAGCCGTCATGTTGGAACAGGTCCTGGACGCCAGGGACGACTTCTGGCGGCCTGATCTCACGGCCGACGTACTGCTTTTGGGCGACAGCTTCACCAATATTTTCTCCCTGGAGCCCATGGGCTGGGGAGAAGCGGCCGGACTGGCCGAGCATCTCAGTCTGGCCCTGCAACGTCCCGTGGACCGCATCGCCCGCAACGACCACGGGGCCTTTGCCACGCGGGAGATTCTGGCTCGGGAACTGGCCCGGGGCCGGGACCGCCTGGAGGGCAAGCGGGTGGTGATTCATCAGTTCGCCGTCCGGGAACTGGCCGTGGGAGACTGGAAGCTGATTGACCTGGAGTTGGGCGAGCCCCTGCCCTCGCTTTTTTTCCAGCCTGAACCCAACCACCCTCTGGAGGTCCGGGCCGTGGTCGCCGCTGCGTCCCCGGTCCCCCGTCCCGGCAGCGTGCCCTACGCCGACCACATCCTCAGCCTGCACCTGGTGGACCTGGAGCACGACGGGGCCTTGCTTGCCGATCCCCAGGCCGTGGTCTATGTCTGGGGCATGCGGGACAATGTCTGGACTCCGGCGGCCCGTCTGCGCCCCGGAGACGAGGTGGCCATCCGGCTCCAGGCCTGGACGGATGTGGCCGATGCCTACGACGGGATCAATCGCAGCGAACTGGATGATTTCGCCTTGCAACTGGAAGAACCGACATGGGGAGAGATTTTGGAATGACTTGAACCGTCTTGAGTGACTCAGGTTGCAGCTGAACTTTTACCGTATCCTTGTTCTCATTGTACGGAGATTGACACATCTTCGAAGATATTCGATCAGAGTGATCAGGCCCGCGAAAGCGGCAGTCCAAGCGAGAACATTCACCAGCCATCCCGAAGCAGTCATGTTGGGGAGCAAACTGTAGTAGGGTTGTAATGCGGCATGGCCAAACAGTGGGTGATAAGCTCGCCACCAAAAAGCAGGATGTGCCGCCACATGATAACTAATGAGCAGACCTATTCCACCGAAAAATAATGCCGACGACACCAGGGGAGGGAGGGATGTATTTTTTGAGACAGCAACCAACCGAAGCAAGGGGAATGTTAGCAAGCAAGCGATGATGACTTGGTATCTTCCCGCAGGGCAGGTTCCGGCACGATAGTCCGGAAAACAGGCCACAAGCAGAACGGAACCAGCTGTTAGTCCCAGCCAGACAAAATCTATGGCGTCTTTTTCTTTAATGAGTAGATAAATTCCGGCAATTAATCCAACGACTGATAGCGGAGAAAGAAAAAATAACCCGACATCTTGGGAAAAGAAAAAGCGGACTGTTCCGAAGCCGACAAGACGTAAATCCATCTGGCTGGCAAGGTTCGTATTGGGAATTGCCAGCGCTCCCCAAATAGTGAGATGATATATAAAATACCCAAACCATCCACAAATGAGCACCGTTGCCAGCTGATAATCTCGTCGCCTAACGGACTCCCAGAGCAAGGCGACAGTTGCCATGGCTATGGCTAAAAAAACGCGTTGCGTTCCAAAAAGAGCAATAAATAGCAATACTACTCCTATATTTTTCCAAATTCTTTTTTCTTTATGAATAAATGCCAATGCCAGCAGAAGAAGGGCTCCAACAAATATTTCCGGATAGATTTGGGTGGTGTAGTAAGCAATAGGGATTGAACTCATGCAAAGAAATATTATTAGTGCCTGAGCAATTTGAAAGGATGGCTTTTTTTTGTGAGCTACTAGAATAAAAGTCATTGACGAAAGAATGGATGTAAACGCTCCAATAAATAAGAGAGATATCCAGCGAGCGTTATGTTCGCTCAATATGAATGTGGGGGAGAGCATCAGAGGCAAGAGTGGCGGTCGCGGCAATATCTGAGCATCCCTCCAATACTCGGATCTGTCGATCCATGGCTCAATCCCCAAATTTTCGTACCACTTCCAGGTATATTGGGTGTTGCTGATGATTGCCCTATTCCAGTATGCATGGTGTTCAGCGCGTTCATGAACATTGCGAACGTTTAGCCCGTCACCTGCGGCGATAGCTTGAGCGATCAGCAAGTAGCTCGGCTCATCACCGGTAAACAATACTAAAGACCGAGCACTGTCCGCAGCAAAGGGAATCAGATTCTCGCGAAACTGCGAGAAGACAAAAAAGAGGGCGATGCCGCAGACCAATCCGATGCTGATCGTGGCGGACCGCTTTGTCGGCCATATCGTCTCGCTCCCCCCCCTGATCGCCAAAAGAAGTGCGCCAAAGGCAAGCATGAGGGCAATAAAAAAAAGTGATGACCCCGTCAGACCGCTCTGGATTACTTCGCGCATCTGAAATCTCGGCTCACTCATGATTCGAAGCCCGGCCGGAGCGACCCAAGAGCCCTCGAGATTGATGATCGACAAAACATTATCAGTCTCAGCCACGGACAGAGGCAGCCGCAGGGTCAGGCTCGGGTCATGTTGACGGTAAGGTGTTGGACGCCCTTTGCCTTTCTTGAGGCGCACATCTCCGATATGGGTTTTGTTCAACTTGAACTTCAGCAGCGGTGGTACGCTCTCATGAGCGTCGTAGTTTCGGACTTCCAGGACGTATTGCCCCTGAGGCATCGTAATGCGCATGTCGAGCCGGTGGGCCACGCTCCCGGCCCAAGCATCCTTTGGCCCTGGAATGCTCGTCGGCAACGAATCATCGAGTTCTATCGGGCCGGACTGATTCCTCCAGCGCAGGTCCCAACTTTCATGGTCTTCGGAAGCACGGATTTCGAAGTGGACGTCGGCGACGAGGCCGGTGTGATAGAAAAGAAACATGGCCAGAACCAGGCACGCGACGACTCCACCGATAAAGATTTTTTTTCGATTTTTTGCAGGTGATTTCACATCCAAGCCTTACTGATTGAGGAGGGTTTTATGGCGAATATTAGAGGACATATCGTGAGCTCCATTCAACGATCAACATCCAGGAATATGTTCATATTTATGAGCATGCTGCTGTTCTGCATCTGTTTGCTGAGCTTCGTGGCCAAAGAAGCAGCCTCTGCCGAATCTCCCCTTGAGCTTCCGCCATGGAAGGCGTTTCACGCCGAAATACAGACCCAGGTGCAGGATACCGCGCAACGAGGCAACATGGCCCTGCAGGGTGTTGATGGGTGGCTTTTTTTTGACCAAGAATTGGCTCATATCGTTTTGGGGCCGTTTTGGGGTGAGTCGGCGGTCGATGGCAGCAAAGCGACTAATCCGGAATTCGCTGATCCGTTGCCTGCCATTCTCGACTTTCATGCCCAACTCCAGGCTGCTGGCGTGGACTTGGTTATGGTTCCGGTCCCTCCCAAGGCATTAATCTATCCTGACTTCATTTCCAAGGCCATGGTCGACACCTTGTTGACGAATGGCTCCCCTTCACGACTGGACCCTGCGCATCAGGAATTTTACGAAATATTGCGAGATCATGGTCTGAAGGTGCTTGACCTGACCAATGTTTTTCTCGAAGAACGGTTTGCCGACAGGGGCCCGCTCTACTGCCGCCAGGATACCCACTGGTCCGGCTTGGGTTGCGTCGTCGCGGCTCGGGTAATTGGAAATCTTGTCCGAGAAATGCCTTGGTACGCTGAGGTCGCTACCCAGCAGTTTGACCAGCGATGGCGAGAAGTACAAATCAGCGGAGATCTGTGGCGCGCTTTGGACAGGCCGGACCTGGAACGCGAATTCGTAAACCTGCGTCAAATCGGACGAGAAACGTCCTCTGGACTCGAGCTCGTTGAACCGGACCAGGCCAGCTCGGTGGTCCTGCTCGGCGACAGCCACAACCTGGTTTTTCAGGCCGGTGGGGACATGCACGCCCGGGGCGCGGGCTTGGCCGATCAACTGGCCCTGGAACTGGGCTTGCCCGTGGACCTTATCGCCGTACGCGGCTCCGGCGCCACCCCGGCCCGGATCAACCTCTTTCGCCGGGCCCAGCGTAATCCGGACTACTGGCAGGATAAAAAGCTGGTGATCTGGGTGTTCACGGCCCGGGAATTCACCCATTCCGATGGTTGGCGGCTCGTGCCCATCGCTCCGTAAGCCCTCAAGCAGTAACGCGCTCCATCTTCCAACCCTCAACCGACACCTTCTATGACAGAAGTTATTTTACGTCCCGTGACAGTGACCCTGGTCATTCCCTGCTACAATGAGGAACGGACACTGGAGCGCTGCGTGGCACGGGTTCTGGCCATTGCCGACGATCGGCTCGCATTGGAGTTGATCATCGTCGATGATGCGTCCAAGGACGACAGCGTCGCCGTGGCCCAAACGCTGATCCAGCGCCACTCGAACATCCGGCTGTTACGACACGAGCGAAATCAGGGCAAAGGGGCCGCCTTGCGCACGGGCTTCGCCCAGGCCACGGGAGATTTCGTGGGCGTCCAAGACGCGGACCTGGAGTACGACCCACAAGACCTCCGCAAGCTGATCGTTCCTCTGGTCGAGGGCAGGGCGGACGTAGTATTCGGTTCCCGCTTCCTCTACTCAGGAGAACGACGGGTTTTGTATTTCTGGCACAGCCAGATGAACCGCGCACTGACCTTCCTCTCCAACATGTTCAGCGACCTCGGGCTGACGGACATGGAGACCTGCTACAAACTTTTCCGTCGGGAGATCATCCAGTCGATCCAGATCGAAGAACACCGGTTCGGCTTTGAACCTGAGATCGTGGCCAAGGTCGCGGAAATGCGCTGTCGGGTCTACGAAGCGCCTATCTCTTATCACGGCCGGACCTACTCCGAAGGGAAGAAAATCAACTGGAAGGACGGGCTACGCGCACTGTACTGCATCCTCCATTACGGCGCGCATAGGTCGCCGCTGCCTATGCAGATGCTGGTCTATCTGTTTGTCGGCGGCACGGCCGCGCTGTTCAACTTACTGCTGTTTTTGTTGCTCTTGCCGACACTGTCCGTCGGGCCGTCAGCGATCATCGCGTTCTATGCCGCGGCCGGTTTGAATTACTGGCTGTGCATCCACCTTTTGTTCAAAAAGAACATTCGCTGGAGAACCGGGACCGAACAACTCGTATATTATGCATCCGTGACCGGAATCGCTCTGGTGGACGTTGCGACAACCACAGCGTTCCTTGCTTTCGGCCTCGGTGCCGCTGGCGCGAAGCTGCTGGCCTCGGGCATCGGGCTGATGCTCAACTTCGTGGCACGACGCTTTTTGGTGTTCCCGGAAAACAGGCCGGAGGATTGGAGGTAGTCCCGGGGTGAGAAATCAAGAGGATGCCTGTTGTACCGACCAGATCGCAGCAGCCTAGCTTTGGCTTTCTGGTGCGCATGTTTCACGGCCCGGGAATTCACTCATGCCGACGGTTGGCGGGTTGTGCCGATTCAACCTTAACTTTGCAAAGGTTTTTTTGTTCATGATGGTTTTTCGAAGATGGTTGGTTGTTTTTGGTATGTGGTTCTTGGTTTTGACCGGATGCGCCCAGGAGAAGGATTCGCATATCGAGGAGCAAATTGAAGCCGGCTTAGCAGATGAAATACGTGAATTGACAGGAGCACCGGCGCGTATTGTCTGGCTTCAGGACACTTCCGATGGTTCGGATTATCTTGCGCGAGGGGACGAACTGCGTCTGATGGGATTGGACACCGAAGTCCTGCCAAGTGTGCGCATCGTGCTTGACGGCCACGGCAATATGGCCAAACCCTTTTTTACTGTTAATGGCGAGTGGGTTGTGTTTTCTGATCGTTACCAGCAAAGGGTTTTTGTCGTGAGCTGGGAAGGCGGGCAGTTGCGGGACCTTGGACCCGGGTTCGGCCTAACCACATGGGTTGACCCGAACACAGGCATCGAGTGGCTTTACGTGGCCAGGGACCGTTTGGATGATCGCCGCATCCTGCCGGCGTACCTGTCCCTCTGGCGTTTTCCCTTGTTTTCCGCTGACGGTAGTTTTCCAGGAGATGATTCTGATCAGACGGAAAAGCAGGAACAGCTTGTCTGGGACCAGACCCAGATCAGCGAGGACAGTTTTCAGCTTTCGCGAGACGGTCGCTACGCCAGCGCTGCCTTTCCTTGGCCGGAAACGGGCATTCTTGATCTTGAAGCCCGGCGCTGGGATCGATTGGGCCAGGGATGCTGGGTGGCCATGTCCCCTGACAATGACTACCTGTTCTGGATTTTTGACGGCCCGCATCGCAACGTATTCATGTTTCGGGGCGATAACAGGGAGGATCGGTGGACGGTGAACGTGAACAACGCGATCGGCATGGACGGCTATGAGGTATACCACCCCAGGTGGTCCAATCATTCACGTATTATTGCCGTCAGCGGTCCATATAAAGTTGGAGAGGGTTCCTACAGGCTCCCGGGCGGCGGCGCTGGGGTGAAAATATACCTGGGAAGGTTCAACCCTGAGCGGACTGAAATCGAAGCCTGGGTCCAGGCAACGGATGACAGCAACGCTGATTTTTATCCCGATGTCTGGGTTCAACCTCACGCAGATCTCAAGGTTGCAAAACAGGATGTGGTTGCCCGGGAAACAAAACCCCAGGAGGCATCATGGCCGCTTCATCGCGAAGGCTTGCTCTATGTCTGGGAGAATGCAGCCGGGCTGCATGATATTACCGTCGAGCAAACCGGCTCGCAGTACTTTTTCAGACCAGAACCCCGTTTGCTGGCCCGATACACCCGGCATAACGCCATGCACCTGGACGGAGGATTCTTCATCGACAAATCGTTCGGGAAGCATCTTCAACGGTTCCCCCCTTTGGATGCATTCACCCTGGAATTCACGGCCACCCCAGCCCTTGCGCAAACCGAAACGGACGAGGCTTGGGTTTTTGCGGTGGAAAGAGCGGGCTTTCCGGTTCTTATAGCATCCAGTGAAGGGCGGTGGCGAGTGCAAGCATTGGATGCCGACGCTATCCTGCAACCGGTCGTTCCTGGACGCCCTGTGCACTTTGCTCTGGCATATCTCCCAGGCGAGATGAGGGTTTATGTTGACGGGAACCTTGCTGGTGTCCTGTCGGTTGATATTGACTCGGACATGTGGCTCGACGCGACCTTGCTTTTCGGTGGAGACAAAGTCGGGGGCCATGACTGGCAGGGCAGCTTGGAAAAGTTTGCCCTGTATCAGGGGGAACTCAAGGCGGAGGAAATTGCCCAACAGCAGGCATTGATCGTCCATGAGCATGCACAGCGGCCGATTCCGGATACGGTCCTGGTCCGGGCACGAGTGGTTCAGACGTCGTCCGTCCCTTCTCCCGAGGATATTGCCCCGTATCAACGGGGCCTTGTGGTGAACGAGTACGAAGTGACCGAGGTGCTGGAAGGCCAATTCAACGAGAATCGGTTTCTGGCGGCGCACTGGGCAATCCTGGATGAAACTCTTCTGGATACGGCCCATCGCATGCCCGGGGCAGAGCGCGTCATGCTCCTTGAACGCTTTGATCAGCGTAAGGAGCTGGAAGGGGAGCGCCTGTCCCAGGACACGGATAATTTTTTGCTGGAACTGTACTTTGACATGTACCTGTGATGGGACGTCTGCTCAAGGAATTGCCCAAGGCCGTGATCTTCGACGTGGACGGCACCTTGTACGATCAACCTCGACTGCGTCGAAAAATGTGCCGCGAACTGGCTGTGCATTGTATCCGCTCGCCAATAATCGGCCTGGGGACCATAAAAACCCTGGCCGTTTTTCGTCGTTTGCGCGAAAGCATGCCGACAATGGAAGTCGTCAACGTGGCCCATACTCCGTATGCCATGACTGCGCAGCGCTTGAACTCTCCCCTTGAACACGTGCGCCGCATCGTTCATGAGTGGATGTTTCACCGGCCCTTGCGCCATTTGCCGTCCTGCAAGTTTCCCGGACTGGACTCGTTTCTGGAACATTTGACCATGCGCGGTGTCGCTACGGCTGTCTTTTCCGACTACCCGGCGCAGGCCAAAACTCAAAGCATGGGGTTGACGTTTTCCCTGCTCTTGGACGCGGAGGATGAACGGGTCGACCGGCTCAAGCCGGATCCCAAAGGACTCATCGTCTGCTCTGAGCTGCTGAACCTTGATACCGCCGAGTGCCTGTTCGTCGGCGACCGGGACGATCGCGACGGGGAGTGCGCTCGGCGGGCCGGTATGCCGTATTTTTTATATTCCACGTCATCCCTGGCTCGCCCGAATACGTTTCGTTCCTACGGAGAATTGCTTGAGTCGTTTCGGTAAAAACAGTATGTGATCGTCCCTGGGAGCCATGGGCGCGCATCGAAAGTGTTATGAAACCGCCCTGAAGACCTGCTTGATGCGGCATCAGGCAGGAAATGATTCAAACCTGTCTCCTTGCTGAGCCTCCAGGCTTTTCTTTTCGACCGCAAACCGTCTTTCCTGTCAGCATGCAACCTCTAGACGGGCATATAAATCGGATGATTGCCTGCCTCAGACAATTTAGGGTCTTTTTAGCCAAAGCTGACGAGATGAAAATATTTTTCCGGAATTTTCGCTATTTTTTTGCTGCGCTAGTCGGCATCTCTCTCAGTATCTGGTACACCGCTTACTTCCTTCTGCATCCCCCGGTTTACGCCTTTCGTCTCAAAGCCGAGGGGCTTGGTTTCGCGCTCTGGCCATCAGAACAGATCCTTACTCTACGCTGGGTTTTGGCGCTTCTGGCTGTTCTCCTGGCTGGCGTGGCCGTGGCCCTTTGCCTTTGGGCCATGAAAAAAACGCAACATGAACAACCGCGGATTCGGCGGGCCATTGATGTCCTTGCCCCCCTGAGTGTGCTGCCCTTGGCATGTGTTCCGTTGTTCACGGCCGATATTATCCCGCCGATATTGAGCACGAATGCACCGCTGTTCATTCTGCTCGGTGCGCTTTCCCTTTCCCTGGCCAAACTTTTCACTCCGTTGCTTGATGCCGGGGCTGCAAGCAATCAAAAAACATGGCCCTGGGCATGGGGTATCTTTTTGATTGCTCTGATCGGGTATGCGCACGGAGGCTACCAGTTTTCCAAGGCCGTTGGCGAGCATGTCGGCGACGAAGGGCATTATCTGATCCAGGCACAAAGTCTTTATGAAGATGGGAACCTGGATATCACCAAGCAATTGCTTGACCACTTGGGCGCGGATGATCCAGCCCAAGTGGATCGCGGTCACTATCATATTGCCCCCCAATCACGGGGAGACGCCTTTTACAGTTGGCATTCCTTCGGCCTGTCCCTGCTTTTAGCGCCGTCCTGGAAATGGGGACTGGGCGGAAGGCACATTGTACTGGGCATGATCTCCGGGATCGGCTTGGCGGGGCTTTTTCTGCTTTGCCGGCGAGTGGGCGCTGGGAACACCGCTTCCTTGCTCGTTGTTTCGTCCCTGGGAACCAGTGTCTTCTGGGGATTGTATTCGTATCGCGCCTTGCCCGAGGTCCTCGGCGCAACGCTGATTATATGGCCTTTTTGGGCCATTGTCGCGCAAAAACAGCGGCCGTGGTTGTCACTCTTCGTTGCGGCAGCATGCTGTGCGTACCTGCCCTTTGCACATACCCGCTTCATTCCCATGAGTTTGATGGCTATCGGATTTTACGGGCTCTTCGGCCTGCTTGGAGACGAGAAACTACGCCCGAAGCTCATCCGCTTATCCACTTTCACGATTCTTTGCCTAGCCGGATACGCTGTATATCTAGCCGTTCATTTCTCCATGTTTTCAGGAGGAAGCTCTTATCCAATCAGGGAAACACTGTTCTCCTACCCATTAGGTGCTTGGGCGGTGCTCGTCGGAGACCGTGGTCTCATCTCGCTTTTGCCTGTTTTGTTCTGGCTTTTTGGAGCCATGGTTGCGTGGTTTTGGGTGGATCGCGAACATCGCCTTTTTTGTCTGGGCCTTTTCACGACTTTTTTGTCCTGTCTGCTGACGTCAACGACCTATAGCGGTTACACCGGAGGCTCAAGCGTCCCTGGCCGTTATCTTGTTGCGGTCACCCCCCTACTTTTCGTCGGAGCCGCGATAGTGCTTGAGCGGGTCAACTTGGCAGCTCGGACCTGGTTTATATTTCTGACTCTGTTTTCAACAACGATTCTCTTTGTTGTATGGCATCAACTTCCTTTTTTCGGAAGGTCTTTCACTGTTCCTCTTCATGTGCTTTCTTCATTTCCATTGCTCCAGGATTTTTTCTTTCCAAACACCTCTTATTGGCATGGAACAGCAACTGAAATGTTTTGGACAAATATTTATATTGCTACTGCATTAGTGCTAACAACTTTTGTAGTTTTTTCCAGGAAAAAACTTTCGGCATCTTTTTTAGCAATTTTTGTAATTCTTGTTTTCGCCATATTTACCCAATCAAAAATAAACACAAGGGATTTTTCTTTTCAAAGATATACTGATGTGCTACATATCGATGAAAAAGATTTTATTGTAAAAAAAATCGAAACATCAATTAGAAATCCATGGAAAAGTAATTTTGCGCTGCACAGGATGCATTCTTATACAGGAAAAAAAGATTTTTTTGAAGGCGCTGATGTTGTTTATGCTGCAAAAAATATTCATAAAAATGGTGAAATAGTTTTTGGTCGACATGTAAAATTATTTCCCGGAACGTTTTCGGTAAATTTTTATTTTGACAGCATTGCTTGCGATGGTGATCGTGTCGTTGCAACCTTAGATGTTGCAGCTGAGCATGGAGACGTAGTCTTGAAAAAAATGGATGTTCTTTGCGATGACCTCTCAAGAACCGAAAGCCTGCTCATATCGACTGACAAGTTTTTGGTCGCCGAGCCGAGGGTTTACTACCATGGGGGCGGAGACTTGAGGTTGCGTCGAATATATATCGAAGAAGTCATTGAATGAGAACATGTTTGAGCGAGTCAATCTGTTTCGAATGACTTTTTCCGGGAGTGCTGTGATGCCGATACAACAAATGGTGGGTGCGGAAAACAAATGCCATGATCCGGGCATATGCGACCTTTCCATCGTCATGCCCTGTCTCAATGAAGCCGAAACGCTTGGTATTTGCATTAAAAAGGCCCAGCGGTTTCTCAAGGCGAACAGAGTGAGCGGAGAGGTAATTGTTGCTGACAATGGAAGCAGCGACGGTTCTCAGGAGATCGCCCGCGAAAACGGTGCACGGGTTGTGGATATTCTGGAGCGCGGCTACGGCAGCGCTTTGATGGGGGGGATCAATGCGGCACGCGGCAAGTTCGTCATTATGGGAGACGCGGACGACAGTTATGATTTCTCTGCGTTAGATCCTTTTTTGGAGAAGTTGCGTGAAGGGTACGAGTTGGTCATGGGCAACCGTTTTCGCGGTGGCATCAAGCCTGGAGCCATGCCTGCTCTTCATAAATATCTTGGCAATCCAGTGCTGACAGGAATAGGCCGTCTTTTCTTCAGGAGCCCCATGGGTGACTTTCATTGTGGTTTGCGTGGTTTCAGCAAGGAGGCAATTAAGAAGCTGCACTTGCAAACTACGGGGATGGAGTTCGCAAGCGAGATGGTGGTTAAGGCGACCTTGCACAAACTGCGTATGGCCGAGGTTCCGACAACCTTGTCCCCCGACGGTAGGAGTCGCCCGCCGCATTTGCGGAGTTGGCGCGACGGCTGGCGTCATCTGCGCTTCCTGTTGATCTATAGCCCAAGGTGGCTTTTTCTATATCCAGGTTTGGCCATTTTTGCTCTGGGTGTCATTGGAATGCTGGCTTTGCTTTGGGGGCCGGTCACGGTTCTTGGTGTCGGCCTCGATATTCATACCATGCTGTACGCTTCTCTACTGATCATTCTGGGATTGCAGACGCTTTCCTTTGGTGTTTTTTCAAAGGTATATGGCATTTTCGCGGGACTACTCCCAAAAGACCCCCGTATCGATTGCTTATTGCGCCATTTCTCTCTTGAAAAAGGGATAATCATCGGCGTGCTGTTCTTTCTCGCCGGTGTCGTGGGATCTGTTCATGCTTTTGGCCTTTGGGAGGAAACATCCTTTGGTGCCTTGGACCCTCAAAGGATCATGCGTATTACTATACCGTCCCTAAGCCTATGTACTATAGGCGTATATATATTATTTTCTAGCTTTTTCTTAAGCATTTTGACGATTAGAAGTAAACATGGATATGAATCTTTAGCCTCAGGTGAATGTAGTCAATAAATGATTTCTGTATGTATCCCTTCTTATAACTCTGAAAAGTATATTTTTTCAACGATTGAATCTGTTTTAGTTCAGACACATCAGGAATTTGAACTAATCCTTGTGGATGATTGTTCGACTGATAATACGTTTGAAATCGCCAGATCATTCAATGACTCTCGCGTGAGGGTTCTCCGAAATGATGCCAATCTTGGCGCTCAAGATAACTGGAATATGTGTCTTTCCTTGGCCAAGGGGGAGTATGTTAAAATCCTACCAGGAGACGACACGCTTTATCCAGAATGTCTTGCAAAGCAGGCGGCTATCCTCAATGACCCGAAGAATCAACATGTCTCGTTTGTTTATTGCTCCCGTGACGTAATTGACGCTCATGGCAGGTATGTCATGAGGGCGCGGTTTCCTGGTTTGGGTAGAATTTCACGGTCAACAATGATCAGAAAAAATATTCGCCATGGGATGAACGTCATTGGTGAACCTGGTGCTGTTCTGTTCAGGATGTCTGCATCAAAAAAAGTCGGCGGCTTTGATGCGCGTTTGCCGTATCTGATCGATCTAAACTACTGGGTCAGGCTTTTGGACCATGGTGACGCATATGCTCAACATGAAGCGCTTTGTACTTTTCGTCTTTCAGGAACAAATTGGAGTGTAGCGCTTGGAAGAATGCGAAAAGAAAACTACTTGACATTCATAACAATGATGTCGAAGAATCCCGCGAATGAACTTTCTAAGTTTGACGTTCCTTTAGGCAAATCAAGAGCATATCTCAATGAAATACTTAGGTCTATTGTATATCTCTTTTTACGAATAAGAAATGCACGGAAATAAGGTTTTCCTCGTAATGATACACGGATTTCCGCCCGGTCACAATCAATGTTAAGATGCGCTTTTCATATCCATACCATATACTCCGATGACGGTCTGATACGCCTTGAAGGCTTGCGTGATCAGGCGAAGAACCTCGGGATCACCACGCTTTGCGTCACTGATCACAACAGCATTGAAGGTGCACTTCGTTTCCAAAATCAGTTTCCGGAACTGCAGACGGTCGTTGGCGAGGAAATATACACTAAACAAGGAGAAGTGATCGGCCTGTTCCTGAGGGAGTTCATACCTCCAGGCCTCAGGGTAGTGGATACCGTGCAAGCTATTCGGAGCCAGGGCGGACTTGTCTGTCTGCCGCATCCCTGCGATGAACGACGTCCTTCCACCTTGAAGAGGGAAGTCCTCGCGGAGATTGCCAGTGAGATCGACATTGTTGAGGTTTTCAACAGCCGGACTTTCTCTCAGGAATATAACCAAAAGGCGCAGGTTCTTTGTGACCAGACAGGGCGAGTGCCCGTGTGGGGCTCGGATGCTCATTATCCAGAAGAAGTAGGCAATGCCGTCTTTTCCATGGATCCTTTTCACGACGGCGCGTCGTTTCTCACGGCCTTGCGTAACGCCCAGCTAGTAACCCGGAATCTGACGACAATCCCCATGAGGGCGCGTCTACGCCTGAAAAGGAAATGGGGCGTATACGGGCCACTCACCTTACCTGAGCGGCTATTTCTTGCATGGCAGCGTAACGTCTTTCGCCTCATGAAGGGTGGGTTCGTTACTATCCAGGCTGTGGACTTGATGTGCCAAGAGCTAGCCAAACGTCTCAACAAGTCCGCATTCAGGCCGGACGTGGTGGTCGGCATTGCCGGCGGAGGACTTTATCCCGCTTACCGACTCGCCCATCTCTTGGAAGTTCCGTATGACGCCATGCGAATTTCTTATCCTCAGGTGCGCGTGGGCAACATGGATACCGACGATATGATGGGGGCAATTTTTGTACGAAACGCGCTGAAGGGAAACACCCCGCAGTTGCACGCATTCCACTCCTTTGACTGTCAAAATAGACGGGTGTTGCTGGTGGATGACGATTGTACTTCCGGTCGCACCTTACGCATAGGCTTGGGCCTGTTGCAGGCTGAAGCTCGGGAAATCAAAACCCTCACCCTTCGTATTCTTGCCAAATCCGATCCGAGTCCGGACTTTTACTTCGAAGACCGCCGCGGCTCAGTTTTTCGTCATGCCAGGTTCCCCTGGATTAAGTACTCACCGTACTACCAAACATATGCTCGATTCAGAGACAGATGGCTATGCCCAGGCTCCTAGCTCACGCTTTCAAGCTAGGAATAATCGTTGCCTGCTTCGGCTTGATTTATTTTGCCGTTGACTTCGACGATTTCTGGGCCAAGCTGACTATTGCTTCACCTATTCTAGTGGCTGCGGCCTTTGGGTGTGTGCTGGTGGAGCCCCTTTTGATGGCTCACCGGACAAGGCTTCTCTTGCAGCAAAAGGGTATTTTTATCGGCTTTTTTCAGCTCACCCGATTGGTTTTCATAAGCAATTTTTTGAGCGTAGCCGTACCGAGTGGTGCTGGGCCGGACGCGGTACGCATCCTGATGCTCAAGCGCTCGGGGCACAGCGGCACCCACTCAACAAGCACCTTGCTCATGGATCGCATGTTGAGTGTACTTTCCCTGGCGCTTCTTTCCTTTCCAGGACTTATTCTGGTCTGGTCGCACACAACTGAAAGAGCTCTACTCTGGAGTGTGCTCGGCGTGATGATCCTGGTCCTGATCCTGTCGGTCCTGGCGATCTCCCGGGTGCCCGGCCTGGTATTGGGGTGGATGATCAGGCGGCTTTGCACATCAAGGGAAGATGAGCAAAGCTTCGCGCAGAGATTATTGCACTGGGGACGGACGAGTCTCAAACTGCTGGCCTCCGTCCACACTTCATTTCGCGAGTTTAGCGTAAAAAAAGCTGTGCTTGTTCGCATTCTGTTCTGGAACGTGGTGAATCAATTTCTGCGTGTTATTCAGATCCTGCTTTTATTCTCCGCATTCGGCCACTCCCTTCCCATGGCCACCGGCCTTGCTTTTGTACCCGTGATTCTTCTCGTCGTTCTTCTGCCCATCACGTATTACGGACTCGGTGTGAAAGAGGGGGCATTCCTTTTTTTCTTTGTCCAGGTTGGTGTGCCTGCCTCAACGTGCCTTGCGGTCTCTGTCCTTACCTATGCGTTGGTCTTCGGAGCCATGATTCCTGGGGCGGTGTTTCTGCTGTGGAGAGAAAACGTAACAAAAGAGGCTGAGATAGGTTGAGTAGTGTTTTAGAGCACAAGCTTTGCAGCAGCTTGTTTTATTCAAAGACTTATCATGTGAGATTGTCGATCCGACCTAACAAAACCTAGGAACTAATCATCGTGTACACCAGTATCGCACCATACATCCACATCGCTCGACCAGACCACTGGTTTAAGAATATTTTCGTCGTTCCAGGTATTCTTTTGGCCATTTTTTTCGACCGCAGCATTATGGGGCTGGACATCATTCCAGGGGTTCTGCTCGGTTTTTTGTGTGTTTGCCTGATTGCCTCAAGCAATTATGTCCTCAATGAGATCCTTGACGCTCCGACAGACAAGTTTCACCCCGAGAAACACAACCGGCCTCTGCCCAGCGGACAGGCTAAAATTTCCGTGGCATGGATGGTCTGGAGCGTGCTGAGCTTGGTCAGCTTAAGCCTGGGGTTTTTGGTCAATCCTTTCTTCGGTTTTTCCGGGGTGTTGCTTTGGGTCATGGGAATTCTATACAATACCCCTCCCTTGCGATTCAAAGACGTCCCGTATTTGGACGTACTGTGCGAGTCCGTCAATAATCCCATCCGGTTGGCCTTGGGATGGTATGCCACCGGCATGGGCGCCGCGCCCCCATTGTCCATGTTTATTGCTTACTGGATGTTCGGGGCATTTTTGATGGCGGCCAAGCGTTTCGCCGAGTACCGCAAGATCGACGACCCGGACCGGGCCGCCAAGTATCGAAAGTCTCTGGGGTACTACAATGAGCAACGGCTCACCGTAAGCATTTTTTACTATGCCACGCTGTTTGCCTTGATGGGGGGGTACTTCATTGCCAGCTATCGCTTTGAACTGATTCTTGCGGCACCAATGGTAGCCTATTCCATGGCTTTCTACATGCGATTGTCCTTCAAGAAGGACAGCCCGGTTCAGAGCCCGGAACGACTGTTTCGGGAGAACACAGTGATGCTGGTGATCTTAACGACTTTCGTCCTCTGCACTGTGCTGCTATTTTGGGATCTGCACTGGCTAAGAGATATGTTTGCTCCCTGGATATTACCTGGGAGGTAATTCTTTGGAGTCAATGTTTCTTCTCTCCCTGACGTGCACATTTTGAATGACCATACTGCCGCAGGCATGATAGTACGCCCGAGGCTCAATTCTCGCATACGTATCCACGGCTATCCTCACAATTGCTTTACCAGAGGCCGAGGCTTCACCGTAAATTTCCGTCTCGCTCAGTATTTTTTTTCCTCCGTTCATGGCCACATCCACTGTGGCGATTTTCTCTCCCGACTCGCAGTCTGAGACTTGAATATCGAACTCAACATCATATTTGCCGGGATAAACATAAAAAAACCGTCCAAAAGCCAGTAACCCCGGGTTGTGTTCTTCTTGGCGAGCAATCCGGATTATTTCGCCTGATGCCAAGGCGACGTTTGTGCCTGCCTGTCGGAACATTTTGTGCGCTGGAAAAACAAGGTGATACTCCTGGGACGGTTCCAAGGCTGCCAGCCTGGGAAAATCTCCCCCCATGAGCCGAAATGGAACGCGACTATCAAAGAAATGCATTATTACTTTGTTTTGTTCCCCCAAGCTTCTTGCCAAAATCACATCCGAGTCCAAACCTCGAGGATTGAAAATGATTTCGTGTCGTCGGCCGAAGACACTTGGATGATCTTCAGGGTCAATGAACACTATGCTGTTTTTGGGCGCTTCCTGGAGAACATCGAGTAATTTTCTTGTTTCCATGGTCGTTTCTCTGAATTTCGTCGCATTGACAACGTTGAATATGGAAACAACGGAAACAAAGATCGCCATGCATAGTATAATGTACCATGTTTTGGCCTTGGCGATAAATTTTCGGACTCCAAATGACGCGCCCAGGATGAGAAAGGGCAGCGTTTCCAGATAATAGCCCGGTCCTGTATCTTGGGGGCCGGGATACCAGAAAAAAATATGCCCGAAGACAATGCTAGCCAAGACTGCTGCGAACAGCCAGCTCCAACGTTCGGTCCACCCGATGGCAAAAGCGAGCAATGCGACCAGCAGCGATCCCCAAAAACCCCACAGCCAGACATTGAGAAGCTTGAGGTTGACGGCTATATTTTCTAACCCCCCTGCGAGCGTATGCTCGATTCTTCCATAGTACCTCGTTCCAAAGCCCAGCTTGTCGGTGGGATTATGGAAAAGATAGGTCATTGTCCATGGGTCGCCGACGGTGATTGTATTGTAGATCAGCATGGCGATCACGCCAAGGAACGATGAGAAAGCAAAAAGTATCGTTCCAATAAATAAATGCTTGTTCTTTTTTTGGTAAAGGTGAACCAACGAATCCAAGGCAAAGGGAATGGCAATCAAAAAGGCCGTAAAGGTTCTGGTATTGAAAAGATATCCCCACGCGAGCCCGGATAGCGCGGCGAAAATGACGGCATCGGTCCTGCGCCATGCGATGTAGGCCAAAAGCATCAGCGATGTCACCAGCAGGCCGCTGGTGTGGCTAAGCAATGTGCCGTGATAAAAAAGGAAAAACGGGGAAAAAAGCAGGAGCGATCCTGCGGTCACTCCAAGAGCATGGCCGCCCAGGAGAACTCCGGATCTGTAGACCACAACGACGGTAAGACCCGCTGCCAGGAAGACCATAATATGGGCGGAGCCGATGAATACGCCCGGAACGAGGAAAAGTGAGTGGCCGAAGGGATATCTGGACAGCCAGCCCACGTCCTCCCTGAGAATAATCATGAAGTAGTCAAAGGATTCATGAAAAGGCGGGAACGGCCTGGCAATGAGACCGTCAAGGAAATTGTTCGCCTGAAAGAGATAGCTGCATTCATCCGAGGTCAGAAACCACTGGAAAGCGTGCTGGGCGAGAAACAGTGAAAACGTCGCTGCAACGATGAAGAAGAAGGCCGGTACCGCGTATTTTCGAAGATGGAAGGTCATATTGTGCAGACTCCGAATCATGGATACGCAAAGTCCTTCGGCGTTGCGTATGGGATCGACCGGGTACTTTTGGACAGGATGCTAGCGGTCGGCTAAGAGCCTTTGGTAGATCTCTTCAAGAACCTCGGTCCGCGAGGCTTGGCAATGGTCCCTGAAGGCTCGTTCCTTGTTCATTGCGCCAATGCGCGAGGCTTGAGACCCGTCTGCCAGGACATCGGCGATTTTTTCCGAGAGGTTCATGACGTCTCCCGGTGCCGCGAATATGCCGTTGGTACCGAGCAAGGCGCGGTTAGCCGGGGTGTCAAAGCAAACCACCGGCAAGCCCGCGGCCATGTAGTTGAGGATTTTTCCGCTGCCCTCTCCGGAACCTTCCTCTTTCGGGTCGACTGCCACGTCGATCACGGCCAAGTGGGAGAATAACTGAAAATAGTCCACCTTGCCGCAGAGCGTCGTCACGTCGCCGGCACCGATTGCGTCCACACGCCCCCGACAGTCCTCCAGCGGATAACCTGCCAAGAGAAAATGTACATTTTCTACGCGTTGTCGGATAGCGGGCATGGCTTGGATCAAAAGATCAACCCCCTTGGCCTGAATAAGCGAACCAATGTATCCGACGATCTTTTTTTCCTGCGGAATGCCCAAACGCTTCCTGACGCTTTTTGCGTCGTCCACTGAGCAGGTCGATTCGTCGACACCTTCGCGGATCACTCGAATCTTTTCTTCGGGCACGCCGAATTCGGCTTTCATGAGATGTGCCGCGGCCTCTGAACTGCAGATGAAAAAATCCGGCAGTTTGCAGACCAGCTTTTCAAGCCAGGTGAAGAGAAACAGCAGTTTTTTGAGTGGTCCCAAAGAGCCGTAAGCTTTTATTTCACCGGTCAGGCTGCCCTGTACGTCGAATACCACGGGGATTTTGCGGGCCGAGGCAAGCAGGCTTGTTGCCCAGCCGAGAGCGGCGCCTTCATGCAGATGCCCGTGAATGACGTCGGGCTTGAAGTTCAGGCAAGCACGCCAAACCGTGAAGAACAGCAGGACGTCGAGGTATATTTTGTGCCAGGAAAAACCCGCATCAACCTTGGAATACCAGGGCACGCGCAAGCTTCGCCGGGTCGTGATGCCCGGAACATCCCGTCCGTGATGATAGGTCGTCAGAAGTATGTCGTGGCCTTGGCGCTGCAATGCGGCGATCTGATCGTGGATGCGGATATGGCAGCCGCGATCGGAGAAAAAAGGCGTCGGTGCGATATGCAGGATTTTCATGGGCAGGTTCGGGGGCCTGGGACTCATATGGCCAGATAACGTGCATCCACCGCGAGGACTTCCGTTTCTATTCTGGCGTCGTCCCACCCCAGTTCCTCGGCCATGATTCGGGCTAGACCGCGCAGGACTTCGGGAGCAGGTCGCCCAACGCAGGCCAGCGGCAGGCGCCGAAAGACGATATCCTGAAGGGTCTGGGCCATTTCTCGGCGCACGGCGTGTATGACTTGGGCCTTAAGGATGAGGATTTCCGGGGAGATGCCTTTGGCAAGGCCTGGGTCTTGGCCGTATAAATCGAGGATTTCAGTATAGCTCGTGCCGTAGCCGTGAATCAGGTCCGCAACCTGAGATTCGGGAAGCATGCCTTGCCAACACCTAGATTCACGAGCGACGAAGTCCTTAAGGTCCGGGATGTCGCCGCCGAGCACTGGTGCGCTTTTCGTGCGGCAGGGCTTGGCTGGTCGCGCCAGCTTGCGGCATGCCAAGTCTACGATCTTCTGGGCCAGCAGGCGCGCCGTGGTGTACTTCACGCCGATGACCGAGATGAGGCCCTGTATTTTCTGGGAGACGCCGTGATCAATGATGTTATCTTCCCGGGAGCCCTGGTAGCCCGTCCCGGAGGGACGGGACGGGTCGTCGGGATAGAGGCCCCCATAGAAGAATCGGATATCGTCGCGGCAAAGTCCGGCCGACGGATACACCGAATTCACGTCGTCGATCAAACCGTGGATGTCGTCCTCGGTGACGATGTCGTCGTCGGGAGCGCCGTTAAAAGGACTGTTGGTGGTTCCGATCAGGGAAAGGCCCTGCCAGGGGACGATGAAGAAGTGCCGTCCGCCGCGGTCCACCCATGCCCCAGAGTGCTTGTGGCGGGTAGCCAGGGCCAGGGCATGTCCGTTGGTCAGCGAACGGGTGATGATGTGGATGCCTTTGGAAAGGATTCTGGAGGCGCTTTCAGCGGTATCGGCCAACCCCGCGGACTTGAGTACGGAGCTGACCCATGGGCCGGCGGCATTGACCGTGACATCAGCCTTGACGGTCAGTTGCCGGCCCGTAAGGATGTCCATGACGTTCACCCCAGTGACCCGTCCGTCGTTTACAAGTAAATCCTTGGCCTGCACATAGTTTAGTACGACGGCCCCTTCTTGCCGCGCGGAAAGAACGATGGCCAGGGTCAGCCGTTCCGGAAAGGGCATCTGACAATCGTAAAAGCGGATGGCACCGGTGAGCCCGTCGGCGTGCAAATGCGGCTCCAAGGCCAAGGTTTCTTGGCGGGAAAGCCGCTTGTGGCCGGGTAATGCCGTGCGGGAATTCTTGGAGTCCTCGGTCCAGGCAAGCAGGTCGTAGATGGTCATGGCCAGCCCAAGAACCTCCTTGCCCTTGAAGCCGTGGCCGTATGTGGGAATCAGGAACGGTACCGGACGGACCAGATGTGGTGCTGAACGAAGAAAAAAAATTCTTTCATGCAGGGAGGCTTTGACCCTGCCAAGGGCGAGGTGTTGAAGATAACGGATCCCGCCGTGAATCATCCTTCCCGTGGCCGCGGACGTTGCCGCCCCGAAATCGCCCTTGTCTATCAGGGCCACGGACAGTCCGCGCATGGCCGCGTCCCAGGCGACGCATGCGCCGTTGATGCCTCCGCCGATTACCAAGAGGTCAAAACGTCGAGAGGCGATCTTTTGCAGATCCCGCATTATCATTAGTAGTGAAAGGGGCTATCAGTTATTGGTTTCATGTGTACACCAAAAGGCTTTGCGTATGCGTTTGACAAAACGTCAATACGACGGTCGCAAAGGGTCATGTTATAGTTGCGAGGGAGAGAGGTCGCCATGACACCCACCCATGATGGTTTTGATGATCATTCATAAACCCTGCGTAACTACTCAGCTTGAGAGGGAAAAGGTGGCTTTTCAAAAACTTGAGGCAAGCATGACCTGGATTCCGGCCTTCGCGGGAATGACTTGTTTTTCCAATGCCCTCTCCGAGTCAGTTATACCCGCGAAGGCGGGTATCCAGTCCGTTTTACTCGGGTGAGCTGAATAGTTACAACCCTGCTGTCAAAGTAAAGTCAATACATAATGTGCGATATGTTCCGCTTTCTCCCGTTCTCCGGGGGCGTTCAGGTGACAATGGTCGGTCCAGTTACCGGGAGAGACGACTTCAGCAGGGAAAGGGGCAAAGCCGGTGGAATATCTCATGGAGAAATCCTTGAGGATTTCTTCGTGGCGCAGAATTTGAGCAAGTTCAAAATGTTTTTCCTGCCTTTCGTATGCGCCTGGCGCTGCACGAAAAGGGACAAGCAGCGTCTTGACGTCGTCTCTTTGCAGTTCATGAATGAGTGTTTCAATGTTATGGGCGAAGGACAATCTTTCCAGCGGAATTTCTCGCGGCTCGGCGACAAGTTCGCCGTTGATCCGAAACCATGGGGCGTGGGGTATGGCCCCTCCATCGATATGGAACTGGCCTCCGGCGATCAGATCTCGATAGAAGACGTTCAAAATGATGTAGCTGGTAAACCTTGAGCGGGCCATCCAGCGCCATCCTTCCGGCAAAGGGCGCAAATTTCGCATGGGTTGGCGCCAGTTGCTGTTGTCTGGATGGTAGTAAGGGTAGGTGTAGCCGTTGGCGTCGTTGCCGCCTGAGTTGATGACGACGACGTCGGGCTGATAGTAATGATATTTGAAGTGGTAGTGGGTCAGTATCTCGGCGGACGTCCCCCACGGAAGGCCTCCGTTGATCACTTCCACGTCTGTATAGTCCGCGGGGAGATTCGCACGCAACAGTTTCTCCAACTGGGCCGGATAGGCCTGTTCCGGGCGGTCGACGCTCCAGCCGTACGTCGTGGACCCTCCGAGGCATACGATGCGAAGCACCCCGTCGCGTTTTTCCATGGGCGTCAATTTGCCGCGATACCCATCGGCGTTGTGTTGGGGACCGTGGCGAGGGTGCGTGTAGTTCGGTGCGCTGATGTACAGCAGGTAGGGTTGGCCGATGGTGTTCTGCAACCGCGTCAGATACTGATCCTCCTCACCTAACAGAATGCGCCGCCCCGTCTCATGGGTAGGGGTCATCATTCCCTTGGCCGACCACTCGATAAACCATAGTCCGAGGCTCAGCATAAGAATGGTCAGGAGTCCAAGCCACAATTTTGGAGATTTCACGTTTTTTATCCCATTCCGTTGTTCAAATGTCGGTGGCGGATCGAGATCCGCCACCGGCTTTGCTTCAGGGAAAATAACCTGTTCAGGTAGGATCGTGGTCGATTAAAACAATGTGTAGATAAACGGAGCCGTGGACTGGCCGACAACGATCAGCAGGCCCATGGCCAGGAAGACGAGAATCAGGGGGATAATCCACCATTTTTTGTGCTGCATGGCGAATCCGAAAAATTCTCGTAAAAGATTGAGTAGATGTTTGAGAAATATCATCGGGGGACGTCCTTCTGTATTCAATTAAAATGTGTGATTATTCGGGGCAATTGACGCGACAAAACGTCCGTTAATCCAGTACGTAGTCCTTGCGCCAATCGTCGGTTTCCTTCCATTCAGGCTGGTCCTTTTTGCTCAGGATGTAGGATTCCAGCACGAGATAGTCCATTTCCGTGCGCATGAAGCAGCGGTAGGCGTCCTCCGGGGTGCAGACGATGGGTTCGCCTCGGACATTGAACGAGGTGTTGATGATGATCCCGTATCCGGTCAGATCCTCGAAGGCCTTGATGATGGCGTGGTAGGCCGGGTTGGTCTCCTTGTTCACGGTCTGGACCCGTGCCGAGTGGTCCACATGGGTGATGGCCGGAACGTCGGAGCGGGTCTGGTTGATCTGGTCGTGCAGGTTCAGGGTCGTTTCCTTGGGTGTCTGGACCTGACGGTGCTTCTGGACCTGGGCCACCAGGAGCATGTACGGCGAGGGGCGATCCAGCTCGAAAAAGTCGCTGACCCGCTCTTCCAGACAGGACGGGGCGAAGGGGCGGAAGGACTCCCGGTACTTGATTTTCAGGTTCATGATGGATTGCATTTTGGGAGAGCGGGCGTCGCCGATGATGGAGCGGTTGCCCAGGGCCCGCGGGCCGAACTCCATTCGACCTTGGAGCAGGCCGACGACGTTTTCATCGGCGACCAGCTCAGCGATCCGCTTGGCCCGTTGCTCCGGGTCCGGAACGTGTTCCGCGGGATAGCCGTTGTCGGCGAGGAATTTTTCGACCACCGGGTCAGGGAACGACGGGCCGAAATACGAGCCGCGCATGGCGTCCCTGCCGGGCATCACCCGGCGCTTCCCGTTTTGGCCCATGTGCCAGACGGCCAGGGCCGCGCCCAGGGCCCCCCCCGCGTCGCCGGCGGCCGGCTGAATCCAGATGTCCTCGAAAATCCCTTCCCGCAGCAATCTGCCGTTGGCCACGCAGTTCAGGGCCACTCCCCCGGCCATGCAGGCGTACTTGCATCCCGTCGCCTCCCGGGCGTACCGGGCCATGCGCAGGACGATCTCCTCGGTGACCATCTGGATGGAGCTGGCCAGGTCCATTTCCCGCTTGGTGATCTCGCTTTCCGGACTGCGCGGCGGGCCGCCGAACAGGACGTCGAAGCGCTTGTTGGTCATGGTCAGGCCGTCCAGGTAGCCGAAGTAGTCCAGATTCAGGCGAAAGGAGCCGTCTTCCTTGAGATCCAGCAGGTTGTCCAGAATTTTGTCCCGATAGACCGGCTCCCCGTAGGGAGCCAGACCCATCAGCTTGTACTCCCCGGAGTTGACCTTGAACCCGGTGTAGTAGGTGAAGGCCGAGTAGAGCAGCCCCAGGGAGTGAGGGAAGCTGAGTTCCTTGAGAATTTCGAGCCGGTTGCCGCTGCCCTTGCCAATGGTGCTGGTGGCCCACTCGCCCACCCCGTCCAGGGTGAGCACGGCGGCCTCTTCATAGGGCGACGGGAAAAAAGCGCTGGCCGCGTGGGATTCGTGGTGTTCCGGAAAGAAGATATTCTGACAGTCGCAGCCCAGGCGCTTTAACGCGGACTCGATCTGCATGGGGATCCAGAGCTTTTGCTTCAGCCACAATGGAATGGCCATCACGAAGGATTGGACGCCCTTGGGCGCGACGCCGAAGTAGGTCTCCAAAATACGCGAAAATTTGGTCACGGGTTTGTCGTAAAACGCCACCCCGTCCAGACCGCAGCCTCGAATACCTGCCTCTTCCAGGCAGTACTTGACCGCGTTGAACGGAAAATCAGAGTCATGCTTGATCCGGGTGAAGCGCTCTTCCTGAGCCGCGGCGATGATCTCGCCGTCCCGAATCAGGGCCGCGGCGGAATCGTGGTAAAAGGCGCTGATGCCGAGAATCGCAGCCATTAGTATTGCCTCTTGAAGTGGGTTGCGTCGAAGGGGGCCTTCCGGTCTTCCCAATAGCTTTCGGCCTCGGGTTTCCATTTGCGCTGGAGGGGGTCGCGCCCCAGGAACGTGATCACCAGGCGTCCGAAGGTAAAAACGATGTAAAACATGGGTACCAAGAGGATATACGTCAGGGCGGTGCCGACGAACTGACCCAGCCAGGCCCCGAAGCGCTCGAAGCCGTTGACGATGGTCGGAGAAAACAGGAATCCGAACAGCAGGAGACAGGCCAGAAACCAGATGATCCCGGCGATGATCCGATGGCCGAAGAGAAAATAGACGATGGTTCCGGCCAGGGTCATGATCAGAATTTGAATCAGGACGCGGACCCGGCGGTGACTTGCCGGGGCGTTGGGGTCAGCGGTTTTGCACGCCGCGCCGTGCCGTGCCGGGTCGTGTCGGGTGTCATTGGTCATGGTGGGCCTTGTGGCTCATCTCCCGGATGAGCGGAGTGAGGATGGTTGCGATTTCACGGGCATAGAACCGAGAGCCCGTGTCGGAAGCATGGATACCGTCGTACAGGTAGGTCAATGGATTGGCGGTATAATCGGCGTGCTCCTCAAGGCGTCGTTCCAAGTCCACGAGCGGAACATTCATGGACTCGGCAACGGTACGGATGACCTCGTTAAACCGTTTCTGGTTGAGACTGTCCGCCCAGTCGGGAGTCAACTCGGTGGTCGCCTCGGCCAGGGGCTGGGTCATCAGGACCGGCTGGGCACCGAAGCTTTGAACCATGGTCACGAAGACCTTCAGCCTGTCGGCGAACGGTTCCGTATCCACCGATGCCCCGGCGGAAGAGGTGACCATGCCCACCTGCCGGTGTCGCGGGACCAGCCAATATTCGACTTCGCGCAGCAAACCGAAAATATGCGACCTGGTGCTCAAGTTCAGCAGGAGCCACTTGGCTTGTCTGGGTGTGGTGACCACTTCGCCGCTTCGGGTGGCGTAGTTCGGGTCCTTGGCCAGCAGCCCATGATCGTTGATGGCGTGCATCAGCACCACGATTTCCGGCTTGTCCTGCACGACGTGGTTGAAATAGTTGTTGATGCTGTCATGGGACGTGTTCCCGGAACGGGAGGCGTTCAGGATGTTCGCGGATATGCCTTGTTCTTGCAGCACGTTGGAAACCAGCGCCGGAAAGCGCAGTTCGGGACGGACGTACCGGCATTCCGTGGTGGAGCCGCCGAGAAAGGCGATGGTGACGTCAGGGGCGGTAAACTGGTCCACGGGGAGGATGTAGCCGCGCTCGTCAGTCCGGAAGTCCACAAAGGGATCGTCGGGATCAAGCCATGCCCGATTCAACGTCCGATCAAGCAGGGGCGTCAGCAGTCTCAGGTCGACCACCTCCGCAGTATAGGTCTTCTGGTAGGGGTTCTTCCAGATAAGCCGCAGGGCGATTTCCATCACGCAGACGGCGATCAAAAAGGTGACCAGGCTCAACAACAGTTTTTTGGAAAATGCATGCATGAGGAAAGCTTTGACGGTTCAAGGATGTCAAACGTGAAGGAAATGATGGAGATCACTCCTGGTGTCCCGGTTTGGGGCGGTAGCGGACGATCCTGGCCGGGACTCCCATGGCCACGGCATAGTCGGGCAGGTCCTTGGAAACCACGGCCCCGGCGCCGATGACGCAGCCAGTGCCAACGCGGACCCCATCCGGAATGACCACCCCCGCTCCCATCCAGACGTCGTCTCCCACCTTTACGGGCCCCCGCGACGCCCAGCCCAGATCCATCATCGGAATGTCCGTTCTGTCTGTTTTGTAGTTTCCTCCGCCGATGAGGCAATGCGGGCCGATCAGACCGAATTTTCCCATTTCAACCCTGGAGATGGATGAAATGATCGTGTTGGCACCAATTTCCGTGCGCGAACCAATGGTGGTGGAGCCGATCTTGGCCTGGACCATGCAGTTGCGGGAAACGATCACCTCGTCACCAATGAAGATTCCTTCGCTATCCAAACCGGATGCGTCCAGCAGGGCGTTGTCGTCCACGGCGACCCTGTGGCCCAGGGTAATTTTACCGGGGTGGCGAATACTCACGCCACGCCCGATGATCAGGCCGCGGCCGACGGATCGAAACAAGCGGCGGTAAAACGTTCGGCGCAGGAAAAAACCCAGGCTGGATGGCATGTTGCAAAACAGCAGGTTGACGAGTTCGTAATAGGCCAGGGACAACGGACCCGCGTCGCCGAGAACCTTTCTGGCGTAGCAGCGCAGGGGGGAGGAAGACGCGTCGTTGAGCTGGGCCGCCAGGGTGGGCCGGACGGGAGGAGTCTGGGGAGTTGGGTTGGTCATTCTTTTTTGTGGTTGTTCATGCCGCAGAGGTGTCTTTCCTAAGCTTCGCTCGTGGCGAGGCGGTGGAGGGCGGACATGATACGAATTGATGAACCAAATGGAGATTCAGGGAGTGCTTCCGGGCACCTTGGGGCGGGTTGCCTGGAGCGTTCGCTTCGGGTAAGGAGCCGTGACTCAGACCGCCGCAAAGCGCCGTTACGTCGCCTTCCGTCTTCGCGGTGCATACCGGCGCACTTGTTTCGCCGCGCAAAGCAGAACGACATGCCAGAAAACGAATCAGAATACAAGATTCACGGCGGTCGTTTCCCGGAAACGCTGGATCATGCCTTCACCCCTCGCCCACCTTGCCGCCGGAGCGGCCGTCGCCTCCGTTTGCACTCGCAATGTCGGCGATCCGTTCTCCCGGCGATGGATCTGGGGATCTTCTCTTTTCTTTTCCCTTGCGCCGGACATGGACGCCATCCCCGGATTCCTTGCCGGAAACATGGCTCTTTATCATAATCAGATCACCCACAGTTTGTTTTTCGGGGTCGTCGCCTGCCTGCTCACGTCAGGAGTTTTTTGGTTGTTTTTCAGGCGGTTTCTTGACTGGTGGAGCTATCGGCGTATAGCTTCGTTGGCTTTGGTTTCCTACGGCCTGCACCTGGTCATGGACGCCGCGACCCACGGGCCCGGGGTGAAACTGCTGTGGCCGTTCACGGACGAGCGCTTTTCCGCGCCCGTGGCTATATTCTACGGAGTACGGCATTCCGATGGCCTTTTCTCCCTGCACCACCTGATAACCATCGGCACTGAATTGGCGATTATCGCGGGCTTTCTGCTTTTGGCCCATTTTCGCTTCCGACTGCTCCGTCGGGTTCTTGAGCCTATTTCCTTAAAATCATGACCAACTTCCAGGGTGTATCGGCCGCCGTGCAGGCTTGGCGGAAGGCCGTGAACATTAACGCACCGATTTATTTTCTTCCCGGTCCGAACCGGATCAACCTTTAAGATCGCGGACATCGCGGTCCCTGTTCACCGGGGTGCTTCCTCGCGCCGTGGTCGTCACACTGGAACCGCGTTACGTCGCTCAACGGGTGTTTGATATGAAATGCTTGTTCATTTACCGCACGGCGTCCCTGGACATCACCGATCCCATGGGCATCATGTGTTTGATCGCCAGCGTGAAACAGGGCGGCCACGAAGCGGACCTGATGCTGACCAACCTGGAAAAGGACCTGTTCAAGGCGGTCAAGGAATACCGGCCGGACGTGATCGGCTTTTCGCTGACCAGCGGCTCGGAAGACTATTACCTCGAACTGATCCGACGGCTGCGCAAGCACGTTTCCTTTCTGTCCATCGTCGGCGGCCCGCATCCGACCTTCTTTCCCGAAATCATCGAGAAACCCGAGGTGGACATAATCTGTCGGGGCGAGGGGGACGAGGCCATCGTGGATCTGCTGGACTGCCTTCAGAAGGGCGAGGACTACTCCGGAATCCGCAACCTGTGGGTCAAGAAGGGCGGCCAGGTGGTCAAGAACCCAATGCGTCCGCTGATTCAGGACTTGGACTCGCTACCTTATCCGGACCGGGACTCCTTTTTGAAGTACTACGCCTACGCCAACAGCAGCACGAAACACTTTCTCTCCAGTCGCGGATGCCCCTACGACTGCACCTACTGCTTCAACCACATGCTCAAACGGCTGTACAAGGAAGAGGCCGGGCCGGGGAAGTACTGCCGGCTGCGCAGCGTGGAAAACGTGATCCGCGAAGTGGAACATGTCCGGGACAACTATCCCTTGAAAATCGTCTACTTCCATGACGACCTGTTCATCATGAACAAGGGATGGCTCAAAGAGTTCTCCGCGGCCTACAAGGCCCGGATCGGCCTGCCCATGATCTGTTATGTCCGGGCCAATCTGGTGACCGAAGAAGTGGTCCGGTACTTGAGCGAGGCCAACTGCATCACCATCGCCATGGGCGTGGAAAGCGGCAACGAGACGATCCGCAAGAACGTGCTCAAGCGGAACATGACCGACGGGCAGATCCTCAACGCGGCCCGCCTGTTCCACAAGTACGGCATCTCCATCATGACCCAGAACATGGTCGGCTTGCCGGACGAGACCCTTGAAAATGCCTACGAGACCATTCAACTGAATATTCTGGTCAAACCTTCCTATGCCTGGGTCTCCATTTTTCAGCCCTACCCTCGTACGGAGATGCACGCCTATTGCATCGAAAAGGGCTATCTCGACCCGGCGCATCAACAGCACGCGTCCTATCAGGTGGAATCGCCCATCAACACAGGGATGACGAAACGAGAGTTCGAGAACCTGCACAAGTTTTTCGCCCTGGTCATCGAATTTCCCTTCCTGATGAACCTGTCCCGCAAGCTGATTCGCTGGCCCGGGAATATCGCTTTCAACGTGATCTACCGGGCGTTCAAAGGATATACGCACATTTTCCGCCTGAAGATGAGTAGCGGCGAGATCGGCTTTTTGGGATACCTTTGGGATCTCATGGGCTATAAAGTTCGGCGCATGCTCGGAAAAACGTATTAGCCCGCCAATCCACCCGGCAGCGTGCGTCGCTTCCTGTCTAAAACAACCAGCGAGCTTTTTGCCATGCACATTACCGCCCATCAGACGGATATGCTGACGCTTTCCTGCCGCCGCTACTGGTTCAAGCCCATGGCGGCTTTTTTTAATGCCCTGCAGTTGCGCGCCTATCAAGCGGCCAGCGTGGAACTCGCCTCCCCCGTGCTGGACGTGGGATGCAGTGACGGCGGGTTCGGCGTTTTGTTGAGCGATGCGTTCGGCAGGCCTGATCACCTGGTGGGCATCGAATTGCTCAAAGGCGCTCTGGACGCGGCCGGACCCGAGGCCCTATCCCTGTATCGAGAAATGCTCCACGGGAGCGCCACCAGCCTGCCGTTCCCGGACGATTCCTTCCAGACCGTCACGGCCAACGCCAGCCTGTTCGCCGTTCATCCTGGACTGGACGAGGCCATCGCCGAGTTCCATCGCGTCCTGCGGCCGGGAGGAACCTTCTACGCCTCGGTCTGCACGGATCGTTACGACCAACATTATTGGCTGACGCGTCTTTTCCGACGCGCCGGATCGGACTGTCTGGCCCGCCGCTACGCCGATTCCATGAACACCCGGATGATGCAGACCCACATGTTCAGCCCCAAGGAGTGGCAGTCGCAACTCGTCCGGGGGGGATTCGTCATTCGTCAATGCCACGGGTTTCTCTCCCTGGCCGATACACCGTTCTGGAGCTTTCTGGCCTGGACCCCACTGCGCGTCAACGGGGTGCTGCGATACATTTCGTATCCAACCTGGCGCAATCGCGTCGCGGCGTGTTACGAGCATCTGTTTCGCAAGCGTTTCGAGTCGACCCGGGCGCTGCTTCCTGCTGATGAAAGCGGGTATATTTTCATTGAGGCCAAGAAGCTCTGAATTTGAAATGTCATTGTAATCCATCTTGAAATGCGGCGATTGTTTTTTTAACTGAAGAGTGTTGCCGTTTGCCACCACTGAAGAAACGAAGAATGAGATTGTTCATGGACAACATTTGTCAAATACCACCGGGTACCCCGGTTCTCGTCACCGGTGCGACGGGGTTTACCGGGATCGTGCTCACTCGCAAGCTGGTCGAGGCTGGCGCGAAGGTCAGCGCGGTGGCCAGGAGCAGTTCCAATCTGGAACCGCTCAAGGATTTGGACGTTTCGTGGTTCAGGGGCGAGGTGTTCGATGAACGGATCATCGCCCAGGCCATGGCCGGGCAAGAGTATGTCTTTCATGTCGCGGCCGCTTTTCGACAGGCCCGCAGCTCATACCAGGATTATTGGAACGTCCATGTCGGGTCCACCCAAGTCCTGGCCCGCGAGGCTCTAAAAAATCCGCATTTCAAGCGCTTTGTCCATTTTTCCACCATCGGTGTCCATGGGCATATTGCCGAACCTCCAGCCACCGAGGACGCTCCGTTCGATCCGGACGACGAGTACCAGCAGACCAAGCTGGAGGCCGAACTGTGGCTCCGGGCCCATGCCGCGGAGCATAAACTGCCGTATACGGTGATCAGGCCCGCGGCCATTTACGGCCCCGGCGACCGCCGCTTGCTCAAGCTGTTCCGGATGGCCCTCAAGCCCGTGTTTCTTCTCCTGGGTAAGGGCAAGTGCATGTACCATCTGGTGCATGTGGATGACCTGACCAACGTGTCCCTGGTCTCGGCCACCCATCCGGACGCACTGGGCCAGGCCTTCATTGCCGGGGCCGAAGAACCCATCGCCGTGGCGGATATCGCCAGGATCGTCGCTGAACATTTCGGCAGAAAGCTGAGAGTTGTTCGCCTGCCCATCAGCCCCTTTTTCCTTGCCGCGGACATTTGCGAGCGCATCTGCCGCCCCCTGGGCATAGAGCCCCCGCTGTACCGCCGCCGGGTGGCTTTCTACTCCAAGGACAGACATTTCGACGTGACCAAGATTAAAACCATGCTCGGCTATGTGCCTCGACACGCCAATAAGGACGGCATTCTGGAAACGGCTCGCTGGTATGCGGAGCAGGGCTGGTTGAAGGCTTGAGTTGTTTCGGCATTGACTCTCCGTTCCTGGGGCATACTCCTGTGTCATCCAAGGAGGGTTTCGCACCATGACCAAATACATTTCTTTCACAATGCCATCGACCATTGTCGGGTTACTGATTCTGATACTTGTCGTGTCCTTCGGCTGTACACGGGAGGACCAGTCTGCCAATGCGAACAGTACCTCGGATGCACGTATTGACCGGATCGAGGATTTGACCGGCGCCCACACACGGGTCGTCTGGGTTCAGGATCTCGGCCAAGGTGGGAACCCTGGGGCCCAGGGCGACAACCTGCGCCTGATGGGTTTCGATTCACGGGACGGCCATGGTCAGCGGGTTATCCTGGATGGGCCGGCTAATTTCGCCAAGCCGTACATCACCCCGCGCGGCGATCGGGTGGTTTATACCGATCGTACCCGGGACGTCGTGATGATCGTCAACTGGGACGGCTCAGGGCTGCGCGAAGTGACTTCCGGCACGGGCTTGGCCGTGTGGATGGACCCCTTTACCGGTCACGAATGGCTGTACGTCGGAATCGGACAGGATGGGAACCGGGCCCCTACCAGGCAACGCATGGAGCGGGTCCGCCTGGATGATCCCGGAGTCCGGGATCTTGTCTGGGACCAGACCCCGGTGACCGAGGACCAGGTTCAGCTTTCCATCGACGGCAAGATGGCCGGAGGCACCTTTCCCTGGCCCCACGCCGGTGTGGCGCGACTGACCGAGGGGACCTGGGACAGGCTGGCCCAAGGCTGCTGGCCGTCCATCTCACCGGACGACCAGTACCTGTTCTGGGTCTTCGACGGATCGCACCGCAACCTGACCATGCAGCGATACGGCACAGAACTCCGCTGGCAGATGCCCATCAACACCGCTCCCGGCATCGACGGCTACGAGGTCTATCATCCGCGCTGGTCCAACCATCCCCGGTTTCTGGTGGTCACCGGGCCGTATATCAGCGGGGGCGGCGGCAACCGGATTCGTACCGGCGGGCCGGAGGTTTCCCTGCATATCGGCCGCTTCAGCGAGGATTTCACTACCGTGGAGGCTTGGCACCGTCTGACTGACGATACCTTGACGGACTACTACCCGGACGTCTGGGTGGCCTCCGGCCTGGAGATGATCCAGGCCTGGGCCGCCGGAGCCGAATCAACAGATGCTCCAATTGATGCTCCAACTGAAGCTCCAACAGATGCTCCGGCTCGAACCAATATCTCAGAGCACAGCGCTGCCGCATCCTCGCCAGCTCCAGACAACGGCCTTGTCTTTTGGTGGGAGAACGCCGCTCGTTCCAGCGTCCTCGACTCCAAAAGCAACCGGTACCGCGACGCCCACCTCGAACCGCGCGGCACGGCCAGGCTGACCAGGTATTTCGCCATGGACACGTCCCGGGGAGGGCACTTTATCCTGGAGCAGACAGACGACATTCTCTCAGCCCTTCGGAATACCAATCAACTGACCATTGAGGCCGTTATCACGCCGTCCTTGCCGGACCAGTCCGGACCGGCGAGGATCATCACCTTTTCCTCGGGACCAAGTGCTCGCAACGTCACCCTCGGCCAATCCGGAGACCGGCTGGTCCTGCGGCTCCGCACGGAACGGACCGGACCCAACGCCGTTCCGCCGGAGTTGGATTTGCTGCCGCTGACTGCCGGAGAACCGACCCACGTCGTCGTGACCTACGCGGACGGACTGGTAACCGCGTATGCCGACGGCCAACATGTCTTTTCCTCTGATGCCGTTCATGGCGGATTCGGCACATGGTCGCCGCAACATCTGTTGTTCGGAGACGAGTGGAGGGGAGGGCGGTTCTGGGCCGGACAACTGGAAGGCGTGGCCATTTACAATCAGGTCTTGACCCCGGAGAAAGCGGCCCAGCGTTACTCGGAAGCCCAAGCCCGCGTCGCGGATCGAGCTCCTGCCGAGGTGTTGGTTGCCCGGGTTCGACTCCTGGAAGCGCTGCCCGTGCCTACGGTGGAGGCGGTCGCGCCCTATCAACGGGCCTTGCTGGTGAACCGTTATGCCGTGGAGGAGGTTCTGGAAGGGGAGGCGCACGGACAGGAGATCCTCATCGCCCATTGGGTGATCATGGATGGCCGGGTCCTGGAAACCGCCCCCCGGCGGCAAGGCGATGTTTTCCAGCTCCGTCTGGAGTTTTTCGATGACCGGCCCGAGCTGGAAGGCGAGAAGATTTCCTTGGAAGGGCACGATTTTCTTTTGCCCCTGTATTACGATGTTCAGAGTTGAGGCACGGATGTCCCGTCACATCTCCCATTCACAACGGACGGCATTTTGAACAGTCCTTATCGGGATCATCTGAAACTCTTTTTCCGGGTTGCGTTAAGTCTGGGCCTCCTGGCGGCCTTGGCCTACACCATCGATCTTTCCGAAATGGCCCGGTTGATGGTCGGTTTGCGCTGGGAGATGTTCGCCGTATTGCTGCTCCTGGTACTTGGGGAGCGCCTGCTGAGCACCTGGAAATGGCAGGTTCTGCTCATCGCCCACGGCAGTGACCTCACCCTGTGGCAACTGTTCCGCATCCAGATGACTTCCGGCTGTTTCGGCTTGTTTTTGCCGTCTTCCGTCGGTGTCGACGTCCTGCGCATGGTGGCCATTTCCAAGTGCAGCACCAAGCCGGTGCAGGCCGTGGCCGCTTCGGCGGCGGACCGGGCCATTTCCGTCTTCATCCACCTCTTCCTGGGGGCAGTCGTTGCTCTTGTGGCCGCCGGCGAGTATCTGCCCTGGCCCATGGCCGTTGTCTTTCCCATCCTGTTTCTCGGTGTTACCGGCGTGGTCCTGATTCTTGCGCTCCCCACCTTGAACAAGTGGGTCGCGCCTTTGCTGCGCCGAACCGTCGGGGAGAAGATCACCGGCAAACTCAAGGAGTTCTATACCAGCCTTCTGGCTTACCAGGATCATAAACGGGCGCTCATCACCAACGTTGCCATCTTTGGGCTGATGATCGTTCTGCGCATCATTATCGTTTATACACAGGCCGTGGCCCTGGGCATTTCCGTCGATCCATTCCTCCTGGCGATGGTCCTTCCGTTGGTCTGGGTGGCCCTGATGCTGCCCATTTCCATCGGTGGGCTGGGTCTCCAGGAAGGGGCGTATTTTTTCTTTCTTCGCGGCATCGGCGTTGGCGGCCCTGCCGCCCTGGCCATTTCCATCCTGGAGCACGTCGTTGTCCGTGTCGCAAGCCTGCCCGGACTCTATTTCTATCTTCGCGGAGGATTGGTGGGTGGGAAAGTCGGGCGACCCATCCAGCGCTGAAACGTCCGTCCGTACCGGGCGCGCAGAATGCTCCCCAACGAAATTCGTCCCTCTCCAGGCAGTCTGCGCAGGAACTCGGCACTGATCCGCACGATGTGATCCGTGGGATCATTCATCCGGTTGCCGGTGGAAAGCGCCGGACAATTGGTCGGTCGGCCCGGCAGGACGCCCCACCAGAAGGATTGATACCCGACCTCTCGTCCGATTCTGAGCGCTTCTCCGGTCCCATCGTACATGGGGAAGGCCAGGTGTCTGACCCCGCTGCCCAGCCGCGCTTCCAGGATTTCCCTGGCCAGGCGTAAATCCTCGTCCATGTTCCGCGCGGGTCCGCGAGCCACGGTCTCGTTCATCCGCGCATCCGCTCCACACAGAGGCACCGGCTCCGGCCAGCGCGGAAAATACCGATGCTCCAGGCTGTGCGACTGGACGTCCACGAATCCGGAACGCCGCATCACCCGCAACTCCTTCCAGGTGCAAGGCCGGTGTTCATCGCCCACGACCTCTTCGGCCAGATCGTGAAATTTGGGCGCGGCAAAGGCCACGGCGCGACAGCCGTGACGCTCCAGGAGGGGCAGGGCGACCTGGAACAAGCTGCGCGAGCAGTCGTCAAACGTGAGCACCACGCTGGGACCGCTGAGGCTGAATTCTCCGCGCAGAAACGCGACAAGTTCGTCGGCGATCAGTGTCGCGTAGCCGTTTTGACGGAGATATTCGAGGTCTTGACGCAGCTCCGGGCCGACCACGTCGTGATAGCAGAAAACCGGGACCGCATCCGTTCTCTGCTTGGGGACGCGAGCCAGGACGAAATCCGGGACCGATCCCGTGGCGGCGCAGCGGATTTCCGGCCAGTTTTTTTCCCAGGTGGAACGAAGGCGGCGCAGCATGTCATCGGCCTCGGTGCGCGGACTTCAAGACCTGTCCGTAGACGGCGATCAAGTCCTGAACATGAGACTGGATTGAAAAGCGCTGGACGAACGTCCGCGCCTCCGCGACAACGGATGATCGCAAACCCTCGTCATCCAGAAGACGCCGGATTTGGCTCACCAGGGCCGCACCGTCCCGCTCCGGTGCCAGGACTCCGGTCCGGTCATGGCTGATCAGCTCCGGTATGCCGCCGACCCGGAACGCGGCCACCGGTCGCCCGGCGGCCATGGCCTCCAGGGCGCAGAAGGACAGCCCCTCCATCAAGGACGGAATCACCAACACGTCCACGGCCGCCAGGATGTCCGGGATGTCCGACCGCTGTCCCGTGAACCGCACGGACGCCGATGTGCCGCTCTTGTTCAGAATGGCCTCGCATTCCGCTTTGGTGGGTCCTTCACCGACGATCAGGACCTGGGCCTCGGGATGCGTTCGCAACAGTTCCGGCAGCCAGGGTAGAAAAAACGCCTGCCCCTTTTCCGGTGAAAGGCGGCCGATGACGGCCAGCACCGGAGCGGTTGTCGGCAGTCTGAACTCCATGCGGATGCGCTCCCGTGCGTCCGAGGCGGTATTTCGGTATTTTTCCAGATCGATCCCGTTGTAGAGCACCGTCACCCGATCCGGGGAAATACCGAACCGCTCCCGCGCCAGCTTGCCCACGGCTTCCGATATCACCAGGCACCGGTCCGTCCATTCGGCCATGGCTTGGTGGAGCAGTCGAAACATGGTCCCGGGTATGCTGGTATCGTGCAGGTGGGTAATGACCTTGCGTCCGCGGATGCGTCCGGCCGCCCGGCCCAGAAGAATCCCCTTCATTCCGGCAGCATGTACGATATCGCTTTGATCCCGGTTGATCATCCGCAGCAGGTCGAACAGAGCACAGGGGTCCCATTTGCCGCGGTTCAGGAAAACCGGCTGGACGCCCTTGTTTTCGAGAGCCTCGGCCACGGAGTGCCGTTCCCGCAAAAAACAGGCCTGGACATCGATTCCCTGGGCTGTGAGTTCAGGCAGCACCGTCAGGAAATACGTCGTCGCACCAGTTGTTATACCGTCGGCGTATCCAAGGTGGTCGCTCAAAAACAGCAGCCGCATGGGTGATCCTTTTCCTGTGGCGTTTAACCCAGACCTACCGCTTCCGGGTAAATTCGACATGGTCCACGGTCATGTCCGCGTTGCCGAAGTAGTCGAACAAGAGATTAACGGGGAGGTTGTTCGTCACGTCCAGATGAACGTATAGAGGTCGACCGGCGACCACAGGGTAGACCGGGCCCTGTTTCGCGTTCCAATCCGTTTCCACATGCAGCATGCCGAGTACAACGCCTTCGTCAGCCGAAGAATCAAAGGAAAAGCGCACATCGTATTCTCCTGGTGCAAAAGGCATTTTAGGCCCATAGAAAATAACCCGCCGCGGCTCGTACTCGCGGCGGAAAACCAAGTGCCCCGATCCTAGGTCAGTGAATCCGGCATGGAAAAAACTGGGCGCGGGTATCTTAAGGGACTCTCCCGGCTTCAGAAACAGCCACTTTCCAGCAGTCAACAAGGCAGAGTCAAGGTTCACCGCGCCCGCAACATGCTCCAGGCGAAGGCCAATTTCCGCATATGACGAGACCGGAGCGTAAATCGGAATCCATACCCAGTCGGATGATTGCACCGCCACAGTTTGAATGAACATTGTCTCGTCGTTTTCATGGACCTGTGCCTGAAGCTCTCCCTCTCCTCTGGCCCGGATCAACCAGCGTAGTTCAGGGGCAGGCGGCACCCCGGTCGGTGACAGATTCACCACCGCATCCGGTCGGTTCATAGCCAAATAAGCGCCTCCACTGGCGGCGAAGTCCTCAACATGTTCGGCGTTTTCTATCCTGGAGCGCTCCATCTCCCAATGTCGGGCCGATAAAAAGGCATTCCACGTCTTCACGAACGGGAATCGCACCAACGAGTCAGCGCTGTCCGAGCGTGGCTTTTCCAGCATTCTGAAGGCCCAAACAGCCCCATCCTGTTTCAGAAATTGTAGCCTGGGATGCTCCAAAAAGCCCCGGATGGCAAAGGTCACGGGAAATGGTGCCACCTTTTCCGGGTACATGTCTTCATGCAGGATTAAATGGCCGACGCCCCAGGACAAAAACGTGTCAATCTGCTCATCCTCGAGGTATCCTTGGTTGATATTGTAAAAGCGCAGGAATACGTTCTCGAAATAGGCACTGGAGAAGGCCGGACTGTATCCGTTGACGAGCCTCACGTGATGGGCCAAGGCGAAGTGTTGGTAAACCGAGGCTAAATGGCTGTCTCCAGGCCACAGGGTCACCACCACTGCGCGAGGCACCATGCCCTGGGCTTGGGCGTCCTCAACCACTGCCAAGTAGGCCCCTTGAGTTTCTTGAAGCCGAGTCAAAACGGGCGAACTGAGAACCGTATATCCTATTATTAATACGGCACTGAATGCGCACAGGCAAAACGTCCGCCACCATGGACCAAGCGGTGCGACGCGAATCAGGGCACTTAGGGATAGTGCACCGGCCACTGCCATGAACGTCGGCATCAGACAGAAAATTTTTCCGGCTTGGCGGATCATGGCGTACGGCGGAATCAATTCCCGAACGAGCCCGAAAAGGCCGCCATGTCTTAATCCATGCGGGCCTAAGGCTAGAATTGCCGCCAAGGCCGCTCCTGCCATCAACAGGCTCCAATAAAACAGCCTTTGTGACTCATGCCGCGGTCGTCGTGCCGCCAACACGAATGCTGCCAAGCCTCCAGCCGCCAACAGGCCAGCCAAGGGCCAGCCCAGATAGACCTGGGCGGAGGCAGTACTCGGTTTCCACTCGAAAAAACCATCCTTGGTTGGAGAAAACAGCCTTACCTCGCCGAGGCTTCTCCCTCCGGCCATATGCGTTTCTTCCAGCATCGCCGACTGGAACCGAACCACGAAGACGACCAGCACCGCCCCAACCGCCACGGGTAGCAATGCTTTGAACAGTGTCAGGAAACGGTGCGACCATCTCCCCGGAATGGACGATTTCATGGTCAGAGCCAGCAAGCACCAGGCGGGCGTGGCTAGAACGCTAAAGAAAAAGACGTGTACGTCGCCAACGTAAGCCAGCATGAGTGTCGCGGCGCTGAGCAAACCGCCTCGGATACTGCCGTCCCGGACGGCTTTGTCCAATCCCAGGAAAATGAACGGAACCCACATCATGGCAAAGCCGGTGGGGCTGGCGTCGAACTGGGTGATCCAGCGGTACGGGAGCACGATGGCGAAGACTCCGAATAGCGCCGCGATCCATTCGTCCTCCACGTAGCGGCGTACCAGCAGCCAAGTCCCCAGGACGGTGAACCATAGTGAAACAATTACCGCCAGATTCATCCCGAAGGCCTGTCCCAACAAAGAAGCCCCCAGGGCGTAAATCAGCGAGAAGGGCAGATAGTATCCGCCTGGGAAGTAACGCTCCTCGTCGTTCCCGACATTGAACTCATAGAGGTTGTAGAATATCGGCGTGGCTCCAGTGACCCATTCCTTGACCAGTTGGTAGTAGTAGAGCAACTGCAATGCGTCACTGGGCATCATGGGCTGGATATCACCGTCTCCGCCGTGGGAGGAAACGGTCACCGCGGAAGTCACATGGAGCGGCAAAGGCCAAGAGAGGGCCGCCCAGGCCAGTAAGGCCAGCATCAGGCTCAAGGGAAGCAATAGTCGTATCTTCATGATCTCCTCTCAACCATGTTTCACGGCTTTGCGGGGATCGCCCCCGTCCAGGTCTCGACGAGAAATCCCGTCCAGAGATTTCCCGCCGAATTGTCTGGAAAATTGATCTCGAATCCGATTCGTTGACCGGCACTGATTGACGGTGTGACCTTGCCCGTTTTATTGACAAGTTTTGCATCGAACACTTTGCCACCGTATATGCTAAAAATGACAGCGTACAGTCACGCAACTATTAATTGATAGCGCTGTAGCTTTTATATTTTTTTACTCTATATATGCTGTTAGCATTCGGAATAAGCGTCATTAAATCTAACAACAAGCAAAGAAAAATTATGATTTTTACTGCAAAAATTGTACAGCATCGTGATCTTCTTTTAAATCTTGTAAAAAGAGAGCTAAAAGGTCGATACAAGGATTCCGTGTTAGGTTTTTTGTGGAGTATCCTTAATCCTCTTTTTCTGGCAATAATTTACATGTTTTTTTTAAGGCTGCTTGTAGGTCGTGGAGTTCCAACTGAGGACGTGATCATCGGTGTTTTTGCTTGGCAATTTACCGCACAGAGCATATCCGGAGGCATGTCATGCATCACCGGAAATGCAACTCTCATAAAAAAAGTCTATTTCCCACGCGTTATTCTGCCGCTATCCGTTATTGCCGGAAATTTGATAAATTATGTACTGACAATATTTGTCCAATTATTTCTTTTGATTTTTGTGCTAGCTTGGAAAGGAAGTATGCTTGGGATAGGCTTGTTTGCAATGCCTCTAGTTGTCTTGTATCAAACATTGTTTATCTTAGGCATGGTTTTAGTTGTTTCATCGGCCAACGTATATTTCAGAGACATCCAACATCTCGTCAATCTACTTTTGACGGCTTGGTTCTTTATGACACCGGCAATTTATAATCTCACCTTCATTCAGCCTATTCTTGAACAGTTTCCTTTTTTGGGTAATCTCTATTTCTTAAATCCAATGGCTTCCATCATTACGATGTATCGGGCCCTGCTTTTGCCGGAAAGTGTTTTCTTCTGGTCCTGGGGGGTCGTTCTTGGTTTAGTTTGGCCAATAATTTTCCTCTATTTCGCGTACCGGATTTTTCAGTCCGCGCAACGTAATTTTGCTGATTACGTTTAATTTGAACATGTTGCCGCATTGGTAAGCATTTGTCACCGCAACTTCGTTCCATTGCAGCCGATACCTCGGAAGCTTTAGTGAGAGCGGTATACCTCGTCATGTGAGAACGGAATGCAAAAAACCTCTTGTTTGCCGAAGTTGTTCGCAGACTGTCTGGAGTTCAAGGTTGTCCGCTATTTTTTCGTCGGCGGTGCGGCAGCCGTCGTTGATCTTTCCTTGTTCTTCATTTTCGCGTGGCTTCTGGGATTTAACTACCTGCTCGTGGGGGCAGGCGCGTTCACTGTGGCCGCCATTTTCAACTATCTCTTATCCATTCGTTATGTCTTCGTAAGCGGTGTTCGGTTTCGTGGAAAAAAGGAGTTCGCCTGGGTTTACCTGGTCAGCGTCTTCGGTCTTCTGCTGAACCAGATCATCCTTTACATCGGCGTGGACATCTTGCACCGGGACATGATGTTGGCCAAAATCGCCGCCATTGGGCTTGTTTTCGGCTGGAACTATCTGGCCCGAAAACATTTCGTTTTCAAGACCGTTTGTCTGTAAAATCCGCTCTCCCCCCTAGCTATCGACGTTACCTCATTGATATTTCACGAATAGTTGACAGTGGCCATGAATTTACGGCTTCTCGGAGCTGTTCCGGTAGAACCGCCGTGGCCCCGATCTGTCCGACCACGACTCCGGCCGCGTAGTTGGCCAGGAGGCAAGCTTCCAGGGATTTCAGTCCTGCTGCCAAGGCCAATCCCAGCACGGCGATGACCGTATCCCCGGCGCCCGTCACGTCATAGACCTTCCTGGCGGCCGTGGGGATGTGGACGGCTTGAGAGGGAGAGCGGAACAGCAACATTCCCTTGGCTCCCAACGTGATCAGCAGCTCCCGGCTTTCCAGCTCCCGCATCAGACGTTTTCCCGCCGCGAAAACATCATCCAGACTGTCGCCCCCCGCGCCGTCGTGACGCACAAGGCTTTCGACCCCGGCTTCCCTGGTGTTCGGCGTGAGCAGGTCGACTCCGCGGTACACGGGATAATTCTTTGGTTTCGGATCGACGATGATCAGAGGCTTGTGGGCCATCGACTCACGGATCGTTCGCAGCCTGTCCATGACCGGCCCGGAAACCAAGCCTTTTCCATAATCGGAAACGATCAGCACCCTGCTCTTTTCGAGCGCCTCGTCGACGCCGTGCAGGAGGTCGTCCAAACCCTCCGTCGAAGGGAGGCAGACGGATTCCCGGTCAACCCGGACGATCTGTTGCTGTTGGGCGATGATCCGGGTCTTGCGGGTCGTGGGACGCTGACACTCTTGAATGCACTTGTCCTGGATTCCGTGTTCCCGAAACATCTCGCGCATCCGCTCACCGGAACCGTCGCTTCCCAAAAAACCGAACAGCTGGGCCTGCCCTCCCAAGGCGGTAATGTTTTTCGCGACGTTTCCAGCTCCGCCAAGCCGATATTCCTCGCTTTCAATCCGGACGACGGGCACCGGGGCCTCCGGCGAAATCCGCTCGACGGCGCCGAATATGTACTCATCCAGCATAACGTCGCCGACAATGACCACCGTGTTCCCGGCTAAGCGGTCGATGTTCGCGAGCAAGTCTTCCGGGTTGTAAAATGTGTTTGAAAACGACGCATTCATGGCAAGACACTCATAATGCCTCAACTCCCAGTTTTCCCAGTAACCTGACCAGTTCTTCCTTGGATCCATAGCGCATGGTCATGCTTCCCTTTTCTTCCGTTCCACGGAGCTTCACCCCTTTCAGCCCGATTTCACGGACGATCATCTCCTCGAATCTGGCCATTTGTTCGTTCTTTTCGCTCAGCGGTTTTGTTGGCGCTTGCCGGGCCTGGAACCCGAAGCGACCATGCTGTTTCCAGTAGGCGGCGTGACGTTCGCACTCGCGAACACTGAGGTCGTCGGCGACAATTTTGTCCCGTAGCGTTATTTGACTCTCCGGATTCGTGATCCCCGCCAGTACCCGCCCGTGTCCAGCCGTGTAGAATTTCTCTTGAATGTCCTTTTGGATATGTTCCGGGAGTTGCAATAAGCGGAGTAAGTTCGCGATATGGGGCCGACTGAGCCCTGTTCGCTCGGCGAGCTCGTTTTGCGTGGCTTGAAATTCAACTTGAAGCTGCTGGAGGGCTTGGGCTTGTTCCAACGCATTGAGGTCTTCGCGCTGGACGTTCTCGATCAGAGCCAGGGCCAGACTTTCCTTGTCCCCAAGCTCCCTGATGATCACCGGTATGTGTCGCAGCCCGGCGAGCTTGCTCGCTCTCCACCGCCGCTCCCCGGCCACCAGTTCATATTCGTCCGGATTTTTCCCAGGCCGAACGAGGATCGGCTGCAAAACCCCTTGCGCCTTGATTGATGCAGCCAGTTCCTCCAGGGATTCGGTTGAAAAGTATTTGCGCGGTTGATATCGGTTCGGCCTCAGGCTATCCACGTTGATCAACATCACGTCGCGTCCGTTCTGGTTTTCATTCCGCCCCGTGTCGCCCAGCAGCGCACCGAGTCCTTTACCCAACCCCCGTACAGCCATGAACCTCCTCCTTCCACCTTGACATCGCGCGAACAAGGATCATTTCATAAGCGCGGACATATTGCGCAACCTTGAACTGCATGAAACCATTAATAGATTCTTACCAAAAACAGGAGACAGCATGCCCTCTAACGACATTGTTCACGCCTTCGACGCCCAAGGCAAACCGCTTGGTGTCTTTATCCCGTTTGCCCTGTGGGAGCAACTGGACGAGAAGATACGAAGCACATTGGATCGCCCGGCTTCCAAACTTCAGGGATTCAAGGAGCCCATCAGCGACTGGGAGATGCTCGTCTCATGCTGGGATTTCCCCTATCCCGTTGATATGGACGTCCATTGTCGACTCTGCGACAATCAAACGCTGGACTGGAGACAGGATGCTCCACGGAAATTCTTGCTCAAGGCGGCCAACCTCGGAGGCTTGGTATCTTTTGAATGTTGCCAATGCCAAGCCCGGATACGCAAAAATCACTTCAAGGATGCCATTGACGTAAGCTGCACCCCGCCGGGCGCAAGATAATCCCCCTTGTCGCATTCAATCCGTACGGCAATGCCAACGGCCCGACACCCTGGCCCTCATCTTGAGGACCAGGGTGTCGGGCCGTTTTTCGTTTCCACGAAAAAAAATCGTAATATTTAGCAAAATTCTGATGAAAGGCAGAAACTGGCCAGGCCTGGCTTGCTTTGATTTTGCGGCCTCGCAAACCTGACTGAGCCAGGATTCGGTCTTCGTACCATTGCCGGAATTTGAAGCGCCGCATGCTGTTTATTCACGCAATGGCTCGATCTGCGAAGTCGGCGAAGGAGCTTACGAGACCGTAAATCAAGAAAGCAGGGCCTTGGCTGAGTAGTTACAGAGAGTTTTTCCTTAACCGTGCCCTGCGCCGTGTTTTCTTTTCTCTTCGAGCCGACCGAAGCATTCTTCCGAGAACTTGAGATATGCCTGCGAACCTTTGGACTTGATATCGTAACTGATCACCGGAAGGCCATGGCTGGGGGCTTCGGAGAGCCGAACATTACGAGGGATCGTCGTCGAGAACACCAAATCGGGAAAGTGGGTACACACCTCGCTTTCCACATCCTTGGTCAGATTACTGCGAGGGTCGTGCATGGTCAGCACAACGCCCAACAACTCCAATTCCGCGTTCAATCGCTGACGGACCAACGTATAAGTCCGCATCAGCTGGGCCATTCCCTCCAGAGCGTAGAATTCGCACTGCATCGGCACCACCAAGTGACGACCCGCGCAGAGTGCGTTCACCGTCAGCAGGCCCAGCGACGGGGGGCAGTCAATAACGATAAAGTCAAAATCGTGCCTCAGGGAATTAATCCCGTCACGCAAAAAAAATTCACGATTTTCTTTTTCAACCAGCTCCAGCTCCGCGCCCACGAGGTCCGATGTGGCGGGGAGCACGGATAAATATGGGAAGTTCGTTGCATGAACGGCCTTATGAAAATCCTGAGCGGAGAAATAGACGGAATAGAGATCGTCCCGACCCGCCTGCTTGTCCCAGCCTACTCCACTGGTGGCATTCCCTTGAGGATCGCAGTCAATCAGCAAGGTTTTTTTTTCCATCACGGCCAGGCATGCCGCCAAGTTCACAGCGGTGGTCGTCTTTCCCACCCCACCTTTCTGATTCGCAAGCACTATGACTTCAGCCACGTCATACCTACTAAATGTTTACCATATGCCATTCCCAGCGCGGACGGCCGACCAGCCCCCGGCATGACGTATCGACTTCGAACCGCGAGACGACAGGGCCGGAGAATGAGGGCACCCAAAAACGCAAAACTGCTGAACAGCTATGGATAGTTGGCAACTCTTGGTGTGCATGGAGCACGGAGGGTTAATGTTTCACGTGAAACATTAACCCTCCGGCTTGAAGGACCGATGACAGAATTCTTGAGCATCTCGAAGAGCGTCAAGAAGAAGAACGGCTTCTTGAACGTTGTGTTTCTTGACGACCATGTGCAATTGGCGAGTCAAGTGGAGAAAGTCTTCCGCTTCGGAATGCCACGATTCATTCGCGTTCATGGCCATTTTCTCAGTTGCTTGCAAAAAGGAGGTGACTTCTTTTAATGCAGGCAATTCACCGGAATCCGCGGCCTGCATAATCACTGAAAACAGATCGTGCATTTGGGATTTTAGCGCTGGAAAATTCATCGGATGAACAAAGTGTTGAGGTTAATCGGAAATACTTGCTCTGACTACTGACGATTCAATCTCAGAAAGTCAAGGGGAATAGGCAAGATCGTCGCTTGTCCGGAAGCTGCCATCTCTCGCATTGTCTGAAGGTATCGCAACGAAAGCGCTTCTGGGTTGCGGGAAATGATCTCGGCGGCCTGGGTCAATTTTTCAGCAGCCTGGTACTCACCCTCGGCATTGATGATCTTGGCGCGACGCTCACGCTCAGCCTCGGCTTGCTTGGCCATGGCTCGTTGCATTTCGGTTGGCAGGTCGACATGTTTCAGTTCAACGCCGGAAACCTTGATGCCCCATGCATCTGTCTGGGCATCCAAAATCGACTGAATTTGCATATTCACTTCTTCGCGTTGGGACAAAATCTGGTCCAGTTCAACGGAGCCGCAGACGCTGCGCAAGGTCGTCTGAGAGAGCTGAGAGGTCGCGAACAGAAAGTCCTCAATGGCCAAAACGGATTTGGACGGTTCGATGACACGGAAATAGATGACGGCATTGACTTTGATGCTGACGTTGTCCTTGGTGATGACGTCTTGGTGGGGGACGTCCATGGCAACAGTTCGCAGACTTGTTTTGACCATCTTATCTAAAAGAGGAATCAAAATGATCAAACCGGGGCCCTTTGTCGCGACATACCGACCTAATCGAAAAATGACGCCACGCTCGTATTCGTTGAGAATTCGAATCGCTGAAAAAAGAAAAAAAGCGACAATAAGCAGTAACGGGAGAAAAGAAGAAAAAGCACCCATGAAATCATCCTCCTGACATGTTGTGTGTTGACGTTGGGATAATGTGGAGAACAAGCCCGTCGACTTCGGAAACAGAAACCAAGTCGTCGGGTTGCAAGGACAAAGGGGTTTCACTGACAGCCGTCCAGGTTTCTCCTTGCAGGTGGACGACGCCATGGTCCTTTGACCAGTGTCTGACTTTCGCGGTCTGACCAATCAACTGGTGGGGTCCACTGAACGGTTTGTTGCGATGGGCTTTTGCGACCAGGTACAAACAGAAGCCGACAAACGCGGAAATACCGATGGTCGTAACGATAATGCTGGGCATGGGGACTCCTCCAATCCCGTACTCAAACCGAAACAAGATTACCGATCCGAAGAAGATGGAAATCACGGCGGCCAGGCTGAGGAGTCCGAAGCTTGAGATCATCAATTCGAGTCCAAAAAGCATCAGACCAAAAAGGATCAGCAGGAGACCGGCGACATTGGTCGGTAAAATGGATAAAGCGTATAGACCCAGGAGCAGGCAAAGGCCGCCGAGGACGCCGGGGAAAATCGCGCCTGGATTGGTCAACTCGAAAAAAATCCCCGCCAACCCGCCCATCAACAAAAAATAGGCGATCTGGGGATCCAGCATCCAAGCTAGAATGGAATACCAAAGACCTGGCTCGAAGTCGACAAACGCGACATCGTCGATACTGAAATAGACTCGCTCATTGTGCCACTCAAAGCCGCGAATGCCGATCTGCTCGACGTAGTCAGGAACACTGACCGCAACGAGGTCCACCACGCGAAGCATGGCTGCCTCGGTTCCCGTCAGGTTGGCGCTTTCCTTCACCGCGCTGACGTACCAGTCGACGTTTCTCCCGCGACTCTGGGCGGATGCGCGAACTAAGCTTAGGAAATCATTGAGTATTTTGTCGGCCATGGCCTCTGGGATATCCTCTCCTCCGACACCAACGGGGCGGGCGGACCCGATGTTGGAGTTGGGGCTCATCCCGGCAATGGCTGACGCGGCGACGAGGAAGACTCCGGCCGAGGCCGCGCGTGAGCCGTCGGGACCGACCCAGATGGCCACCGGCAAGGGAGCGTTCAGAATCTGTTTGACCATGTTTCTGGTGGTCTCTCCAAGACCTCCCGGCGTATCCAGTTGAAGAACGAACAGTTGGGCTTGCTCCTTGAAGGCATGGTTTATCGCCTCCTCAAGAAGATCTTGCTGCGCGGGATTGATGGAACCCTGAATCTTCAGAACATGGACCGGAAAGCGGTCATTGGCCGAAACAGGAGCGCCGGGAAACAATAAAAGCGAAACAAGGAATAAAGAGAATAAGAGCGCATGTCTCATAAGGGGGCTCGCTTGGGTAAGAAAATCGATGTCGAATCCATGTATGGGAGTAAATATTCGGGCTCAGGGGGTCAAGCCGCGGATGATGTCCCAAGCCGCTTTTTTGATCAGCTTGTTGTCGGGCAGCATATCGTCGAGGCTCGGCAGGACGACATGCCTGGCCCGCGACGAGTTGGAGGCGTCGTGAAGCCCAGACTGGGAACGGCCAGCGAAAAGTGCGTCGACGCAGCCGCCGAAATCAAAGATATATTTGGGGTTGACTTCATTAATGACGCGGAAAAAACTGGCCTGCATGACCTCACCAGGAACTGGTATGGGAGCATACACGGCCGACGGCCAAAAAGCCACATCCTCCAGGCTCCAGGGCATGGCTTTGTCGATGATGGCGTGGATCAACCGCATCCGTGCATCGTTGGGCCGTCCTCGAAAGTCATGGTCCAGGTGCGTATAGGTAATGATCGCGGCGATGGGTGGTTGGAGCCGTCGCCTGTAGAACATGAGAGGTTCAGGATAGTCGAAATCAGGGACGGTGCTATTCGGTGCTGAGGGCTGGGGCGGTGCAGATGCGGCATCGCCCGCTATTTTCTCGACCGGCTCAGAAGCGACACGCGGTATCCGCAGCACGAATCGCAAACCGATTTCTCGCCAAACACGGGTTCGCTCGTCCATGGGCGATCAGTCGGAATGGTCGAGGAACCATTCAATTACGCGCATCGCGACTTCAGTTTTCGCCAGGACCGGCCAGGACTCTCTTCGTCCGCAACGGCTGATGACGTGCACTTGATTGGTGGCGGTTCCGAATCCGCTGTCGGGACGAGACACGGAATTGGCCACGATCAGGTCGAGGTGCTTTTCATGCAGCTTCAGCTGCGCGTGACGAAGAATGTCGTCCGTCTCTGCCGCGAAGCCGATGATGTACTGGGAGTCCTTACGCATTCTTCCGATGTCCGCCAAAATGTCGGGATTTTGTTCGAAGTCGAGGGTGATGCGCTCGCCTAGAGAGGACTTCTTGGCCTTGCTTTGTTGCTCGGCGACGGGGCGATAATCGGACACCGCCGCGGTCAGACAAATGATGTCCATGCCCGTCGCAAGGTCGAGGCAAGCTTCGTGCATTTGCCTGGCGGAGGTAACGTCCGTTGTCGGCAAAAAGCGAGGCAACCAAAGGGACGGCGTCGGGCCTCGGACTACGGAGACCTCGGCTCCGTGCAGCCAAGCGGCCAGGGCGATGGATGCGCCCATGATCCCGGAAGAGTCGTTCGTCACAACCCGGACCGGATCTAAATATTCCCGGGTTGGTCCAAGGTTGACGAGGAACCGCCGTCCGGCAAGCTCTTGCGGCAACAGCGCCTTCAAGGCATATAAAAAAATTTCCTCGACTTCAGCCAAGCGTCCTTCACCGATTTCTCCACAAGCCATCAGTCCTGTTTCCGGGGGAACAATACCGGTTCCTCGCCCTTCCAGTTTGGAAATATTGGCCTGAACGGCGGGGGAAGACCAAATTCGTGGATTCATGGCCGGGGCATGGATGATGGGCCCCTTGAAGGAGAACAGCTGTGAGCTGAGCAGGTCGTCGCCGATGCCACCGGCGTGTTTCGCCAGGGTATTGGCCGTGGATGGGGCGACGAGAAACAGGTGGGCGTTCTGAGCCGGTTCCAGGTGGGCGTACTCGGCTTGATTCGAATCGAAAAGTCCTTCATAGACCGGTCCCGAGGTTAAGGACCGAAACTGCAAGGGCCTGACGAACTCCTGGGCTGCCGCGGTCAGAGTAACCCCGACTTGGATGTCGGCTCGTTGGAGCCGACGCATGACGTCCACGGCTCGAAATGCGGAGACGCTGCCGGTGACGCCCAACTGCAGGCGCTTTCCGGAAAAGCCGGTGAAATCAGTCTGAGGGAGAGTCATTGGGTCAGCGTGCGTTCCTGGCGCATGGTTGGCGCGGGCGCGTTGGAGGCCGTTTTGGGGGCGATCCAGATTTCCATCTGAGTGGAAAAACGTCCGTCGTGAATGTTGATGATGCAGTCACGATCCGGCTTGGTGAAAACCATGATGGTCCGTTGGTATCGGAAGGAACTGCTCATGTGCCATCCGTCCTTGAGCATGTTATTGGTAAAAAAGGTCGTCAGGGAAACCGGGTCGACACGCCCCTTGAAAACGAGCATTCCGGCTTTTACTCCCGGGGTTTCCAGGACGAAAGAAGAGCGTGGGACCAGTTTCATGTCCCGAGGCACGAGGATGTCGTCGAAATCGTAATAATAGTTTGCCGGGCCGGACGGCGTGACGGTCGGATCTGTAGTGTCGCCGTTCCCTCCGGGCTGTTTGGAAGCGCAGGAAGCGACAAACAACAACAGACAGGCTAGAAGTATACGGGTGGCGATGTTCATTGTGGGTCTCCCTTAACTAAGTGTTGAAAAAGTTGTCGGCAGTTCGTTCAAAAATCCCAAGTGCAAGGAGCAAGAAAAGTTCAAGGTTGAAGCGTATTTTTTGATACGTGAGAGGTTGAACTTTTTGCAGCGACGCAGCAATTGGGAGTTTTTCAACGGACTGTTAAGGTGTTGGTAGAGCGAGGATAACATGCCAGAAGCGGAGTATGCATCAATGGCAACAGGATCATGGCTCGCACGAGTCAAAGATGATTTTCCCAGAAACAGCGTTTCCGACAATCTTTGCCGACAATGTTTGAAAAGTGCCCGATGCACATGGAGCGTTTCGGGTTCGACAATACCGGTTTTTTTTTTGATTTTTATCGTAGACCAAGTAAACCTGGGACTCAAGAGCTAATGACTCCTGGACTGAAATCGCAAGACATCCGACCAACGTTTTGCCTCGACGCATACGACTATGACCTGCCGGAGTCATTGATCGCCCAAAATCCTCCGCAAACCCGCGATTTGTCGCGTCTTTTGATCATGGGAAAGGGCGACGAGTCGCAAGCGGTGGGGGTGTTCGACGATATCCTGGACCATCTTCCGCGACGATCACTGATCGTGGTCAATAATTCTCGCGTGGTACCGGGGCGGCTTCGAACAGTCGGGGAGCACGGAGGCGGCATGGAAATGCTCCTTCTGACGCCGCTCAATCTGTTGCGTCGCGCCCAACGCACTGAAGGGCGGAACGTCGTGGTGACGGGGGACGTGCTGCTTCGTCCGGCCAAGAAGGCCAAGGTCGGCAAGGAGTTTCAATTCAGTGAGATCCAGGCAAAAGTTCTGGAAAAAGGTGCGTTCGGGCAGACCAAAGTGGAATTGAGTTGGCCGTCCGAGTCGTCCCTGGAAAAGATTCTACGAGCTTCCGGAGAAATCCCGCTTCCTCCCTACATTCGCCGTCCTTCGGATCAACGAGATCTGGAGCGATACCAAACCGTCTATGCCGATGAGAAGGAGGCCGGGTCCATCGCCGCGCCGACGGCCGGGTTGCATTTCACCCCGTTGCTCCGCGACAAGCTGGTCCAAGCCGGGCATGAATGGGCCGAAGTGACGCTCTATGTCGGGTACGGCACGTTCAGCCCAATCCGATGCGACGATATTCGTGATCATCGAATGCACGGCGAGTACGTGAAGCTCTCCACGCATACAGTGGATGCCGTACGCCGGGCAAAGCAGGAAGGCCGGACGGTTATCGCCGTGGGGACGACCAGCATGCGCACCCTGGAGGGCGTTGCAGCCATCCGGGGCGGGGCGGAGCCGTTTGAAGGGTGGTTGGACACGTATATTTATCCGGGTTTCGAGTTTCAGATCGTGGACGGGCTGATCACCAATTTCCACCTTCCAAAATCCAGCCTGTTGGTCCTGGTCAGCGCCTTTGCCGGTCGGGAACGAATTCTCGCCGCCTACCGAAGGGCCGTGGCCGAAGGGTTTCGTTTTTTTTCATACGGTGACGCGATGTTCATCCGTCCATAATGCTTTGCGGCGAAGAAAGTTTTCAGGGTGACTTTTCAAAACACCTCGGTTCGCGTACATGCTGACAAGCCGTCCATACCGACGGAATTTATTCAGAGTTCCGACCTGGAGGAAAAATGATGAGACCAATCGAGTTTCGGGAAGACCGGTGCAAGGGCTGCGCCCTGTGCATGACGGTTTGTCCCAAGGAAATCATCACCATGTCGTCACGATTCAACACGTCCGGTTACAAGGTCGTCGAGGTTCGTGACGAAGTGGTGGAAGAGTGCACGAGTTGCGCGGCATGCGCGTTGATCTGTCCGGACTACGCCATATCCGTATGGCGCAAGCCGGCAAAAGACAGGAAAGGAGAGATCGCCGATGTCCACGCCGGGTGAACGAGTCTTGATCAAAGGCAATGAGGCTATTTGTCGCGGTGCCGTGGATGCCGGGTGTCAGTGCTTTTTCGGCTACCCCATCACGCCGCAGAACGATATTCCCGAATACATGTCCAAGGTCATGCCCAACCTCGGGCGCGTCTTCGTCCAGGCGGAAAGCGAGGTGGCCGCTGCCAACATGCTCTTGGGCGCGGCAGCCTGCGGGGTGCGGGCCATGACCTCGTCGTCGAGTCCGGGAATCTCCCTGAAGCAGGAGGCGATTTCCTACATGGGCGGTACGGAACTGCCCGCCGTGATCGTGAACATCAGCCGCGGCGGACCAGGGTTGGGCGATATCGGCCCGTCCCAGGGCGATTATTATCAGGCCGTCAAAGGCGGGGGACACGGTGATTACCGGCAGCTCGTCCTGGCGCCCGGCACGGTGCAGGAAGCCTATGACCTGATCGGCAAGGCCTTTGATTTGGCTTTTGCCTACCGGAATCCCGTGATGCTCCTCGGTGACGCGATTATCGGTCAAATGATGGAACCCGTGACCTTGGGCAGCCCCAAGGAAGCGCAAAAAGTCGATCCTGACCTGGGTTGGAACCTGACGGGCAAGGGACGACGCGATCCACGGCTGTTGAAGTCCCTGCATCTGACCGACGGCGCCCTGGCAGGCCACAATATTCGCTTGCGGGACAAATATGCGTCCATGGAACGCGATGTGCTTTTTGAAAATTTTCTCGTGGACGACGCCGAACTGATCGTAGTCGCCTTCGGATCCATCGGGCGGATCGCCAAGAGCACCATTCGCAAGCTGCGGGCGTCCGGCAAAAAGGTCGGCCTGCATCGGCCCATCACCCTGTTTCCCTTTCCCAGCCAGGAGTTGAACAAACTGGCCGCGGAGGGCAGGCGTTTTCTGACCATCGAGCACAACCTGGGGCAGATGGTGGACGATGTTCGTTTGGCCGTCAGAAAGCACGCGGATTCGGATTTTTATGGCCATATGCCCGGCAATCTGCCGACTCCGGAAGACTTTGAACAACCCATCCTTGCGGCATTGGGGGTGAACTCATGAAAAACGGTAAGGCGGCTTTCACCTTGCCCGGCGTGCTGGCGGACGTTCCGACCCACTATTGCCCGGGCTGTCAACACGGCGTGGCCCAACGCCTGGTCGCGGAATGTCTGGATGAACTGGCGCTGTCCGAAAAAGCCATCTGCATCGGCTCCATCGGGTGTTCGGTGTTCATCTACAACTACCTGATGGTGGACTGCGTGGAAGCGCCCCATGGGCGTGCCCCGGCCGTGGCCACCGGCGTCAAGCGAGCCCGGCCTGAGGCCGCGGTATTTACCTATCAGGGGGACGGCGACCTGGCTTCCATCGGCATGGCCGAAACCATGCACTGCGCCAACCGCGGGGAACGGGTGACCATCATCTTCGTGAACAATACGGTGTACGGGATGACCGGCGGCCAAATGGCTCCCACCACCATGATCGGGCAGCGGACTACCACTTGTCCGGGGGGGCGATGCGCGGACAACGAGGGCGAGCCCATCAAAATGACGGAGATCATCGCCTCTCTCGGTGGGACCGCTTACGCGGCCCGGGTGGCGGTGGACTCGGTCAAGCACGTTCGGGCGGCCAGGAAGGCCGTGCGCAAGGCTTTTGAAGCGCCTTTGAACAACCTCGGCCTGGGGTTCGTGGAAATCCTGGCCACCTGCCCCACCAATTGGAAGATGACTCCGGTACAGGCCAACAAGCGCATCTCCGAAGAGTTGATCCCCTATTTCCCATTGGGTACATACAAGGACCTAATGGGGGAGCAAGCCGCTGAAGGAACGGAGGTGGAGCGATGAGCGGATATCAAGATGTCATCGTGGCCGGATTCGGCGGTCAGGGGGTCATGCTGATCGGAACGCTTCTGGCCTACGCGGCCATGGAAGACGGGCTCAACGTGACCTACCTGCCGGTCTACGGCCCGGAAATGCGCGGCGGTACGGCGAACTGCACCGTTGTCGTCTCCAAGGAGGACATCGGTTCGCCGATCATCCACCTGCCCAAGTCGTTGATCGCCATGAACCGTCCGTCACTGGACAAGTTTCAGCCTCGGGTCCAGGACGGGGGCGTCGTGGTGGTCAATTCCTCCCTGGTGGACATGGAGCTGGCCGACACGGCGCGGGTTCGGGCCGTGGGCGTTCCGGCCAATGAGATCGCCGACAGCCTCGGCAACACCAAGATGGCCAACATGGTGGCCATCGGGGCGTACGTTCAACTGACCGGCGTCGTGCCGCTGGACGTGCTCAAAGCCAGCCTGAAGAAGGTCATTTCTCCGAATTACGCGAAAATGATTCCCGCCAATGAACAGGCAATTCAGGCCGGAGCCGACGCGGTCCGTGCCTAAGCCTTCGTGATGACCGTAGGGGCGGGTTTGAAACCCGCCCTTACCCTTCTTCGCCATGACTACAAGCAATCCAGTTTTCATCCCTGAGCGACTCTACGGAATCATCGGACATCCGTTGGGGCACAGCTTGAGCCCGCTGCTCCACAACTGGGGCTTCCAACACTACAATTTGGGGGCCGTGTATTGTCGGTGGCCGATGCCGACGGACCGACTGCCGGAGTTTATCACGGCCCTGCGGACCCTGCCGATCCAGGGCGTGAGCGTGACCATTCCCCACAAGCGAATGGTCATGCCCTACCTGGACGGCCTGACCGCGGACGCTCTTCACGCCGGAGCCGTGAACACGCTGTTTTGGAGCGGTGAGGAACTCTGGGGCGATAATACCGACGTCCAGGGTTTTTTGGCTCCGCTGACGGCTCGGCGGAGTCAGATCAGGACGGCGCTGGTCCTTGGCGTTGGGGGGGCTTCCAGAGCCGTGGTATGGGGCTTGAAGCGGATCGGTGCCGAACGGATCGCAGTCTGCGGACGCAGCCCGGAAAACGCGGAATCCCTGGCTCGGGAAGCGGGATGCGAACAGCTTTCCTGGGAAGAACGCGGGCAATGGAGCGGAGACCTGCTGGTCAACGCCACTCCGTTGGGCATGTCCGGAAAATTGGGGGGAATAAGCCCTTGGCCCGGCAAAATGTTCAATATTCGAATCGCCTACGACCTGATCTACAATCCCCAGGATACCTGTTTTCTCCGTCAAGCCGAGGAAAGCGGCATCCAGACCATCGGCGGGTTGGAGATGTTCATCGCCCAGGCCCAGGGTCAGTTTCGCCTCTGGACCAAAAAAGAACTCCCGAACGGAACCGTTCGGGAGTTGCTTGTGTCCGCTTTGAGCGGAACCGGATAAATTCGGAGCAAATGCCGCGACGTGCGCTAGCGGGTGACGTAAATCTTGAGATTGTCCCCGGGGCGGATCAAACCGTTGCGAGGCAATTTGTTCCACGCGACCAGATTGCTGGTGGTCACGCCGTAGCGCTGGGCGATGCGCCACAAGGTGTCGCCGCTGCGGACCCGGTATTGGACCACATTGGTCGCGGCAGACGCTGTCCGTGTACCTGAGCGTTCGATCTGGGGGATGTACAAGCGTTGCCCGACGCGTAAGGTAGAGCCGGTCGTTATGCCGTTGGCCTGGGCCAGGGTTTGAACGGTGACGCCGTGTCGCCTGGACAGGCTCCACAAGGTGTCTCCGGACTGGACCACGTGATTGGCCCGTTGGCTGGCCCGTTCCCGGGTTGCGGAGGCTCCCCCGGTTTGCTGCGCAGCGGCCACTGCTGCTGGGGATGCCGGGACCATGACCGATTCACCGATTCGTAAGGTATTGCTGGTTCGGTTATTGATTCGTTTCAATACATCAATTGGCGTGTCGAAGCGGGAGGCGAGGACATACCACGAATCACCACGACGTACCTGGTAACGATGAAACCCTGAAAACGGAGCAGCTGCGGGTTTTTTAAGGTAGGCCTGCACGGTTGCCTGCTTGTCCTCGGGTACGAAGATGGACAGGTTCATTCCCGGAGGGCTGACCTGACGGCGAAACGCGGGGTTGAGTTGGCGAAAGGTGTCCCAGTTCATGCCGCAGGAGTTGGCCAGGGCTACGAGGTCGGTCCCGCCCTTGATCTCAATTTCCGCCAGTTTCGGGGTGTTGTCCCAGTCGATGGGATCAAAACCCAGTTCTTCCAGGTTTTGGATAATTTTCAAAATGGCCATGAACTTGGGGACGTAGTGCCGAGTTTCCAAAGCCAGCAGGTTGTTGATGGCGGCTAGGTCGAAGTAGTTGTCCGTCCCGCTGCGCTGCATGGCCCTGGAAATACGTCCCTCCCCGGCGTTGTAGGCGGCCAGGGCCAGGTTCCAGTCCCCGAACATGTCATACAGCCGGGAGAGGTAGGCGGCGGCGGCATGGGTGGACATTCGGGGGTCGCGGCGTTGATCGAGCCACCAATCAAAGGTCATGCCGAAGGATTGACCGGTCCTGGGCATGAATTGCCACATGCCTCCGGCGCCGGCACGGGAATAGGCCATGGGATTGTAGCCGCTTTCCAGGAACGGAAGATAAATCAAATCATGAGGCAAGCCGTATTCGGCGAAGATGTCGCGGACCTCGGGAAGAAACCGCTCGGACCGCTTCAACCACATATCGAAACGATCCCGCCCTTCATGGGTGAAGTAGCGAAAAAAACGTTCGACTTCCTTGGTCTCCTGAATATCCAGGACGAATTCGAACTCCAGAGGCGACTCCAGGGCCTTTTGCTCCGCTTCCGTCAGCGGAGTGTCGGTATCCACGTCGATCCGACCGTACGCATCAAGAGGAGGGTCCAGGAGAGAACGGTGTTCTTCCCCATCAAGCAGGATCGAAGCGCCGGGTTGTCCTTCGGCGACGATTCGAGCATCCTTGACCCCATCGGGCAACGCGCTCTGGGGAGACGGTTTTTGATGGCCCGCACAGGCGGACAGCAGTAATACCGTCACCAAGGCGAGGAAAGACAGTCGGATGTTCATGTGGTCTCCATGGGCATGGGGGCTCATGAGGGATATGGGTGAGCGATCCCATTGATATTTCAAAAAGATTTCCTGATTAAGTCGTTACCAGCGTGGTCATTTAACGGAAAACATACTGAAATGCAAGATAAAATTCTGAAAAGAGCACAGAGCGACAACATGAAGCAAGATATTGACGAAGATCGAGGCTGTTGGACCGTGGGACGCAAACCGGTTCAAGAGGTCTTGTTTTCCAAACCGGAACAGGTGGACCTGGTCTATATCCAGGACGGGGTCAGGTCGCATGCCCTGGAACGCATCGTGGACGTCTGCAAGAGCCAGAAAGTCCGCTACCGCAAGGTCTCTGATGCGGAGATGCGGCGTATTCATTCCGGGAACCATCAGGGCGTGCTGGCCCGGATATTTCAACCGGGCTTCACGAACATGGCCGCTGTCCTGGAACGGGCCGCGACGGCTCCCCTGCCACTGGTCCTGGCCTTGGATCAGGTCCAGGATCCCGGGAACCTGGGGACTCTGGCCAGGACCATGGTCGCCCTGGGTGGAGCGGGAATCATCCTGCCCAAAAATCGAACGGCGTTCCCAGGTGCCGTGGCTGCCAAAGCCAGCGCCGGAGCATTGAACCGACTGCCCATCGCCCATGTGACCAACCTGGCCAGAAGCCTGGAATACTGCGCGGATCAGGGCTTTACGGTGTACGGAACGGTGGTCGGTGTCGGCGCGGAAAATCTGTTCTCGTTCACCCCGACCTTTCCGGCCGTGCTGGTGCTGGGCAACGAGGACAAGGGCATTCGGCCCAATGTCCTCAAACGATGCGACCGCAAACTGTTCATCCCCATGCCGGGGGAGATGCAATCCCTGAATGTGGCCCAGGCCGGCGCCATGGCCCTGGCCATGTTCGCCCGGGCCAAGACGTTGGGCTGATCGGGTATTGAGCTGATTGGGTGTTGAGCTGATCGGGTGAAGATCGTGATGGGGTGAGATCACCCCCGGGACTCGAAGTCGATCCGCGGGTCGATCAGGGTGTACATCAGGTCGCCTGCCAGGTTGAGCAGGAGTCCCAGGAGGGTGAAGATGTACAGGGTTCCGAACATCACCGGATAGTCCCGGTTGATGGCCGCCTCGAAGCCCAGCAGGCCAAGCCCGTCCAGGGAGAAAATCACCTCGATGAGCAGGGCGCTGGTGAACAGGATGCCGATGAAGGCGCTGGGGAAACCGGCGACCACGATGAGCATGGCGTTGCGGAACACGTGGCCGTAGAGCACCCGCCGTTCCGCGAGGCCCTTGGAGCGGGCCGTGATCACGTATTGCTTGTTGATCTCTTCCAGGAAGGAGTTTTTGGTGAGCATGGTCAGGCTGGCGAATCCGCCGATGACCATGGCCGCCACGGGCAGGGTCAGATGCCAGAAATAATCCAGAACACGCATGGGCCAGTTCAGTTCGTGCCAGTTCTCCGACGTCAGGCCGCGCAAGGGAAACAGGTCCAGAAAACTGCCTCCGGCAAACAACACGATCAGGAGGACGGCGAACAAAAAACCGGGAATGGCGTAGCCTACGACGACCACGGCGCTGGTGGCCACGTCGAAGGCGGACCCGTCCCGAACCGCCTTGCGAATCCCCAGGGGAATGGAAATGGCGTAAACCAACAGGGTCGTCCACAGCCCCAGGGATATGGAAACGGGCATTTTCTGGAGAATCAGCGAAACCACGGTTTGGTCGCGGTAAAAGCTCTGACCGAAGTCGAACCGCAGGTAATTCCCTATCATTTGGACGAATCGGGTCACCGGGGGCTGGTCGAACCCATACATCCGCTCCAGTTCCGCGATCAGCTCCGGATCGATGCCTTGGGCTCCGCGATATCGGGACTGGTCCGCTTCCGAAAGGTGGAGGGCCTGCATCTCGCCCCGGTCCGTGCCGGCAATGCGCCCCGTGGCCGCGACGTCATGGCCGCGCAGTTGCGCGATCACCCGCTCCACCGGACCGCCGGGCGCGGCCTGGATAATGATGAAGTTCAGGACCATGATCCCCAGCAGCGTGGGAATCATCAGCAGCAGGCGGCGCAGGATGTAGGCGGTCACGGCGGGTTTCTCGGCGAACGACGGGTTCGACTGTTCTGGCTGGTTGAAGGAATCTTGGGCCTGAAGGCGGCTACTTCACCCACCAGGAGTCCAGGGCCAGGCCGTACCTGGGGGTGATCTCCGGCCGGGCGAGTTTGTCCCAATATGCCACGCGGAATTCTCTGGAATGCCAGTGCGGGACGACATAGTGGCCCCGGAGCAGCACTCTGTCCAGAGCCCGGGTGCGGGTGATCAGGTTGTCCCGATCCGGAGCGCCGATGACCAGATCCACCAGCTCGTCCACAACCGGATCACGGATTCCGGCGATGTTCCGGGAGCCCGGAGTAGCCGCCGCCTCGGAGGTCCAAAAGTCGCGTTGCTCGTTGCCCGGAGACAAAGATTGGGGGAACAGACCCACGGTCATGTCGAAGTCGAAGTCATTCATCCGGTTCTGGTATTGAGTGGCGTCCACGGTGCGCACCCGGGCGGTGATGCCCAGCCGTTCCAGGTTGCGGGCATAGGGCAGGCAAACCCGCTCAAAGACCGAATCGTTGAGCAGAATTTCGAATTCCATGGCCTCCCCTCCGGAAGCGTGGCGCAGCTTGCGGTCTCTGCCTGAAATGGTCCAACCGGCCTGCTCCAAGAGAGCCAAGGCCCGACGGAGGTTTTCGCGGATATTGCCGGACCCGTCCGTGGCCGAGGGCTGAAATTTCGCGGTGAAGATCTCTTCCGGCAAAATGTCCCGGCGAGGCTCCAGCAGGGCCAGTTCCTCCGGGGAAGGCAGGCCGGAAGAGGCCAGTTCAGAGTTGGAGAAGTAGCTTCTGGTCCGGGTGTAGGCACCGTGAAAGAGATTGGCGTTGGACCATTCGAAGTCGAAGACCTCGGCCAGAGCCTCCCGGACCAGGGGGTCGCGGAACATCGGTCGGCGGGTGTTGAAGACGAAGCCCTGCATGCCCGTGGGCAATTCGTGGGCAATCTCCTCCATCACGATCCGGCCCTGGCGCAGGGCCGGCCCGTCATACCCCGTGGCCCAATTCCGGGCCACATTTTCCTGTCGGAAGTCGTATTGCCCGGCCTTGAACGCTTCCAGGGCCACGTTCACATCCCGGTAATAGTCGTAACGCATGACGTCGAAGTTGTACCGACCACGGTTCACGGGCAGGTCCGCGGCCCAGTGGTCCTGCACCCGCTCGTAGGTGATGGACCGTCCGGGTTCCACACGAACGATGCGGTACGGGCCGCTGCCCAAGGGGATGTCCAGGGTCGTGCGTTCAAAATCCCGGTTTTCCCAATACGCTTTGGACAGAACGGGCATCTGGCCGATGATCAGAGGCAGTTCGCGGTTCACTGCTTCCCCGAAAGAAAAGCGGACTTGGCGGGGGCCGATTTCTTCCGCGGAGGCCACGTTGGCGTAATAGGCCCGGTAGAACGGATGGCCTTTGGTCTGAAGCAGGTGCAGGGTGAAAATGACATCCTCCACCGTGATGGGCGAGCCGTCATGGAACCGGGCCTCCTCCCGCAAAGTGAACGCCACCCAGGAGTGATCCTCCGGGATTCGCATGCTTTCGGCGATCAGGCCGTATTCTGAAAACGGCTCGTCCTGGGACCGCTCCGTCAAGGTCTCGAAGATCATCCCGATTCCCAAAGGGGGCGTGCCGCGCAGGATAAAGGGATTCAGGCTGTCGAAGGTCCCGATGCCGGCGAGCCGCAACTCTCCGCCCTTGGGCGCTTCCGGATCGACATATTCGAAATGGGAAAAATCAGGCGGATATTTCAGGTCATAATGCAAGGCCAGCCCATGTCGCCAGGGCGGTTCAGCGCCGGATGACGCGGGCGCGGCCAGGAACAGGGTGAAAACCAGAAGCAGGGCAAATCGGAAATGAAGCTGGAGTGCGGGCATGGGTCCTCGCTTTGCATGATCGATGGGCGAAGTTGAGATGGAGCTCTTTCGCCTAAGGCTTTCCAGGAGAATACGGAACCATGAATGGCGAAGCAAGGGGATTCGAAAAGGAATCGAGGTAAGCGGGACTGCTCGTTCCGCGGCCCCTGCCCTTCCGCGATGACACCTGGGGTGGACTGGGCTATGATGGGAAGCATGCAGCGCGTTGAACTGGCCGACGGGCGGTCCTGTCCTTACCGGATTCAGGAGTCCGGTCGCGCCCGAAGAATCCGGCTCAGGCTGTCCGCGGCCGAGGGCATGGTGGTGATCGTGCCCGCCGGGGCGGTTCCGCCTCGCGAGGATCTGGAGCGACTGATCCAAACCAAATCCCGCTGGATCACCCGCCATCTGCTCCGGTTCGCACAACAGGAACGCACGGAGTGGGCCGGGGATCTCGCGTTGCCGGGGTGTATCCATCTTCCAGCCATTAATGAACACTGGGATGTCCGGTATGCCGATCCTGACCCGAACCAAGCGTCTTCGTCGACCCGGGTGCGCGTCGCGACCCAAGGTGTGCTCCAGGTTTGCGGGCCGGAGTCGGGCCGACACGAAGACCGCGCCCAAGCGCTTCGGGCCTGGGTCCGTGCCAAAGCCGCCGCCGTGTTGCCGGGTTGGCTGGACGAACTGGCGCGTGACCTGCGAATGCCCTTTTCCCGGGTCACCATCCGCGACCAGCGCACGCGGTGGGGAAGCTGCTCCCGCCACGGGCGCATCAGCCTGAACTGCAAGCTGCTCTTCCTGCCCCGCCCCTGGGCCCGCTACGTCCTGATCCACGAACTCTGCCACACCCGAATCATGAACCACGGCCCGGACTTCTGGAGCTTGGTGGCCATGCACGAGCCGCAAGCGCTGCGTATCCGCGCTGAAATGCGTACGGCTTGGCGGAAACTGCCGGCCTGGTTGACCATGTCGTTGAACTGAAGACAAAAAATCTTCCGTCGTTCCCGCCCTTCGGAGGTCTCGTGCTATCCACTCCGACTGCCTGGTCGCCCTGCCGATGCATTCATTTATTGCGCTTGGCCAGTGAAAACCTCGGCGCTTTTCGCCGGGCAAGTATTTCGACCACGTCGGCCAAGGAAGAAAAGCACGGACAGGGCCGCCAGCAGGATCAACCAATCTCCGGTGAGTCGGTCATGAGCGGCAATGGTGCAGCCGCCGCCACCGCCACCGCCGTTTTCGTTCTCCGCTTCAAGAATTTTTTCGTAAAAGGTTTGAGCGATGATTTCCATTCCGGCGCTGTTGGGGTGCAGTCCGTCGGGGAGGAGGTACTGGCCTTCCCAGCCAAGGACCGGGGCCACGTCGGCCACGAGATAGCCGAACTCAGCGGCTCTGGCTTTGATGACTTCGTTCAGGTTGAGGATGGCGTTTTTTCTGCCGATTTTTGGTCCGTCCACCGGGGTGATCGTAGACATGACGGGTATGGATTTGTTCTCCGTTGCCTTCCGGGCAATGGTTAACAAATCGTTGGCAATAGTGTGAGCGGATCGTTCCATGACGTCGTTGGCACCGTACATGATCAGTACGTAACCGGGTTTGAAGCGCCGCAGAAAATAGTCGGTGACTTGCACGCCATGATAGGCGCGTGCGCCCCCGGAGCCCCCATTGACCACTGTTCTTCCGATCAGTGCCTGCAATTGGGCCGGGTACGTCTCTTCCTGCGTTACGAAGGGGTATCCGGCGGTGATGCTGTCACCCAGGGCCACGATGACGTTGGGGTCGTTGTCGCCGAAATCATGAGCTGGAACCGACTCTCGCTGCGGAGTGGTCGCTCTTTTTGAAAGGAGGTCCTCGAACGCGAAGGCTGGCTGTACCGCCAGGGCGAGCAGCAGGGTGAAAATCCCCAGGACGGCGATGATCATTCGATGCATGACGGTGTTCTCCGTTGAACAATAGAGTGGCGCGGAAAAGGGGCTTTCTGGATACATTGCCGACGCCGTGCCGGGGTTTTGACCCTTGGCGAAGGGCCCCCTCGGCACGGAAACCGCGGTCATGACGACCTCAGTTTCGAGGTTGTTCATGAATAGCTGGCAGTTGTTAGTCGCTGCCAGCCAGCCATGTCAACCACCGTTTCGCGACGGCAAGATGAGGATCGTGTTCAAGCAAAGATGTGGAGTCCGTACGTCAGGAACACGTCGAATGGCGTGAAAAATGCGGGCGAGGATGGAGCGATCCTTCGCGAGGTGCCCCGGCTTGGGGAGGGCCCTGTGGGGAGTGGGTGTCGAAGATGTGGTGGACGGTGATCAGCTACTCAAACTTGTCGTAGAAAATGTTCGGTTCCTGAAGGCCGCGCTGTTTCATGGCGTCGACGCAGGCGTCGATGAGGTTGGAGGAGCCGCAAAGGTAGGCTTCGTAGGCCGTGGCGTCCGAAATGTACTTGGGCAGGACCGCGGGGATGCGGCCGCGTTCACCCTTCCAGTCGGAATCGGGATCTTCCCTGGTCAGGCAAGGCACGTAGCGGAAGTTGGGCAGCTCCTTTTCCAGGGCGAAGAGTTCCTCGGTGAAGAACAGGTCGTCCTGATTGCGGCCGCTGAAAAAGTAGATCGCCTCACGGTCGTCTCCGCGTTCGCGCATGTCTCGCAGAATACTCCAGATCGGGGCCATGCCGCTGCCTCCGGCCAGAAATACCGCCGGGGCCTTGGTGTCGGAGAGCTTGAAGTCGCCGAAGGGACCGCTCAAGAAAACCTCCTCCCCTTCCTCAAGAAGGTCGAAGACCCAGGTGGTGCAGATACCATCGGGCACCTTGCGGATGATCACTTCCACATGGCGGTTGTCCGAGGGCATGGAGGAGATGGAGTAGGCGCGCATGACCGCGTCGTTGCCGGCGTAGTCCCGGGATTCGAGCTGGATGTATTGGCCGGCGACAAATTCGATGAATTCCGGTTGGTTCAAGGCAATGCGCAGTTCCACCACATCGTAGGTCAGCTTGCGCTTGTGGACCAGCTTGCCCTGGAAGCGCTTGGCCAGGAACAGTTCGTCCGGGATGGCCAGCTTGATGTCTCCGCGGACCTTGACCTGGCAGGACAGCCGGACGTTGGCCTTGAGATCCTCGGGTGTCAGGTAGGGTTCTTCCACGGGGCTGACCATCCCCCCGCCGTCCAGGACCTGGACCTTGCAGTAAGCGCAACTGCCCCGTCCGCCGCAGGCCGAGGGAATGAAGATGTCGTTGTCGGCCAGACTGGAGAGCAGGGAGGAACCGCCGGTGACGACCAGGGACTTCTTGCCGTCGTTGATGTCCAGGGTGCAGGGGCCGTAGTTCAGGATGCGGCGTTCGGCGAAAACGAGCAGGATGGCCAGCAGGAGGGTCATGCCGGACAGAAAGCCGACGGCGAGACCGATGGAAGCGAACATAAAACGTCGTGTGGATGGAGGTTGGGAGGAAGCGCCGTGTTCGTGGCGTCGTTTCGGTTCTGGACGTCGTCGTTAAATCCGGATCATGCCGGAAAATCCGACAAAGGCCAGGGACATGATCCCGATGACGATCAGGGTGATCCCCGGCCCGGCCAGTCCGCGGGGCAGGGCTTGCTCGTTGATCTTCTCGCGGATGCCGCCGATGATGGCGATGGCCAGGGCCCAGCCCGTGCCGGCTCCGGCCCCGTAGGCCAAGGTCTGGAGCAGGTTGTAGGGCGTGCCCAACATGAACAGCGAGACGCCGAGGATGGCGCAGTTGACCGTGATCAACGGCAGGAATATCCCCAGGGCGTTGTAGAGCCCCTCGGAGATGCGTTCCACGACCATTTCCACGAACTGGACGAAAGCGGCGATGACCACGATGAACACGATCAGCCGCAAATACTCCAGCTCCAGAGGCACCAGCAGATACCTGTAGACGAGATAATTCAGCCCCGAGGTGCAGGTGGTCACGAAAATCACCGCCGCCCCCAGTCCCAGACTGGTGTCCACTTTCTTGGACACGCCCAGGACCGAGCACATGCCCAGGAAACGGGTCAGAAGAATATTGTCCGTAAAGGCCGCGGAAATAAAAATGAGCATGACCGAGGCAAAGCTGGTCAGGTTGGCGGCGTCTTCCATGCGTCCCTCCTCAGGGGAAAACCGGTTCGGGAACTCTTAGACCGGCTCAATTCGTCTGGCAAGCACCCGGGGGCGATGCACCGGGCCGATGGGGTTTCGGCCGCGGACCACGTTCTACTTCCCATCTTCATACGTCCGTTCATCCACCAAAGGCGGAGCATTTTCATCCAGCCTTTCACCGTCGCCGAGAATTCTTACTTCCGGGCGCAGCTTCAACCCTTCCTGGAACACGGCCTGGATTTTTTCCGGTTCCACGGCCTCGCTGAGCTCCACCCGCAGTTCCAGGCGGTCCTTGCCCTTGGGGTTGGACACCACCACCTGCCACCGGGCCACGGGCGGGATACGGCACATGGCCTGGGCCACCTGGTGCGGATAGATGAACTGTCCCTTGACCTTGGCCGTGTCGTCGGCCCGGCCCAGGATGCCGGCCAGTTTGGGGGCGGTGCGTCCGCAAGCGCAAGGTTCGGTGACCAGCCGGGAAAGGTCCCCGGTGGCGAAGCGAATCAGCGGATACACGGGATTGAACGGGGTGACCACCACCTCGCCGATCTCGCCGGCTGGAAGCGGCTCGCCGGTTTTTGGGTCGCAGATTTCCACCAGGCAGCGCGAGGACAGGTGCATCCCACCAAGGGCCGGGCACTCGTAGGCGATGCAGCCCAAATCCGCGGTGCCGTACCCCTGACGGACCAGCATGTCGAAACTGCTTTCCAGGTCCTGGCGCACGGACTCGGTCAGCCGCTCCGCGGCCACGAAGGCGGTTTTGAGCTGGAAGTCCCGACGCGGCTCCTTGCCCTGCCCCACTGCCTTGTCCCGGATGACTCTCAAAAAGCTGGCCATGCCCACGAACCCGGTCACCGGCCAAGCGGTCATGATCTCCACCTGCTGCATGGTATTGCCCGGTCCGGCCGGGATTACGGCGCAGCCAAGTTCGCGGAGCGGCTCCTCCAGCATCAGTCCGGCCGGAGTAAGATGATAGCCGAAAGTCATCTGCACCAGGTCGGACTTGCGAAAACCCGCGGCGTAAAACGCCTCGGTCCAACCCCAAAAATCCCGGCCAGGGCCTTCGGGGTCGGCGATGGGTCCGGGGGAAAAGTAGAGTCGGCGCAGATCGCCCAGGTCCGTGGTCAGCAGCCCGCCCAGACGCGGACCGGAGCATTGCAGGTCGATCAACTGCTTCTTGCGCAGCACCGGAATACGGGACCAGTCTTGCGGAGAATCGATGTCCTCCGGCGTCAGCCCAACGCCCTCCAGCCTGGCCTTGAACGCGGGCGCCTCAATCCAGGCGCGGCGAACCAGATCCCTGGCCGCCCGCCATTTACCGTCTCGGCGTTGTTCCTCGGGTTCCCGCTCCATTTCGTGAAACATGCCGTCCTTGCGCGATGCGTCGTCCATGGATAGCTCCTTTCTTCTGGTTCTGATGTCGATGCGGTGGGAGGCCCTGTGAAAGGCTCGGGCGGCGCGCCCATGTCCGGCTTTCCTACCGTCCCCGGCATGGTTAACCCGAACAAGGCGAATGTTCAACATCGTGGCCGATGAAAACGTGCCCCGAACCGTTATCTGATCCGTTGTCCGAACCGTCAATTGGGCCGCAGAAACCCGCGGACGAGCACCAGGACGATCAGGCCGGTCATGGCCGAGGCCGCCGCGATGGCGGAGAAGCCGAAAGACACGTAGAGCAAGCCGGCCAAGGCGCTGCCCGCGGCGTATCCGATGTTTTCCAGGGACGCGGACAGGCTCAGGTAGCGGCCCAGTTCTCCGGCGGGAACCAGTTCGGTTTGCAGGGCCCGAAAGGCGCTGCCCCGGGCCGCGGCGCAACCCATGATCAGGGCGAAGAGCAGGTACGCACCGCCGGGCCAATGGAGCAGCAACGGACTGACGAGCATGAACAGCCCCACTCCCAGGGAGCCGAAGATGATCAAGCCGTAGCGCCCGATCCGGTCCGAGAGCCGGCCCATGACCACGCTGCTGATCACCACGGCCACGCCGCCGATGGAAAAGACCCAGGCTACTTGCTGGCTGGTCAGCAGCAGGGAGCGCTCCATCCATAATGGAAAGAACGGGACGAACAACCCCATGCCGCCGAAAAGACAGACTCCAACCCCGCACCCGGCCAGCAACCGGGGAGTCGTCAGATGCCGGCGCATGTCCCTGAGCATTGCCGGCCAGGAGATGGACGGGGTGGGCGGCAGGGTCGGCATCCAGCGCCAGGCCAGCCAGCCCGCTGCGGTCATGAGCAGCCCCAGCAAGACGAAGGGCAGGCGGTCGTCCATGACCCCGGAGAGAAAGGCCCCGGCCGGGACCCCGAAGATCTGTCCGGCGGCGAAGCCGCTAATGATCCAGCCCGTGGCCCATCCGCGATGGGACGGAGGGATGTAGTCCCCAACCGCGGCCAGAGTCCCGGTGGTCAGGGCGCCGCCGACGGTTCCGGCCAGGACCCGCATCAGGAGCATGGCCGAATAGGAGTGGGCCCACCAATGGGCGAAGAGCACCAGGGCCATCAGGCCGCTGGCCAGCATCAACAGGCGCTTGCGCCCGAGGCGGTCGGAAATGGGCCCCCAAAACAGGGTGCAGACGCCCATGGAGATGGCGTACCCGGAAATCAGCCAGCCCAGATGGACCTCCGGAACAGCAAGGCGGACACTGATCTGGGGCAGCAACGGAGCCACGATCATGAATTGGCTCCAGGTGGCGAAGAGCAGCACCCACAATACCGCGAGGATCTTGCGGGAGGAGGCCGGGTCGTAAGTTGCCGTCGGATCAGCCGGTCCGCTTGGAGGGCTTCCTGGCGGGCCTGGCGAGGGATTGTTCTCGGTGGCGCGCGCGGGAAGCGGGACGGAAGGATCGCTGACGGGTGACATGAGGGTGCGAAAGCGGCGGTGCGCCGCTACGGAAGGCTCCCGGCGGTCGGATCAGGACTTTCCAGAGGCTTCGGGCGCTTCGGCGCAACACCGCAGCATTTTCAAGCCGTCCTCGAACAGCACTTCGATCATGTTCGGCTTGATGAACCGCTGAACGTACCCCGGGCCGAAAACCGAGTGGCTGATGACGTCGCCGTCCTCAAAGGCCGCGGTCATGGCGTAGGGCTTGACGTCCGCCGGGGCAGTTGCGGCGATCTTGCCTTCCCAAAGGGCCAGGGCCTCGGGAGAGGGCTTTTTGGGCCCCGCGGGTTTCTTGGTCGCTGAAGCCCTGGGCTTTTTTTCAGCCGGTGCTTTGGGCTGGGCGGCGGCTTTGGGAGCAGGGGGCGCCTTGGGGGGGCGGTGAGCGTGTTGCCCTCCACACACCTTGCATTGCACCTTGCCGATTTTTTCATCGATCATGACCACCACATGGTGGTCCGTGACGGTTTTGCATTTGCGACATGCCGATTCGACCGAACTGCCGGCCTGGATGGTTTCGGTGTTCATAACGATCCTTCTGAGGGGCACGTCGCTCCGAAGAGTCCGTGACCGCTGTTCCGGGTAAAAAAAGCCACAAGGAGCGTTTCCCCTTGTGGCGCGCCAAACTTGAAATCTTATCCGTTTCCCATCAAACAGGCAATGGCCGCGAAAATCGTCCTCGTGCTCAGCCGGTCCAGCTGGTTGACAACCACTTCCCCGACCCCGCGGTAATCGTGGAATGCACCTCCACCCTGTTGGTTCCGCCTCTTTGCCGAGGCCTGGGTGGATGATTTCGAGGCCTTGGTGCTGGATACCAGCAGCTGAATCCGTCGATTCCGATTCGGCCTCCAGGCGATCACAAATAAACGGGCCGGACTGAAAAGTCCGGCCCGTTTATTTTTTCACTGGTGATGGAATCCATCAAATCGGCGGAGCGATGGTCACCAAGGTCCGCATGTCCGTGGTCGCCTTGATGCCGTGGGGCACGCTGATGTCGCAGACCAGGGCGTCGCCGGGCTTGGCCGGGAGGGTTCCGTCCTTGGCCAGGAATTCCCCTTCGCCTTCAACGATCAGGATCGAAAGCTGACCTTCAATGTCGTGGGAATGGATGGGCAGTTGCTGCCCGGCCTTGAAGTTGAAGTTCAGGATTTTGAAGTAGGGGGAATCGTGCACCAGAAACTTGCTCAGCCCCAGGTCGTTGAAGCCATTGGCTTCGAACAGATTGATCTTCTTCATGACGGTACTCCTTGGTTTAAAGGTGTTGTATCTCCTCAGCACATCTTGTGTCCCCTCTTGCTCCGGCAATCGGGGTCGGGGTCGCTATCGGTATCGGAGTCGGAATCGAAACAGGAAGAATTTGGAACGCATCCCGGCGTTTTCGATTCCGATTCCGATTCCGACCCCGGCAATAGAATTACTTCGTGCTGAGTAGCTGCACTCGCTCTTACAAAGGCTGCATGCCCTTGAACTCCGCCCTGCCTTGAGGAGCTATTCGGCCTTGGCGGGTGATCACGATTTCCTGGTACGGAATGTGTTTGCCGGAGACGAGCAGGGCCCGGCGGACGATTTCGGCCAGCCCGGCGCAGCAGGGCACTTCCATGGACAACACGGTGATGCTGTTGATCCCGGCCTGGTTGAAGATGTCGACGAAGCGCTCGACATAGCTCTGGGCGTCGTCGAACTTGGGGCAGCCGAGCATGATCACCTTGCCGGGCAGCAGTTCCTGGTGCAGGGCCGGGTAGGCGGCCGGAGCGCAATCCGCGGCCACCAGCAGGTTCGCGCCCTTCAAAAACGGTGCGTGCGGGGGGATCAACCGAATCTGGACCGGCCAGTGGGTCAGGGCCGAGACCGGTTGATCCGTGGAACGCGGGCCTGAAGCGGCCGCGGAAACGCTGGGCGCGGGCTTGGCCGGGGCAAAGGTGGCCATGGCCGAGCCGGGGCATCCACAGCCCAGGGTTGGGGCCGCTTTCGGCTTCGGGTCGGCTTGCGCCTGCTCCGCGGCCTTGAGTTCGTGCAGCCGCTCCTCCACGGCTTCCTCGTCAAACGCGTCGGCCTCGCGTTTGACGACCGTGATGGCGTCCTTGGGGCAGGTGCCCAGACAGGCGCCCAGTCCGTCGCAGTATTTCTCGGCCACCAATCTGGCCTTGCCGTCAATGATTTCAATGGCCCCTTCGGCGCAGCCGGGCACGCAGATGCCGCAGCCGTCGCACAGGTCTTCGTCGATGCGTACGATATCTCTCATTTCTTTCAGGTGCGTAGTCATGGTTCGGCTCTCCTTGTTGTCGCGGTTGGCGATCGCGCCGGACGTGCTTCCCGTGCGCGTGCGTCCTGTATGCCGCATTGAGGATTCGGCCGCCTTGACCTGGGTCAAGTTTGGAAAAAGGAATTGTTTTCTCTGGATGCCCAAAACGTAACCAAAAACAAAAAAGGGGGCGTTGCGCCCCCCTTTCACTCAGTTTCCTCGCCCCCCAGCTAGCCGAGAATGGCCTTCAGGTCTTCGTCCGGGGTGGTGATGGGTTTGATGTTGAAGGTGTCCACCAGGACCTGGAGCACGTTGGGCGAGGTGAAGGCCGGCAGTGAGGGTCCGAGGCGGATGTCCTGGATGCCCAGGTGCAGCAGGGTCAGCAGGATGGCCACGGCCTTTTGCTCGTACCAGGACAGGACCAGGGACAGGGGCAGCTCGTTCACGCCCACGCCGAAGGCCTTGGACAGGGCCACGGCCACCTGGATGGCCGAGTAGGCGTCGTTGCACTGACCCATGTCCAACAGCCGGGGCAGCCCGTCGATGGCGCCCAGATCCTTGTCGAAGAAACGGAACTTGCCGCAGGCCAGGGTCAGGACCACGCAGTCCGAAGGGACCTTTTCCACGAACTCGGTGTAGTAGTTGCGTCCGGGCTTGGCCCCGTCGCAGCCGGCCACCAGGAAGAAGTGCCGGATCTTCTTGTTCTTGACCAGGTCGATGACCTTGTCCGCCGCGGAGAGCACCGCGTTGCGGGCAAAGCCGGTCAGCACGGTCTTGCCGGGAACGTCCTCGGTGAAGCCGGGCATTTCCAGGGCCTTGGCGATCACCGGGCCGAACTCGCCGTTTTTGACGTGTTGGACACCGGGAAAGCCCACCAGACCGGTGGTGAAGATGTTGCCCTTGTAGCTTTCCTGCGGGCGCTGGATGCAGTTGGTGGTCATCAGGATGGCCCCGGGGAAGGCGCTGAATTCCTTCTGCTGGTTCTGCCAGGCCGTGCCGTAGTGGCCGTAAAAATGCGAATAGGCCTTCAGCTTGGGATAGCCGTGGGCCGGCAGCATTTCCCCGTGGGTGTAGATGGTGATGCCCTTGCCTTCGGTCTGCTTGAGCAACTCTTCCAGATCCTTCAGGTCGTGACCCGAAACCAGGATGGCCTTGCCCTTTTTCGGACCCAGGGGCACGGACGTGGGGACCGGGTCGCCGTAGGCGCCGGTATTGGCCGCATCCAAAATTTCCATGGTTTTCAGGTTGACTTCGCCGCAGCGCAGCACCAGACCCAGCCAGTCCTGCAGCTCCAGATCCGTGCGGGTCATGGTGGCCAGGGCTTCATGAATGAAGGCGTAGACGGAGTCGTCCGTTTGCCCGAGAATGCGGGCATGATCCGCGTACGCCGAGACTCCCTTGATGCCGAACAACAGGGTGTGCTTCAGGGAGCGCTTGTCCGGGTCGGTCACCTTGTCGTTGTGCAGCCCGTGCTCTTCGCCCTGGTGGACCAGTCCGTCCATGCTCGGGGCGGGTTCAAACGCGGATTCGGGTGAATCGAATTCCGCGACGCCGCCCGCGGCCTTGACCTTGGCCCGCAGCTCCTCGCGATAGGCCACGGCCTGCTTGATCAGGGGCACGAACCGCTCCGGATCGAAGTCCACGTTGGTCAATGTGGAAAACAGCGCCTCACAGGCAAAGGCATCGGCCTCGGCGCTCTTCACGCCCACCTTGCGGCCCTCATGGGCCACCAGTCCCAGCCCTTGCAGCGCATACACCAGCAAGTCCTGCAACGCGGCAACGTCCGGCTGTTTGCCGCACACGCCGACCTTTTCGCATCCCTGTCCCTTGGCCGTCTGTTCACACTGGTAACAAAACATGGTCATGATCCGCCTCCTCTGAATCTATGGTTGGTGAAAGGGTCTTTCGTCGAACACGATTCCAGTTATACAGTAGTTCGTACGTCGCGCCTTGATCTATGTCAAAAAGCTCCAAAGCCGCTTGAGAGCGCTGGATTTTTTTGACAAAATCACCAACGATATCGAATAGTTGAGTCATATGCCGAACCGTGGCAAACATGGCCGGGATGCCCGCCTTCTTCGGGCTTGATATGGGGCACCGCGTTATCACGCCGTTCATTTTTGGGAATCTCTTTTCTCCAGAGCCACGAACAAGGTCGGGATGACGATCAGGGTGAGGACCGTGGAGGCGGTGACGCCGCCGATGATCACGGTGGCGATGGGAGAAAACCGCTCCGCGCCCACGGCCATTTCCAAGGCCAGGGGGAGCATGCCCGCGATGGTGGACAGACTGGTCATCATGATCGGCCGAAATCGGGTACTCACTGCCTCGATGACGGCTTCCTCAGGTTCCAGGCCGTCCTGAATTCTGCCGCGGGCCAGGTCCAGCAGGATGATGGCGTTGTTCACCACGATGCCCACCAGCAAGATGATGCCCAAAAGCGCGGGCATGGACACGTATTTTCCGGCAATGATCAAGGCCGCGCCGACCCCTGTGAACTGCAGGGGAATGGCGGACATCACGGTCAGGGGGTGCTTGAAGCTGGAAAACTGGATCACCAGGATCAGATACACGGCCAATCCGGCCAGGGCCAAGGCGCGCAGCATGCGTGCGCGGGCTTCCGCGAAATCGCTCTGCTCACCAGCCAGAACCGTCTGATACCCGGGTGGGGGAGTGAACTCCCGCAACCGGGCGGAGACGTCTGCGACCACTTCGGAAAGCGGGCGTCCGAAATGAAATCCATGCACCTCCACGGTGCGTTGTCCGTTTTCCCGGGTCAGGATGCGCGGCCCCAAACCGTGCTCCAGCCGCGCGATTTCACGCAGCGGAACCGGGCCGCGGGGCGTGTTCAGCAGGATGTTTTCCAGGTCTTCCAGGTGTTGCCGATTCGCATGGGCATAGCGCACCACGATGTCCAGGTCACGGCGCGGGGATTGGCGCAGGTTCGTGGCCACCTGTCCGTCCAGGGCCTGATGCGCGATGCGGGCGGCCTGGCTTCCGGTCAGGCCCAGTTCCGCGACCCGTTGATGGTCCAGATGGACCTTGATTTGCGGCGTGTCCAGGCTCCAGTTCGCGTACAGGTCGGTAATTCCGGGGATGCCGCCCAGGTGGCGCAGCAGTTCTTTCGCGGTTCGATCCAGCAGGACCGGATCGTTGCCCGAAACGCGCACGACGATGGAGGCGCTGGTGGAGGCCCTGGCCGTGCCGCCCATTTCCTTGGGCACCCCGAGGGTCACGCCGGGGGTGCGTTCCAGAATGCGGCGGACCTGGTCCATGATCTGCCACTGGCTTTCCAGACGCTCGGTGCGTGGGGTCAGGTCCACGGCGAATTCGGCCTGGTTCACGCCCATGGCCCCGCGATCCCCCATGGCCCGGGCGCCGACTTCGTGTCCGGCGCGCAGCGTGGTGCGCAGGACGACGGGATTGTCCACCAGAAACCGTTCCGCCACGTTCACGGCCCGTAGAGTGTCTTCCAGTGGAGTGCCCGGCGCGAGATCCACCAGCACCCGGAAACTGCCCGAGTCGAACCGAGGCAGCATCTCGCTGCCGGACAGGCGCAGCATGGCCAGCCCGGCGATCAGCAAGGCCGCGGCCAGGATCAGGGTCAGCCGGGGATGGCGCAGGGAGGACCGCAGACCGGCCAGGTACAGGACGCGCACGCCGGAAAACCAGCGGGTCAAAATCGCGCCCAGCCCGGCCTGAAAGCCCGTTTCGCGGGGCGGCTTGAGCCAGTACGCGCCCAGCAGGGGGATCAGGGTCACGGATATGAAAAAAGACGAGGCCAGGGCAAAGGCCAGGGTCATGGACAACGGGCCGAACATCTTGCCGATGAAGCCGCCCAGAAACATCAACGGCAGGAGCACGCCCAGAGTGGTCAGGGTTCCTCCCAGCTTGGCGGCGAACAACTCCGACACGCCGTCCACGGCCGCGGTTCGCGGGGCCTTGCCCAGCACGGCCATTTGGCGGTGAATATTCTCCAGGATCACGATGCCGTCGTCCACCAGCAGCCCGATGGCCAGAACCAGGGCGGACATGGTGACCATGTTCAGATCCAGCCCGGCCAGCTGCATCAGGGAGAACGTGGCCAGGAAGGCAGCGGGGATGGACAGAGCGATGATCGCTGCCTGGCGCAGATTGGCCAGAAACAGGAACACGATGAGCACGGTCAGGAGCACGGCGAAGAACACCGTGCGGGTCATGTCCGTGATGACCCGTTCCGTGAACTCCGAATCATCCCCGGCAACGGCCATGTCCACCCCGGGGTGGCCCAGGCGTAACTCGGCCAGGGCCTCGCGCACCAGCCGGGCCGTTTCCACGGTGTTGGCCTCGTCGCGCTTGATCACCTGCACGGCGATGGCCGGTCGGCCGTCATGGCGAAAGGCGGAGCGATCCTCTCCGGGCCGAAACCGCACGTCGGCCACGTCGCCCAGATAAACCCGCTGATCGCCCTTGGCGACAAGAACCAGACCGCGGGCGTCCTCGGGGCCGCGGATCGGCTCCTCGAACCGGATCACGCTTTCCAGCCCGCCGTGCTCGATGCGTCCGCCCGGAGCGGAAATGTTCCAGTTTCGCAGAGTGCGGACAACGTGGTCGAAATCCAGCCCCAGGGACTCCAGCCGGTCCCGATGCACGGCCACGTGCAGCTCGCGTTTGGACCCGCCGAAGACGTCCACCGCGGCGATGCCGGGAAGACGCTGGATGCGTTCCCGGATTTCGTTGTCCGCGAGTTCCCGCACCTCGTCCAATGGTCTTTCAGGGGGCGTGCCCGGCGAGCTCAGGGCCACGGTGATGATGGGCTTGTCCGATGTGGAAAATTCCAGCACCTGGGGCTCGCCCACGGCGGCGGGCAGGTCGCGACGCACGCGGCCGACCGCGTTCTGGACATCCACCGCGGCCAGGGCCGAGACCCTGTCGTACTGGAATTCCAGGCGGATCACGGACAGATTGGTCTGGCTGGTGGAACTGATCCGCGTCACGCCGTCCAGTCCGGTGAATTCCTCCTCCAGCAACTTGGTCAGGTCTAGGTCAACGTCTTCGGCGGCCATGCCGGGGTATTCGGTGATCACGGTCACCGTGGGCGGGTTGGTGTCCGGAAACAATTGGACCGGAAGCTGGAACCGCGCCTGGACGCCCAGGATCATCACGGCCGCGAGCAGGGCGAGGACAGCGTGTTTGTGCCGCAAGACCAGCTCCGGCCAACGCATGGTCACCTTCCTCCCTCGGGCTCCTGGGGCGCTTTCGGCTCTCGAGCTTCTCCGGGTTCTGAAGCAACAAAGACCGCCTCTCCCGTGACCAATCGAGGATCAAAGGTGGTGATCAACCTCTCGCCGGGAGCCAGACCGGACAGCACCTGAACCCAGCCCTGCCGGGATGGACCCAGCTCAAGATCCCGGCGCACGGCGACCCCGCCTTCCACGACAAAGGCCCTGGCCGAAGTCTGCCCTCGGTGGATGGCCCTAGCCGGGATCAGGATCACCTCCTCTTCGTCCGTGTGCTCCAGCACGGCGCGCACGGCCATGCCGGGACGCACGGTCCCGCCGGGGTGACCGGTCGATGCGTCCGGAGGAAAAAAAGCGCTCAGGGTCAGATTACGTGTGGCCGGGTCCAGGGTCGGATGCACCAGCTCTACCCGGCTGGGCCAGGTTTGGCCCACTGCCGGAACGCCCAGGGACACGGGTTGCCCGGCATGAATGTCGGACGCATCGCCCTGGGATACAGCCACTACGGCCTTAAGCCGTTCCTGGCTGGTCAACGCGATCAGGGGCGCTCCGATGCCGACGAACTCCCCTTCTCGCACGAACACTTCCTGCACGAGTCCGGCAAAAGGGGCCTGCTCACGGGCATAGTCGACCTTGGCCCGAGCAAGATCCAGAGCGGCTCGTGCCTCGCGGGCCTGGGCTTGCAAGGCGTGTACGCGCTGCCGCGCCGCATCCAGGGCCGCCTGGGCGATGCCGCCCTGGCGGTAGAGTTCTTTTTCGCGCAGCAAGGTGGTCTGCGCCAGGTCCAGCTCCCCGGCGATCCGTTCCTCCAAAGCCATCAGGCGCTCCACCTCCCGGCGCGATTCCGTGTCGTCCAGGCGGACGAGCTCCGCGCCCCGGGATACGGCCTGACCTTCCCGCAAGGCGAAGGCAAGCACCTTGCCCGGAACCCTGGCCGAGACCACGGCTCGCGTGTCCGCCTCCACCGTGCCCTGATACTCCCGGGTCAGGACGAAGGGCGCGGTTTGAACGGACATGACCTCCACGGCAATGGGCGGAGGGATTCGGGCCGGTTCCGGATGCAGACGCGCTTGCATCCGCTGCGCAACGCCCAGGCCGATCCATACGACCAAGCCGATAAGGAGCAACGCCACGATCAGGCGCGACGCGACGGATGTCATGCCTCCCGTCGACTCAACGGCGACCCCGTCCGCATGACTCATGTCCACTTGCTTCATGCCGCATCTCTTTGTGATGGTTGCTACACGAGATCATGCCCGCCCTTTTGGCAGCGTAAAAAAAACGGTCGTTCCCTGTCCTGGTTCGCTTTCCATCCAGATTCGACCACCGTGCTTTTCGATGAACTGTTTGCAGATGACCAGGCCGAGGCCGGTACCCTTTTCGCCTTCCGTCCCAAGCTGGCGCTTGTCCCTGGAAATGGTGAAGAGGTTCGACAGCTTTTCCTTGTTTATGCCGATACCGCTATCCTTCACGGCCATCTGAATAACGTCGCCTTCTTGTCGGGCCGTAACGAGAATTTCTCCGCCACGGGGCGTGAATTTCACGGCATTGAAGAGCAGATTGCGAATGACGGTGTTGATCATCGGTTTGTCGATCATGGCCGTCATGTCGCGGGGAATATCAATGATGATGGAGATGTCCTTCTGGTCGGCCACGCCCTGGGTCGAATTCAGGCTGATGCTCGCCAGTTCATGCATACTGGATGGCTCAAGGATAAACTCCATGTTGCCTTGACCCATGCGCGCCCATTGCATCAGATCATCAAGCAGAGCCATCATGTGGTTTGTGTTTTTGTGCAACTCTGAAGCCAGACGGGTTACCTCCTGTTCGGAAAAGACATCAATATCCTCGGCAAGCATCTGTGTTGAGGTCATCAGTCCGGTCAAAGGGGATTTCAGGTCATGGGCGATAATGGAAAAGAGTCTGTCTTTGTCCTCATTGGATATCCGCAACTGCTGGTTGACCAGCCTGATCATCTCTTCGGCCTGTTCGCGTTCAGCCATTTCTCTTCGCAGCTTGGCATTGGACGTTTCAAGTTCCATCGTCCGTCGGCGAACACGATCTTCAAGTTCGTTTCGTTCAATTTGGAGAGCTTTGGACATGCTGTTGAACGTGTTGGCGAGGTCGACCAGTTCCGTGCCTTTTGGCGGCTTGATCTGCTCTCCCAGGTGCGCGGGGTCCGTGGCAATGGCCTGGGCCTTGTCGCGAAGATACCCCAACGGATTGAATATCCAGCGTTTGTTCAGGATCACGGTCACGCAGAAAAGGCCCACGAGTACGGTCCCGAACGCAATGGCCAACTGCAAGGTGAGTTGATTGACGGAGGTGTATGCCGCCTCAAGAGGAATCCGAATGGACACGGCTGAGACGACCTCGTCCTCTGTCCGATGAAAGCTGCGCTCCGAGCCGTACGCTTCCACCATGCCCCGCGGGGCACGCTCCGGTTCGGAGTGGCAACGAAGACATGTTGCTTCCATGGTTTCGCCGCGTTGCAGAACGGTGAAGTAGGGTTCACCGTCGAATATCCGGATTTCAGACAGAAGATCCAGTTCGTCGTCCCGGTTCAGCCTTTTAATGAACTCCCGCTCCAGGGCGTCGGCTTCGTTGTCCGGGTGACGAGCGTCGATCGCCGCCTCCTTGTAATAATAAGGAATGTCATGCAATCCTTTAAAGTACTCTTCCATTTCACGCACGGCATATGATGAGGACATCCATACCGGTTCGAACTGTTCGCCCAGTTCAGGCGCGTTCGTCGCGGCGAAGTCAAACAGGATCGGCTTGAGTTGATGCGAGAAGTAGGTATGTACGGCCAGCCTGGAATCCAGAATCACCTGGGCCTTGTCTTGGGCTTCCCGCAAGGCATGCTCTTTCATTCTGGCATTCACAAAGAGAATCGTGATCAAGGCGGCGACAAGAATGACTCCCCCTATAGTCAAGGCCAGGCGGGAATTTATGCTCATACGTCCTCCTGTCGTTCATCGAAAAGAACCGGTGCTTCATGATTGCCGTCGGTGCACGGTGCAGGTGCATCGTCTCTCTACGCGGTTAGGACATTCAGCGTACGGCACGGAAGAGCCGTGTCAAGCAATAGCCTCTACCCCTTGGCCATGACCTCCACCAGACGTTGCAGTTCCTGAGCCTGTTCAGCCAACTCGTTCACCGCCGAGGCCGACTCGTCCATTCCCGCTGCGGTTTCGTCGGCAACCTGGTTGACCTCGGAAATGGCCCGATTGATTTCCTCGCTGGCCGCGGACTGTTCCTCGCTGGCCGCGGCGATGGAGCTGACCTGATCCGATGTGTCCGCCACCAGTTCGACGATCCGCTCCAGGGTCTTGCCGGAATCGTTGGCCAGGCCCGTGGCGTCCTGGATGATGGTCACGGACTGATCCACGCTCTGGGCGTTGACCTGGGTCACGGACTGGATGCCATGGATGGCCTGTTCCACTTCCTTGGTGGCGACCATGGTCTTTTCGGCCAGTTTGCGCACCTCGTCGGCCACCACGGCGAAGCCGCGTCCGGCGTCCCCGGCCCGGGCCGCCTCAATGGCAGCGTTCAGGGCCAGAAGGTTGGTCTGGTCCGCGATGTCGTTGATCACGCCGATGATCCGTCCGATGCCGTCCGCGGCCTTGGCCAGCTCGCCCATGTTCGTCTTGAGTTCCGTGGCTTGATTCTGGACCCGGCCGATGGCGCCCACCACCTTGCGCACCGCGTCCGCTCCGGCCAGGGCGTCCTGGCGGGCCGAATCCGCGGACTGGGCCGCGTTGGAGGCGTTTCTGGCCACTTCGAGAACCGTGGCGTTCATTTCCTCCATGGCCGTGGCCGTTTCGGTGATCCGCTCCTTCTGTGTTTTGGCTCCCTGGGACGAATGCTCCACTTGGGCGCTGAGTTCCTGGGAAGCGGAGCTGAGCCGCTCCACCACGTGTTCGATCTTGGCCGCGGCCTGGATCATGCCTTCCTTCTTGGCTCGCTCGGCCTGGGCCCGGGCCGCCTCGGCCTCGGATGTGGCCTGCCTGGCCCGTTCGGCCTCCTGGGCCGCTTCCGCGGTCTTGGCCTCGGCCTCGGCGATTTTCTCCTTCAAGGCGTCGACCATGGTCCGCAGCGCGTCGCACAACACGCCGATCTCGTCGCCCTGGCGGATGGTCAGTTTCTGGCTCAGGTCCCCCTGGGCCACGGCCCGGGCGAAGCTCACGGTCCGGCTCACGGGACCGGAAATGCCGCGCATGATGGCCGCGGCCAGCAACCCGGTCACGACCAGGGCCGCCGCGATCAGCGCGGACACCAGCGCAAAGGCGCTCCTGGCCTGTCTGGCCAAGTCCTCGGCCATGGCTTCCATGTCCCGAGCCGAGGTGTCCTCAATACGCTTCAACCCCTCAATGCGCGACGTGGAGTCACGGAACCATTGCCCCGCGTCTCCGGCCAACGTCCCTCCCTCCATGCTGGAGAAGACGCGATCCCGCCACGGCGCCACCCGCGGGCCGTGTTCGTTCATGACGTTCGTTAAGGCTGTTCGCTGGGTCGGCGGCGCGTAGGCGAGGAACACGTCGAACAGTTCATCCTGACGGACCAACACGTTCAGCCAGCGCCGTAACTGTTCTCCGGTCATCCTTTGCGCGGTGAAGATATTGGACAGAATAGCCCGTTCCTGGCCGGCATATTCCTTGGCTTGCAACAGGGCCGCGTAGGCCACGGCGAACCGAGTGGCGTCGCTGTCGTCGGTTGCGTTGGGCATGGCCCGGATCGAGGCCATCAGGCTTTCAATCAATCCGGTATACTTGTCCACGGTTTGAATACCGGTGATGTCGCGCGCGGAAACCTCGGCGCGGAACTCCCGCAGTCGCCCCAGTTCACGGGACTGCGCCTGGGCCTGGGACCGCACGTTCTCCAGCCCTGCCAGCCCGGTGTCCACGAAATCCTGAAAAGCCGCCAAGCTCTGGTCCGTGCGACGAAGCTGCGCGTTCAGCTCAGCGCCGAACTCGCGGCCCTGGGAACTGACGAATCCGGCGGAAAGCCCCCGCTCCACCTGCATGTCGTGGATCAGGTTGCCGATTCTGACCGAAAGCAGGATCAATTGCTCCAGCCGCTGCATGTCCGCCATGGTTTGCCGACGCTCCTTGAGCACTACGCCGGATATGATCAGCATGGCCGCGATGGGCACGATAATCAACAGCATCAGTTTGACGCTGATCCGCAAGTCGCCCAATATTCTTTGCATTCCGCACCTCCGTCGCTTGATTGTCGGCCTGATTATCGGCTTGGTCGTCCGCCCCGTCGCCCGGAGCAGTTCATGATCGCATTTATCTTCCCGTCTGAACCACTTTCCTGGAAATCCGTCAACACGTCGGGTTAGTATCGAAGATTTGGCACAAGCTCTTTCGAGTCTCTCCCCGGCACGTCACCGAAGACGAATCGTCCAACGAGCTTGTCTCGACTCTGGCCCTCGCGGCAATCCCGCGCCTTGATCTGAATCAAATTGTGTAACGTTGAAGAGCAAAAAGGGACGAGATCAAAAATTGATCCAGATCAAGGCCGGCGCGAAGATTTTCGGCCTATCAATGAGTCTCTCTTCCCTCGGACCACGGAGCCCGTATGACCTCGCCCACATCTCCATTGCGCACCACCCTGCGTACTTTCGGAGCCTTGACCCTGCCGATCTTGTCCTGCCTGTTGCTGGCGGCCCATTACCTGCGTTCCGGCGACCTGGGAATGGTGGCGGTCTGCCTGGCCTTGCCCGGCCTGTTTTTTCTTCGCCAGGCCTGGGTGCGTCCGGTGCTGCAAGCGGCCTTTGCAGCGGGCATGGCCGTCTGGGTACTGGCCATGATGGATCTGATCCAGTTTCGCCAAGTGGTCGGCCTGCCCTGGCTGCGGCTGGCCCTGATCCTCGGCTCGGTGGCCATGGTCACGGGCAGCGGAGCCTTGTTTTTCGAAACCCGCGTTCTTCGAGAACGCTTCCGCCGAAGGCCGGAAGCGGCATTGGTCCAGGCCGGGGCGTTTCTGCTCACGGTTTGCGCTTTGGTGCTGGCCCAGGCCAAGGTTTCCTTTCCGATCCTGCTCGCGGACCGCTTTTTCCCGGGCTTCGGCGTGCTCCAAATTCTGGGCATGGGCCTCTATGCGGCGTGGATCGCGGGCAAGCTGACGAATCCGGAGAGGGCTCCGCTGGTGCGTGCCCGGATGTGGCTGTTCTTTTCCCTGGTCTTTTTCGGCCAACTGGCCCTGGGTTTAGCGGGATGGGAGCGGTTCTTGATGACCGGGGACCTGCATCTGCCGGTTCCGGCCTTGATCCTGGCCGGACCGATCTATCGCGGGGAGGGGATCTTCATGCTCACTCTCTTTCTGAGCACGGTTCTCCTGGTGGGGCCGGCCTGGTGCAGCCATCTCTGCTACATCGGGGCCTGGGACCACCAGGCGGCCTTGCGGACCAAACGTCCGCAAGCCCTGCCGTCCTGGGCCTTCCCTGCCCGCCTGAGTATTTTCGCGCTTGTGATGGTTACGGCCCTGGGGTTGCGCCTGATGGGCGTACACTGGACCTGGGCCGTGACGTTGGCCGCCGGATTCGGACTGGTGGGAGTGGGGATCATGGCCGCAATATCCCGTAAAGTGGGCGTGATGGCCCATTGCACGGTCTTTTGTCCGATAGGGTTGGCCGCGGTGGCCCTGGGGCGACTGCTGCCTTGGCGGCTGCGCATCAACCGGGACTGCGACGCCTGCGGTCGCTGCGCCCGGGTCTGCCGGTACGGCGCCCTGGAGCCGGAACACCTCGCCAACCGAAAACCCGGATTGTCCTGCACCCTGTGCGGGGACTGCATCCACCGCTGCCGCGACGGTCGGTTGACCTACGGCTTTGCCCGGCTCTCGTCGGTCGCATCTCACCAATTGTTCGTCCTGCTGATCAGCACCTTGCATGCCGTGTTCCTGGCCACGGCCAGGATTTGATTCGAGTCGAAAAGAATGGTTCGGATCAAAAATCAGGGTTGACGCCGCAATGCACGCGCATTACCTTCAACCAATGCCATGAAGGAGGTATCATGCCAGCATCAACTTTGTTTGAGTCAACTCTGACAGAACGCTACCAAACCACCATTCCCAAGGTCGTTCGGGAAACCCTTGGACTCGGGAAAGGGGATAGGCTCAGGTACAGCATTGACGCGGGGGAAGTGTTCATTGCTCGTGTCGACGAGGAGGATAATGATCCCGTGCTGGAGGAATTCCTCGCATTTCTGGTCCGAGACATGGAACAACATCCAGAACGGATTCAGGCGATAGACAGTGGTCTAGCCCAACGGATCACGTCGTTGGCGCAAAATATTCAAGTGGATCTTGACCAGCCGTTGGAAGAAGATTGATGAGCGACGCTGCCCGGCCACTCGTCGTCAATGGATGGTCAATTTACGCCCACCCTTTGTTCCTGGACCAGTTAGAACGGCTTGCCGCGCAAGTGGCGAGTCTGAGGGACAAGGACCCACGAGGGTACCAGAAAAAAAATATCGCCAAACGTCTTGCCGCCATCTCCAAGCTGGCCTTCGAGATCATTCCCCAAGACCCGCGGCGTCCGGAATACCGCCAGGGCGGAACGCTGGGCGGCCAACGCAAGCACTGGCTCCGAGCCAAGTTTTTTCAACAATACCGGCTCTTCTTCCGTTATCATCAGAAAAAGCGAATCATTCTCTATGCCTGGGTCAACGACGAGCAGACAAAAAGGGCGTACGACAGTGGAAACGACGCTTACAAGGTCTTCCGGAAAATGCTCGACAAAGGATGCCCTCCGGAAGACTGGGAAAGCCTTCTGGCCCAATCGAAGGCGCACTCGAAGACATAATCGGCACAACAGCGCCTGCTCCGGACTTTAACCGTCACGCCCTCCAAAAGGCCGGCAGCAGGAAGATGATCACGGCGTAGAGTTCCAGCCGTCCCAGGAGCATGCCCCAGGCGAGCAGCCACTTGGCCGCGGCGGGCAGGTGGGCGAAGTTCTGCGCCGGCCCAACGTCGCCGAAGCCCGGGCCGATGTTGCCCATGGCCGCGATGGCCGCGCTGAAGGAGGTGACCATATCCAGCCCCATGGCCGCCAACAGCAGGGACAGCACCAGGTACAGGGCCGCGAACAGGCCCAGAAAACCCCAGATTCCGCTGATTACGCTTTCCTCCACGGGCTTGCCGCTCATCTTGACCTGGACCACGGCCTGGGGATGGATGACCCGGAAGCTTTCCCTGTACATATGCCTGGCCGCCAGGAGCACGCGCATGCACTTCACCCCTCCGGAAGTGGACCCGGCGCATCCGCCGATGAACATGGCCGCGAAAAGAAGAGCCCCTGCCAGTGGCGGCCAAAGGGCGAAGTCCGCCGTGGCGTAGCCGGTGGTGGTGATGATGGAGACCAGGTTAAAGGCACTGTACAGGAACGCTTCACCCAGGGTTTCGTAGGTCCGGTTTGTCCAAAGCGTCACGCCGATCACGGCAATGGCGCCCAGGACCAGCAGAGTGAAGAATCGAGCTTCGGAATTGCGCCACAACGCCAGAGGACGTCCGCGCAGGGCCTGGTAGTGCAGAGCGAAATTGATCGCGCCCAGGAACATGAACACCGTGACCACCAGATGCAGATAAGCGCTCTGGTAATGGCCCATGGACAGATTCTTGGTGGAATAGCCGCCCGTGGCAATGGTGGCGAACATGTGGCACAGGGCGTCGAAGAGGTTCATCCCGCCCAGAAGCAGCAAACCCACCAGCACGGCGGAAAAGAGCAGGTAGACCTTCCACAGCGACAGGGCCGCGGCCCGGACCCGGGGCTTGATCCGGTCCTGTCTGCCGCCGGAAAATTCGGCCCGGTAGAGGTGCATGCCGCCCACCCCGAGGATGGGCAGTACGGCCACGGACAGCACGATGATGCCCATGCCGCCGATCCATTGGGTCATGCTGCGCCAGAACAGCAGACCCGGAGCCACGACTTCGATATCCGTGAGCACGGAGGAGCCCGTGGTGGTGAAGCCGGAGACCGACTCGAAAAAGGCGTCCGTAAAGGTGTCGAACACGCCGCCGAGGTAGAAAGGCAGGGCCCCGACCAGCCCGGCGCTGATCCAGCACAGGGCCACCACGCTCATGGCCTCCCGGCTGGTCACGGTTTCCGGAGCGTGCTTGCGCCAAACCAGGTACAGCGCCAGCCCCGCGAGGCTGACCGAGACCATGGAGACCAGCAGGGGCGTGACGCCCGCATCCCCGTAATACAGCGAACAAGCCAGGGCCGGGAGCATGAGCAGGCCCACGGCGGCGATGATCACGCCGGTGTAGGAGAGGATGCCTCGCCAGTGCATATGTTTCCCTTGCAATAACCTGTGAGGGGTGGCTTGTGGTTGTTGCGGACGAATCTCCAGGCACAGGCCACGGATCACGATTTCAGATGTATTCCAGTTTGACGGCCAGGACCCGCTCCACTTTGGAGATGTTCGCCCGGGTGGAGAGGATCACGATTCTGTCACCGGGCCGGATCACGCTTTCCCCGTCCGGAATGATCACCTCTTCGCCGCGGATCACGCAGAGAATCAGGGCGCCCTTGGGGAAGCGCAGGTCCTTGATCGGCTTGTGGACAATGGGCGACTTTTCCTGGGCCACGGCTTCCAGGGCCTCGGCTTCTTCGCCGCGGATGAAGACCGAGGAAATGACCTTGCCCCGGCGGACATGGCGGTAAATGGTGTGGACCGCGGATATCCGGGGACTGATCACGTTTTCCAGGCCGATGGCCCGGACCAGAGGAATGTAGGCGAACTTGTTGATTCGGGTGATGGTCTTGGCCGCGCCCAGCCGCTTGGCCAGCAGGGAGAGCAGGACGTTGGTCTCCTCGCCGCCGGTCAGGGCGATGAAGGCGTCGGTTTCCCGGATGCCTTCCTCCTGAAGCAGGTCCCCGTCCGAGCCGTCGCCGTGGAGCACGATGGTCTTGTCCAATTCTCCGGCCAGCTTTTCACAGCGTTGCGGGTTGCGTTCAATGAGCTTGACGGACAGGCCTTTGCGTTCCAAGGCCTTGGCGGCCAAGAGCCCCACGCTGCCTCCGCCGACGATCATGGCGTTGCGGACCTTTGTCGTGCAGGGGGAAAACAGAGGCAGGACGCGCTCGACCCGGTCGCCGGCGCAGATGAAGTAGACCACGTCCTCCCTGCGCAAGGCGTCCGGGCCGGTGGGTATCAGCAACCTCTCGTCGCGGACAATGGCCGCGACGATGAACCGATCGTCCCGGTAGCGATCCGGGATATCCATCAGCCGCATGCCGATCAGCGGGCTGTCCGGACAGATCCGCACCCCGATCAGCTTGACCCGTCCCCCGGCGAACGGGTTGACCTCCATGGCCCCGGGAACCTCCAGCATCCGTTCCAGGGCCAGAACCACTTCCTGATCCGGATTGATCACATGAGCGATGTTCAGGATTTCCCGGGTCAGGGTGGATTTGTAGTGCAGGTATTCCTGGTTGCGGATCCGGGCCAGTTTGGTCAAGTCCGGGGCCAGGGCCCGGGCGAACAGACAGGCCGTGAGATTGGTTTCATCGCTGTCCGTGACCGCCAGCAGCAGCTTGGCCTGCTGAATCCCGGCCTGCTCCAAGAGCACCGGGCTGCTCCCGGAACCCAGAATGGTCTGCACGTCCAGGTGATCGTTGATCCGCCTGAGAGCCTCCGGGCTTTTGTCGATGACCACCACGTCCTTGTGCTCCAGTGAGAGGCGCTGGGCCACGTGAAAGCCGATTTCCCCGGCCCCGATGATCACAATGCGCATACGACGGTTGCTCCTTGTCGAAATTGCCGGCCCGTTTCGTAAGCCTTCCAAATGGGCTCCATACGCCCGGCAGGACCATCACGCAAGAAAACCCTCCGGAGGCTCCACGGCAAGTTTGTTCTCATCGAAATCCAAATCGCGATCGAAATCGCGATCGAAATCGAAACTTGAAAAATGCTGTGCATCACCCCGTGATTGCGTCATCTTCTTGGACATGATGTTCGATTTCGATCACGATTTCGATTTCGATACCGATTCAGATAGCGGGTGAGAGTCGAACAAATCTGCCCCCTCCGGTGGCCATTGACACCCTTTCTTGATGTTTGCGTGGGGTTTTGTCACAAGCCGCTTGGCGATTTGGACGCCGCAGATTACCGCGACCATCTTGGTCGCTGTTTTTCGCGCCATTTATCTCTCTTTCCGGAGTTCAATCAATGCTCATTATTTTAGTCAGCTTCGCCTTTGTCTTCGGCTTGGCCCTGACCCGGATCGGTCTGCCGCCCATGGTCGGATTCCTCGTGGCCGGGTTCGCCTATAACATGGCCGGTCTTCTGCCGCCTGCCGGACTGGATATGGTGGCGGACCTGGGCATCACGTTGTTGTTGTTTTCCATCGGACTGAAGCTGGACGTCCGCGGTCTGCTCAAGGCCGAGATCTGGGCCGGCGCCACGGCCCAGATGATCCTGACCACGGCCTTCATGTGCGGGGTTCTGCTCTTGGGGCAGTACTGGCTGGATACTCCGCTGATGGACATGACCTGGCAGACGATTTTGGTGCTGGGTTTCGCCCTATCCTTTTCCAGCACGGTGTTCGCGGTCAAGGTGCTGGAGGAGAAAGGCGATCTGACGGCTTTTTACGGTCGGATCGCCATCGGGATTCTGATCATGCAGGACCTCTTCGCCGTACTTTTTCTGAGCGCTTCAGAGGGCAAGGTCCCAAGCGTCTGGGCCTTGAGCGTGCTGGCCCTTCCGTTGTTGCGACCGGTGCTCTATCGGCTCCTGGACATGGCCGGCCGGGGCGAGCTGTTCATCCTGTGCGGACTGTTTATTGCGCTGGGCGTCGGGGCCGAAGGCTTCGCCCTGGTCGGCCTGAAGCCGGATCTCGGCGCGTTGGTGGTGGGCGTGCTGATCGCCGGGCATCCCCGGGCCTCGGAACTGTCCAAGGCCCTTTTCGGCTTCAAGGAATTGATGCTGGTGGGCTTTTTTCTCTCCATCGGCATGACGGGCCTGCCCACGCTGGAAATGCTGGTCGCCTCCGTGCTGCTCTGCCTGCTCCTGCCCGTGAAGACGGGCATCTATCACTTCATCGTCAGCCGCTTCGGCCTGCGGGCGCGTTCCAGCCTCTTCGCCTCGTTGTCCCTGACCAACTATTCGGAATTCGGGCTGATCGTGGCGGCCATTGCCGTGGGCCAGGGGCTGCTCTCCGCGGACTGGCTGCTGATCACGGCCATGACCGTAAGCATCAGCTTCGCCATTTCCGCTCCGCTGAGCACCCATTCCGAGTTCGTCTACCGCCGGATGTTCACCTGGCTGTGTCGATTTGAGCGGGATTATTGCCACCCTCACGACGCACCCATCGACCTTGGCGAGGTGAAGGCCGTGGTTCTGGGAATGGGGCGCATCGGCACCGGAGCATACGACGAGCTCCAAAAAACCTATGGCAAGCAAATCTGTGGCGTGGAGCACGCCCCGGAGCGGGTGGACTTCAACCGCGGGCAGGGCCGCAACGTGATCCTGGGCGATGCCTGCGACACCGAGTTCTGGCTGAAACTGCGCAAGGACATCCAACTGGAGTTGGTCATCCTGGCCATGCCCAACCACCAAGGCAACATCTACGCGGCGCAACAGCTGCGCAACCTGGGCTTCAACTGCCAAGTCGCGGCCATTGCCCGGTTCCCGGAGGAAGTGGAAGAACTGTCCGCCATCGGCGTCTGCACGGCCTTCAACATGTACGAACAGGCCGGGACGGGCCTGGCTCGCAGCGCTCTTGAAGGATGCCGGTTGGCGCAAGAGTGACGGCGGAACGGTTCAAGCAAAGCTGCCGCCGCGTTGCTTTCTTCCTTGTGGACGTGCCAGGCGAAGGATTGGTGAAAACGGATGAGAAGCAAATTCATGAAGAGTCGACAGGCCAAGGTCGGGGCCGCTCCGGGTACCATGGTGCATGTGGGGGAGCGAATGGCCGACAAGACTTCTTTGCGGGTGGTGACGTACAACGCGGCGGAGGTGCGGACCTGGCCTCCCCGCGACAGCGCCGAGGGCATTTTCCCATCCATTGGGCAGGGGGTCACGTGGATCAACGTGGACGGCCTGCACCAAGTTGACGTGGTCACAACCCTGGGTCGCGAATTCAACCTGTCCGCCCTGGTTCTGGAAGATATCCTGAACACCGATCACCGGCCCAAACTGGAGATCCACGACGACTTCCTGTTTATCGTCGTCAAGATGCTGGTTCCCGAACCAGCCCGTGACTCCTTCCGTGTCGAACAGCTCAGCCTGATCCTGGGCGATGCCTTTCTGCTGTCGTTCCAGGAATCGGAAGGGGACGTTTTCGATGCGATACGCCAGCGCATCACCATCGGCAAAGGTCGCATCCGCCAGAGTGGTCCCGACTATCTGGCCTATGCCCTGCTGGACGCCGTGGTGGACAATTACTTTCTGGTCCTGGAAACCATCAGCACGGAATTGGAACGCCTGGAGGAAGCCCTGCTGTCCGCCCCCGGGCCGAGCGACCTGCATCGTTTCCACCGCCTGCGACGGGAGGCGATCCTTTTGCGCCGGATCATCTGGCCGCTCCGGGAGGCCCTCGCCGGCCTGATCCGCGACGACTCCGCCCTGATCAAGCCCGAGACCCGCGTCTTTTTACGCGACGTCCACGACCACGCCGTTCAGGCCATGGACATCGTGGAAAGCCTCCGGGACCTGGCGTCCAGCCTTTTGGAGCTGCACCTCTCCAGGAACAGCCAGCGCATGAACGAGACCATCAAGGTGCTCACCCTGATCGCCACGATCTTCATCCCCCTGACCTTCATCGCCGGAGTCTACGGCATGAATTTCGAATTCATGCCCGAACTGCGCTGGCCATGGGGCTATCCCTTGATCCTGCTGTTCATGCTGGGCGTGGCCGTGACCATGCTGCTGTATTTCAAGCGCAGACACTGGTTGTAGCTGCAAATAAATCTCCCGAGAGTCGATGTCGGCGCTTGCGCAGCAGGCCGGGAAACATTATATCGAATTTCGATATCGAATAAAGGCGGTCTGACATGCCCCGAGAAAGCTCCACCAAAATGTTGGAACACCACGACCTGCTCTCCGGCCTGGTCCGGCTGCACGTGCTGCACCACGCCGCGGAGCAGGAAATTTACGGGCAGTGGATGATCGACGAGCTGGCCGAGCACGGGTATCGGCTGAGTCCGGGGACCCTGTACCCGATGCTGCACGCCATGGAACGCAAGGGGTACCTGGTCTCCCGCACGGAAAAGAACGGGAAGGTGACGCGCAAGTTCTACCGGGCCACGGCAAAGGGGCTGGAGGGTTTGGCCGTGGCCAAGGAACGGCTGCGGGAGCTTGTGGGCGAAACCATGCCGGAGCATGCGGAAGTTCGGAAACAAGGCGCTCCGAAAACCGGTTAGGGAGATCAACGGTGTTTGAATTCATCGACGTGCACTATGACAACATTCTGGACCTGCCGAGCCTAGTGCTCGGCACGGAACAGGTCACCTCCCTGGTGGGGGCCAGCGGCAGCGGCAAGACCACGGTGTTGCGCCTGCTGAACAAGATGATCTCGCCCACCCGCGGACGTATCCTGTTCCAGGGCGAGGACCTGACTCAAAGGGACTCGGTCCGCCACCGTCGCGACGTGGTCATGCTTTCCCAGAGTCCGGCGATCTTCGAGGGCACGGTGGGGGACAATCTGCGGGCCGGGTCGCGGTTTCAGGAAAAGGAACCGCTCGGCGACGGTGATCTGAAAAGATTATTGGAGCAGGTCCGCTTGGCCAAGCCCCTGGACGAGGCGGCAGACAAGCTTTCCGGCGGGGAGCGCCAGCGGCTGGCCCTGGCCCGGGTGCTCCTGCTGGAACCCCGGGTCTATCTGCTGGACGAGCCCTCCTCGGCCCTGGACGAGGAAACCGAACAACTGATCTTCGACATGCTCACCGCCCATGTCCGGGCAGCGGGCAAGACCATCATCATGGTCACCCATTCCAAGGCCATGGCCCGGAAGTACTCGGACACGATCATCGAGATGTCCGGGGGGAAAGTGCGTCGAGAGGAGGCTCGTCCATGAACGACGTCATTGATCTGACCATGCTCCAGGTCGGCCTGGCCTACATCTTCGTGCTTATCGTCCTGGCCATCGTCCGTTTCCGGGGCATCGGCCGCGAGAAGGAAATCGTACTGTCCTCGTTGCGCATGACGCTGCAACTGGTCCTGGTCGGGTACGTGCTGGTCTACGTGTTCGACAATCCGAGCCCGTACGTCACCGGCCTGATCATCGTGGTCATGGAAGCGTTCGCGATCCACACAATATTCCGGAAATTCCGGGACAGGCTGACCAATCCCCTGCGCAAGGTCATCGCCTTTGCCATGTGCTTCGGCACCCTGACCTGCATCGTCTATTTCCTGCTGGTGGTGGTCCGCGTCACGCCCTGGTACGAACCCAGGTACTTCGTGCCCATCGCCGGGATGATCATCGGCAACTCCATGACCGGCATCTCCCTGGGCGTGAAGTCGCTGCTGGAGGGCATGACCACCCGCAAGCACCTGGTGGAGGAAGCCCTGATTCTCGGCGCCACGCCCAAGGCCGCCACCCGGGGGATCGTCAACGGGGCCTTTGACTCGGCCATCATGCCGACCATCAACTCCATGGTCGGCATGGGCATCGTTTTTCTGCCGGGGATGATGACCGGCCAAATCCTCTCCGGTACCGTTCCGACCACGGCCATCGCCTACCAGATCGCCATCATGCTCGGCATCCTCGGCGCCGTGGCCCTGACCATCATCACCATGCTGCAGCTGGGCTGCCGCACGTTTTTCAACAAGCAGGACCAGCTGATGTGACGCGGAACCAATTCTCCCAGGGGCGGCTTTCAAGCTTTCCCTCTGAGCATCAAGGACACCGAACTCGAATCAGGAGTTGATCAATGAATGACAACCCAGCGAACACCTGGCGGATTTGGGAGGTTTTCAAGGCCTTTCTCGCGTTAGGCCTGACCTCCTTCGGCGGTCCCATCGCCCATCTGGGTTATTTCCGGACGGAGTTCGTGGCTCGGCGGAAGTGGCTGAACGAGTCGAGCTACGCCGATCTGGTGGCCATGTGCCAGTTTCTGCCCGGTCCGGCCAGCAGCCAGGTTGGGTTCGCCCTGGGGCTGATGCGGGCAGGGCCGTTGGGCGCCGCCGCGGCCTGGCTGGCCTTTACCCTGCCCTCGGCCGTGATCCTGGTACTCTTCGCCTACGGGGCCGCGGTCATGGGCGGGCCCATCGGCATGGGCGTGATTCACGGGCTGAAGATCGTGGCCGTGGCCATCGTGGCCCATGCGGTCTGGGGCATGGCCAAAAACCTCTGTCCGGATCGGGAACGGGCCGGGATCGCCCTGGGGGCCGTGCTGATCATCGTCTTCACGGGCGGGGCACTGGGCCAGGTCGCCGCCATCATTGTCGGGGCCCTGGCCGGATTGTGGTTGTGCCGGGCCAAGGTGGAAAACTGCGCGGAGCGTGCACGCTTCCCGGTTTCCCGGACCGTTGGCTTCGTTTCCCTGGCGCTTTTCCTGCTCCTGTTGCTGGGCCTTCCGTTGCTGACAACACTCACCTCGGCCCAGGGGCCGGCCCTGGTCGATTCCTTCTACCGGGCCGGGGCCCTGGTCTTTGGCGGCGGCCACGTGGTCCTGCCGCTTTTGGAAGCCGGAGTGGTGCAGCCCGGCTGGGTCACGCCGGATCAATTCCTAGCGGGCTACGGCGCGGCCCAGGCCGTGCCCGGACCGCTGTTCACCTTCGCGGCCTATCTCGGCGCGGTGGTCGAACCGGCCCCCAACGGCCTGCTCGGAGCCCTGCTCGCCCTGGTCGCGGTTTTCGCGCCGGGTTTTCTGCTCCTGGTGGCCGTGCTGCCGTTCTGGAACGACTTCTGCCGCGTCGAGGGCGCGCAGGCCCTGATGCGCGGGGCCAACGCCGCTGTGGTCGGCATTCTCGGGGCGGCCCTGTACCACCCGGTCTGGACCAGCGCCATTCTCGGGTCGTATGAATTCGCCCTGGCCCTGACGGGGTTCGTGCTGCTGGAAAAGTGGAAAGCCCCGTCCTGGGCCGTGGTGATCATCTCCGCACTGGGCGGCTTGCTGATCAGCCTGGCAAAGGGAACGGCCCTGTAATGCAGCGCCACGGATGGACAGACTGGAGCCGGCCGGCCCTCACACAAACGGCATGAGCAGGAGCTTGCGAAGTTTTTGGAAGCTCGCGTCCCGGAAGATGTTCAGGCCGATGGGCATGTGTTCGTGGCCCTGGGCGGGCTGGTCCTGGTAGGTTCGAAACAGGCGGTCCCACCAGGGGAAGTTGAACCCGAAGTTCCTGTTCGCTTCCTTCATGTTCGTGGAGTGGTGAACTCGGTGCATGTCCGGCGTGACCACCAGCCGCCGCAGCCGGGCGTCCGCGGCCAGGGGCAGACGGATGTTGGAGTGATTGAACATGGAGACGCCGTTAAGCATGATTTCAAAGACGATCACCGCCAGGGCCGGTGGCCCCAGGACAAGTACAACCAGCAACTTGATGCCCATGGACAGGATGTATTCCAGGGGGTGAAAGCGCACCCCGGTGGTCAGGTCGAAAACCGTGTCCGCGTGGTGCACCCTGTGGATGCGCCACAGGGGTATCCAATAGTGCAAGGCCCGGTGCTGGAAATAGATGACCAGGTCAAACAGCAGCAGGCCCGCGATAAACTGCGCGGGATAGGGGAGCGACACGCTGTTCAGCAGCCCCCAGCCCCGCTCCGTCGCCAGCAGGGCCAGCCCCACGGGCAGGACCGGAAACAGGACGCGCAGCAGCAGCAAGGAGCCCGCGACCAAGCCGAGGTTGCCTACCCAGCGGATCATCCGTTGGGGAGGCGTTCGCCGACGAGGAAAGAGGTGCTCGGCGATCCCGAAGAGCAGCAAAGCGCCCGCGAAAAACGCCAAACGCCACCAGTGTTCGTGTTCCATGCGCTTCTCCGCGATTCCCGGTTGATGGTCTTTCCGAACCGCCGGTCAGGAAAAAAAGCGGCTCAGAAAACCTGTTTTAGCCTTTTCCGGTTCCGGCAGGCCCAGGTGCCGACAGATACGGCATTCCAGCTCGTGTTCATCCACGTCCTTGTTCTCGACTACGATTTCGTCGTTGACCATAATGGCCGGGGCCGTGGGCAGGTCCAGCTCAAAATACTCGTCCGTGTTGTATTCCGCGATGGGCTTGGAAATGGTCTCCACCTCAATGGCGTATTTCTCGCCCAGACCGGGCGAGATTTTCAGGAAATGCTTTCAAGGTTTGCCTCGCGGTTCGTTCAGAAAAAACCGTACCAGGACCATTCAATCGCCTCCTTGGATTGTGGGGTCCGCGTCCAATTGATCCCGCACCGCCGCGAAAATCTGACCTTCCTCCATAAAGCCGCCGCTGATCAGCACGTGGTCGTTGATCATGATTCCGGGAGCCACCGGCAGGCCGAGACTTTTGTACGCCTCGGTGTGAAACTCCTCGCGGGGTTTGGAGACGATCTCCGTTTCCACGCCGTTAAGCTGGCCCAACCTGGGCAGCACGGACAGATAGTGCTGTCAGGTCTTGCCCCGGGGTTCATTCAGAAAAAAACGCACCTTGACCATGATCATTCCTCCCGTGAATCGGTGTTGAGCAGTTGATCCATGCGCCCCGCGAAAGCCTCAGGGGCGAGAAAGTCCACCAGCCGCAGGTCCGGGCGCTCCCGGCCCCGGGCGTCGAGAAAGACGATGGTCGGCACGCCGCGGACCCGGTACTCGCGCAACAGCCGCTCATGCAGCGGATTGCCGCCCCGGGTCACGTCGACCTTGATCATGACCATGTTCCGGGCGCGTTCGACCACGTCCGGATGGTGGAAGGTCACGGCTTCCAGCTCCCGACACGGCGCGCACCAGGTGGCGGAGAAGTCGATGATGACCGGCTTGTCCTGTTCCCGGGCCTGTTCCAGCAGTCTTTCGGAATAGGGCTGCCAGTCCACCCCGGCGCCGCGTACGGCCCAGGAGCCCACCAGGAGCGCGGCCAGAAGCAGCCCGGCCAGGCCCACGCCGTTCTTGATCCAGGGGAAAGCCCTGAAGCTGGCCGAGGAGCGGTCCACCCAGGCCAGGTGCACGGCCGCGGCCAGGGCCGTTCCGGCCATCAGGAACAGGCCCCAGGGCTCGCCCAATATCGGTCGGACAAAATAGGCGGCCATGCCCACCAGGACCCAACCCATCAGCTTGCGCACCCAGATCATCCATTCCCCGGAGCGGGGCAGGCGCTGGAGGTTGCCGGAAAACACGGCCAACACGAACAGCGGGATGCCCAGACCAAGACTGAGGGTGAAAAAGACCAGAAAACCGATCCAGGGGCTGCCCATGGTCGCCACCCAGGTCAGCAGACCCAGGACGAACGGGCCGATGCACGGCGCGGCCACCACGCCCAAAGTCAGGCCCATGAACAGGGTGCCCACGTACCCGGCCCGGGATTTGGACGCGGCCCGGGTCAGGGCCGCGGGCATGCGCAGCTCCCAGAAGCCGAACAGGCTCATGGCAAAGGCCACCAAAACCAGGGCGATGACCCCAAGGACCAGAGGGTTCTGGAGCAGCCCGCCCATCAAGCCCCCGGTCATGGCCGCCACCGTGCCCAGGATGGAATTGGTCAGGGCCAGTCCGCCGATGTACAGCAGCCCGTGGGCGATCAGCCCGGCCTTGCCTTGCTCGTCCCGCCCGGCGAAATAGGACACGGTGATGGGAATCAGCGGATAGACGCAAGGCGTCAAATTCAGGGCCATGCCGCCGAAAAAGATGCCCAGCAGGGTCCAGACCATGGCCCAGCCGGACAAGGGGCCCGGCGCTTCCGGAGCGAACGGAGCCTCGACGTGGCCGTCGTCGAACTCAGGCAGGGTGGCTGCCGTGGGATACCCTTTCTCCTCCCACTCCCGAAAACCCAACGGATCGCGATAAACGTTCACATAACCCAAGGAAACGGCCACCCGGGCCGCCGAGTCGCTGCGGACTCAGGCCAGACCGTCTCAGTAAAAGACGATGGTCCGTTCCTTGTCCTCGCCCAGGACGGCCCGCAGGTCGTCTTTCTTGCTCCATCTGGCCCACCAGGTGGGTTCCATGGGAAAGACCACGGCCCTTTCCATGTGCCCGGGGGCGAACTCCCATTCCTGGCGGGTGTCCACCAGCAGCAGATCCGGGTCCCTCTGGTACAGCTCCCAAAGCTCGTCCGTGGTGATCACGCCGTACCCGCCGCGCTCGGCCTCGGCCAGGACGTCGTCCCAGCCGGCCTCTTGCGGCGTAACGGCCCGGCTGGTCAGCCACAGGGCGCTTCCGGCGGCGATCACGAAAAGAAGCAGTCCCAGTACGATGCGTTTCGGCATGACGACCTCCCAGGATTTGGAGTGCGGCTCAGTCAATACGGCCTTCGTGCCGCAGCTTGGCCAGGAGGAAGTCGGCCCCGGAGCGGGAAAGCCCTACGGCTTCGGCCACCTGGTCCGCTTCCAGAGTGCCCGAACGGGCCATGTGCAGCACTTCCTCCTCCAGCTCTTCCAGCCAGTTCTCGAACAGCACCAGGATTTCCGGGTGAGCGATGGCCATCAGCTGCCGGGAGCGGGCCACCTTGTCCACGAGACTTTGACACATTTTGGTTGGATCGACACCTTCGTCCATGCATTCGGCCAGTCAGAGGTGGACCATGCTGCTGACCTTGTCTTCCCCCTGTTCCGTGCCTTGCCCCCCGGTCATGCCGACGATGATTGTCAGCCGCTGTTCGTCGGAAAGCAGGGGAAAGACCTCCGCGGCCGCGTCGGCCACGACCCGGGCCGCCTCTTCCGGAGGCATGGTGCTTAGGATGTCGCGAAAGTTGTTCATTGTCGCTTGTCTCCGTGGTCAAAAGGATTTTTTCTCGGCAAGCAGAGCCTGGGCCAACGCGCTCAAGGTCCGCAGGATGAACAGGATTTCCTCGGAAGCCAGGGTGTAGAAGATGAACGGCCCGCGCCGCTCCACCCGGACCAGCAGGGCCCGCTTGAGTTCCTTCAGGTGATGCGAGACCAGGGGTTGGGAAAGGTCCAGGACCTCGGCGATCTGGTTCACGGACTGCTCTCCTTGACCCAGGTGACACAAAATCCGCAGCCGGTTGGCGTCGGACAGCACCTTGGACAGAAAGGCCGCGTCGGCGAGTTGCTCTCGGGGAATGCAGGCAGGCTTCGTCATCATGACCTCAACGAGAAATAAGCATATAAACAGATATTGATATATTGACTGGAAACGATACGGTCAAGGGCTGGAGGGCAAATGGATTTTAATTCGCGGTTGACTTAAATTGATGGATTGATTCATAGATGAAGGAACTATTCAGCACATCCTGGGTAGAGCCTCATCCCGATGCTGGATTACCACCTTCGCGGGAATGAGTTTTTTCCCCTGTTGCCTGAATCAGTCGTACCCGCGAAGGCGGATATCCTGGACGCTTATACTCGGATGAACCGGTAGTTACGAACAAACATAATCGCAATTTCCGTCCGGGATTTTTTCCCGTCTCCCGGGATTTTCTTCGTCTAGAATTAGGAGATTCCCCTACAGACAAGACCAACCTACATGCTATTGAGTTGGTATGCTTTTCACGCCCAGGCGCACGGCTGCGGTCAATTATCAGTTCCACCCCAACATCCTTATCAAGGAGGTCGGCATGAAGCGCAAGATTACCGTACTGGTTATGGCGGGTTTTTGGATAGCGGCCGTGGGGCTTTTCGCCTGCGGCAGGGAGCAGGCCGTGGATGTTCGCGAGGTCAAGGCCCAGCCCAAGGAATTCGTCGGATCGGACACCTGTCGCAACTGTCACCTGGAACACTACGACTCCTGGAGAATGACCCTGCACAGTCGGATGCTCATCGACGTGCGGGAGAACCCTTACGCCATCCTGGCGGATATGAACCCCGACCTGATCCGGGCCGACCTGGAAAAGGTCAAGGACCGGCTCAAGGTTCCGGTGGAGGACGTCTACATCCCGACCAAGGATGAAATCCTCTACACCATCGGCACGCAGTGGAAGCAGCGCTACATCGTCCAGAAAGACGGCAAGTATCATGTGGCGCCGGTCCAGTACAACATCGCCACCAAACGCTGGGTCAACTATTACGACGACGCCTGGGACAAGCGGGACTGGCTGGTGCGCTGCGGCGGTTGCCACGCCACGGGCGTGGATCTGGACAACTACACGTTCGCCGAGACATCCATCGGCTGCGAGGCCTGCCACGGCCCCGGCTCGCAACATACGGCTCTTCCACGCACTGCTTTGTTCGAGAAACGGGAAACCATCATCAACCCGGCCAAGCTCACCGCGGGCGTCGCCGTGCAGATTTGCGGCTCCTGCCACACCCGTGGCAATGCCAAGCATGAAACGTACCCTGAAGCCGGCTGGCCCGTGGGGTTCACCCCGGGCATGGTCATGGAGCCGATTTATGAAAGCTCCTACGACAAGGCGGACATGCGGCGTCTTTACCCGGACTACGCTTCCCGCTCACACCACCAGCAGTATATAGACTGGATGCAGTCCGAGCATGCCGTGCAGGGCGTGACCTGCACCTCCTGTCACTCCGTACACCGTCTGGGTATTTCCCCCACCAGGTTCCAGACCAAGGAAGCCGGGTCCAGCCAGTGTCTGAGCTGCCATACCATGGTCAACGCCAATCGGGCCCATTCCATCCATTCCTTCGCCAACTGCCTGGGCTGCCACATGCCGCGCATCGCCAGCACGGCCGAGCCCAACGACATCCGCAGCCACACCTTCAACGCCAGGGCGCCCATGGACACCATTGACGACCCGAACCTGCCCAATTCCTGTCAGATCTGCCACTATCACAAGGACGACGATCTGGCCGAGTTGCAGCGTAAGTACGAAATCCTGACCCAGTTGCCACAGCCCCAAGGAATGATGATTCCCGCGGTAACGTACGATACATTCACGGAACGTCCCGGAACCGCTCCCGTGGCCAGCCCGGAATAATGCTCAGGGGAGATTCAAACCAACAAGGGGGATGTCATGATCATCAAAAAAGCGACGCCCCTGCTCTTCATTCTGATGCTGCTCCTGCCCGAACAGGTGTTCGGGCAGGAGGAGATGGCCTCCCGGTACTACCGCTATCGCAGCACGGAAATGAGTACGGGCGTTTACGAGGAGTACGAGGTCCGACCCCGGTCCATGGGCCGGGTCGACGCCGTCGGGGAAGTTCAGGGCCGAGGCCTCAGCAGGATCGACGAAGAGGAAAGCCGGGCCTTGAACCGGATGTTTCTGAACGACGCGCACCAGGGGCTGCGGTTTTACGAACAACGCCGCTGCGTGTCCTGCCATGTCGAGGAGGCGCGCAACAACCGCCACTACGTCCGGCACGGCATCACCTGTCGCCAGTGCCACGGCGAGGAGCCCATCGCCAGCAGCAACCACTTTTTTTCCCGGTTGAACAACATTCGCCAGCATACCCACGTCTGCGCGAAATGCCACGAAGGCGCCTCCGCCTCCTTTGCCCTGTACAAGGTGCACGAGCCCAATCCGGCCATGATCAGCACCGCGGACGTTCTTCCGCTGCTGTTTTATGCCTTCTGGATCATGATCGCCGTGGCCGTGGGCACCTTTGCCCTGTTCCTGCCGCACACCTTCTTGTGGGGCGTGCGGGAACTGTTCATCAAGAAAGCGAGGTCCGACGATGAGCAGCACTGAGAGCAGCACTAACGCCAAAATCCGGATCAAGCGGTTCACCGCGACGCAACGATTGTTTCACTTGGTGCTCATGGTCACCTTCCTGGTCCAGTCCGCCACCGGGCTGGCCAGGATGTACCACGAGACGGCCTGGGGGCAGGGTCTCGGGAATATTTTCGGCGGATTCGAGGCCTCCCTGACCGTGCACATCTACGTGGGCATCTTCATGGTCTGCGCGTTCGTGGTCCATGTCCTCTATGCACTGCTCAACATGGTCATCAACCGAACCGGCCTGTTCGGGCCGGATTCCCTGCTGCCCCGGTTCGCCGACCTGAAGCAGGCCGGGCAGCACGTGGGCTGGATTCTCGGTCTTTCCAGGCATCCGCCGTTGGATCGCTGGGGATACTGGGAAAAATTCGACTATTGGGCTGTTTTCTGGGGTATGGTCATCCTGGGCGGGACCGGCCTGCTCCTAGCCTATCCCCTGGCGTCCAGCAACTACATGCCCGGCTGGGGGCTGAACGTGGCCTTCTGGGTGCACCGCATCGAGGCCATCCTGGCCATGGCCCACATCTTCGTCATCCACTTCTTCATCGCCCATCTGCGGCGCAGCAACTTCCCCATGGACCGGACCATCTTCCAGGGCAGCGCGGACCTGCGCGTCGCCGCGCACGAACGTCCGGCCTGGTTGGCCCGGCTGAAGGAATCCGGCAAGCTGGACCAGATGATCGTGGGGGAGGCTCCGGTTTACAAACGGGCCGTCTTCCTGATCATCGGCTTCGCCGCCGTGGCCGCCGGCGTGTACATGCTCATCGGCGGGCTGGTTCACGCGCCCCTGATTACGTGGTGATGAAAGAGAAACAACCGGCGCACCCCAACACCAAAAACGCCCCTCCGCTCGACGAGCGGAGGGGCGTTTTTACGACATCGGTGCATCCGGTTATCTTCACTGATCCACTTCACTGATCAGGGCGCCGTAGCCCTGCTCTTCCATCTCTTCGATTGGGATGAACCTCAGCGCCGCGGAGTTCATGCAATAACGCAGGCCGGTTGGAGCCGGACCATCGGCGAATACGTGTCCCAGATGAGAGTCGGCATAGCGGCTGCGGATTTCGGTGCGAACCGAAAAAAAGCCTCTATCCTCTTTCTCCACCACCCAATCCGGGTTGATAGGTTTGGTAAAGCTGGGCCAGCCGGTGCCGGAGTCATACTTGTCGCGGGATGAGAACAGCGGTTCGCCGGATACAATATCCACATAGATACCCGGCCGCTTTTCATCATTGTATGCGTTCTTAAAGGGGGGCTCCGTACCGTCTTTTTGGGTGACGTTGTATTGCACCTTGGTCAGCCGAGCCCTGAGTACCCTGTCGTCCGGTTTTTCAAAGGTAGCGGGGTTGAATCCCTCCACCTGGATTTGCCGACGGTTGGATTCGCCACGATCAGCCTGCCCGGGGCCATCGCCGATTTGCGGACGATACCGGGAGTAATCCACTTCCATATCTTCTCCCCAGACGGATTCGATGAATTGGTAGCGTCCCGAGTTGAAGGTATAATACTTGTAGCGCAGCGGATTTTTCTTGTAGTAATCCTGGTGGTACTCCTCGGCCTCGTAGAAGACTTTGAAAGGGACGATCTCGATCACGACCGGAGCGGCATAGCGGCCGGACTCCTCCAGTGCCTTCACTGAGGCTTCCGCGGCCAGTTTCTGCTCCTGATCATGATAGAAAATCGCCGGGCGATATTGCCTGCCGCGGTCCACGTACTGGCCTTCGGCATCCGTGGGGTTGGCGGTCCGCCACAGCGCCTGAAGCAGTCCTTCGTAGGTGATCACCGTTGGGTCATAATGGACCTGTACGACCTCGGTATGGCCGGTGCGACCACCCGCGACCTCCTTGTAGGTCGGGTTTTTCTCTTCGCCTCCGCTGTAACCGGATACCGCCTCGACCACGCCGGGGACTTTTTCAAAGGCTTCCTCCACACACCAGAAGCACCCACCAGCGAAGGTGGCAAGAGCCAGATCACGATCGACCGGGGCATACTTCGAGTCCATGTCGCTGGAAGCGCTCAGTTGGAATCCCGCCAACGCCATGACAGCCGCTGTGAACATCAGGAACAGATGCCGTTTCATAATCTTGAATCTCCCGCTCCTTTCCCTTCAATCGCACGGATTGGCTTGTTCGACTGTCCGTCCATTGATCCATATCTCCGATTCCGCCAGATCAATTTCATCATTCCAGATGACTCCGTAGCCGTGGGGATCGGCATAAGCACAGCGGAAGATCACTTCGTCCTGCAAGGGGCGGAACGCCTCGGTCTGGAGGAGCGGGGTACAGTCGTACACTTTCTGATCACCGTTCACGAACCTGACCAAGAGGGTCTTCCCAGACTTTGGGTCAACGCTTTGGATTCTCGGGTAGACGGTTGCTGTTGTCATTATTTACTCCAATCCGGGTAGCTTCTTGTAGTTCTGTGTCTCCCACATCTGCTGGAGTTCGTTCCTATACTGCTCTGCCCAGTCGCGAACGAGGCGTTGTGCCCTCTGTGGGAGATCACCCTCAATCATTTCGAGTGTAATCACGTCGAACACTCCGTTGAATTCTCCATAGATCGCGTGAAAATGGGGAACTCCGTGCTCCCGAAAAAACATTTTGATCAAGATCCCGTAGAACCGTGCTATAACTGGCATCTCGTCTCTCCTTCGAAACCGTAGATTGGCATATAAGCTCAATTTTGTCATTCGCCACCGCCGCCCATATGCCGGGCGAATTTAACGCGGCGAAATGAGCGTCGCTTGATGGGTATGCCGATGGATTAGGCCTCTCGCCATCACCGGTGCACATCAAGATTGAACCGCGTTCTCCGTCGACAACTCAGCTTGTCGCAACACGAGCTGCGTCGCGCCTTCCGCGAGGTCCGGCGGGTAGCCGTACTTGGCCAGCAGTCGTCGCACGTTGCGCCGTAGGCTCGCCCGCACCGACTCGCGCTGGGTCCAGTCGAGCTTGGGCATGTTTCTGACCATCTCGGTGAGCTCTCGGGCCATGAGTCGGAGCGTGTCGCTCTGCATCGCCTCTCGGGCCGATTCGTTCTCCGCCAGCGCGTCGTAGAAAGCGGTTTCCTCGCTGCTCAGGCCGAGTTCCTCGCCGTGCTTCCGGGCGTCGCGCAGGTGCTTCGCCAGGTCGATCAGGCGGGTGATCATCTCGGCGGTGGAGATCGCCTTGTTCGTGTAGCGCAACATGGCGTCTTCAAGGGCCTCGCGGAATTTCCTGCTCTGGACAAGGTTCGTGCGCTCGGTGATGCGAATCTGGTCGTTGAGCAGCTTGCGCAGCGTCTCCAAGGCCAGGTTCTTCTGCTCCAGCGCCGCCACCCGACCAAGGAACTCGTCGCTGAGGATGTCGAGGCGCGCTTCCGACAGGCCCGCCACGGCGAACAGGTCGATCACCTCGTCGGCATCGACCGCGCCGCCGATCACCTGGCGCACGGCGGCGTCGATGTCGCGCTGGCGAGCGTGGCCCGCGCCGCCGCTATCGTCGGCCAACCGCTTGCGGATCATCGCCACCGCGCGCTGAAAAAAGGCCAGATGCGGCGTGATGGCTTCGGTTTCCGGGCGCGGCACCGCCAGTGCGAAGGCTGCTGACAGTTCCTTGACCATTGTCCTCAGGCGCTTCCAACCATCCTTCTGGCCGAACACGTGGTCGATGGCACGCAGGTACACCGGCAGGACATCTCCGGGCGTCGCGTCGAGTGCCTGCTCGTAGTCGCAGCCGTGGAAGAAGCCGCGCAGCTTCTCGAACGCCGCCTGCATCGCGGGCACCGCCTCGCCCTGCACCTTCCGGACAGCCTCGCCCGTGCCACCGGCCTGGGTGTAGGTGGCCAGCGCGTCGGCCAACTGGTCGGCCAGTCCCAGCAGGTCCACGATCAAGCCGCCGGGCTTGTCGCCATAGACGCGGTTCACGCGCGCGATGGCCTGCATCAGATTGTGCCCGGCCAGCGGCTTGTCCAGATACATGGTGTGCGCCGGCGGGCAGTCGAAGCCGGTCAGCCACATGTCGCAGACGATCACCAGTCGCAGGTCGTCGTCCGGGGCCTTGAAGCGCTCTGCCAACCGCTTGCGCGCCGCCTTTGTCCGCACATGACCGCGCAGCGGCTCCGGATCGTCGGCCGTTCCGGTAACCACCACCTTCATCGCGCCGCGCTCGTCATCCGCGTCGTGCCAGTCAGGATGCAGTACGCGGATCGCCTCGTAGAGTCGTGCGGCGATGTCGCGGCTCATGGTCACGATCATTGTCTTGCCTTCCATGGCTGCCCGGCGCTTCTCCCAGTGCGTGACGATGAACGCCGCCAGGCGTTCAATACGCTCCTGGGCGCCGACCAGCGACTCCAGCGGAACGCGAATCCGATCCTCCGCCGACTCCCCGTCGCGGTCGGTATTGGCCGCGTACTCGAGCTTTTCCTCGGCGACGCGCGAGCCTTCCTCGTTCACCTTCAGCTTGATTATGCGCGACTCGTAGTAGAGCGGCCGGGTGGCGCCGTCCTCGACGGCCTGGCGGATGTCGTAAACGTCCGCGTACTCGCCGAAGACGTGGATCGTGTTCTTGTCGTCGCGCTCCAGCGGCGTGCCGGTGAAGCCGATGAAGGTGGCGTTGGGCAGCGCCTCGCGCATCCAGCGCGCGCCGCCCTCGACAAAACCGTACTGGCTGCGGTGCGCCTCGTCGGCCATCAGCACCACGTTGGATCGGTCCGACACCACACCGTGCGCCTCGGCAAATTTCTGAATCGTCGTGAACACCACGCCCCCTGCCGCGCGGTCGAGCAGCGCCTTCAGTTGCTCCCGGCTCTCAGCCTGGACGGGAGGCTGCCGCAGCAGCGCGCGCCCGGCGGCGAAGGTGTCGAAGAGCTGATCGTCGAGATCGTTGCGGTCGGTGATCATCACCACTGTCGGGTTGGTCAGGCGCGGCTCGCGGATCAGCGCACCGGCCAGCATCAGCATGGTCAGCGACTTGCCCGACCCCTGGGTGTGCCAGATCACGCCGCCGCGACCGTCGCCCTCACCTGAGGGCGGCCTGAGACTCGTCAGCACGCTGGCCCGCGCCTTGCGCACCGCGCGGAACTGGTGGTAGCCCGCGATTTTCTTGGCGATGTCGCCTCTTTCGTCCTCCTCGAAGGTGACGCAGGTCCGCAGGTAGTCTGTCAGCGCCCGCGGCTCGAACAGCCCCCGGATCAGCGCTTCCAGCGTTGGCGCGCCGCCGCCGTCGTTGTTCAGCGGCCGCCAGGGCATGAAGCGGCTGCGCCCGCTGGTGATTGAGCCGACGCGGGTCAGCATGCCGTCCGAAACCGCCAGCAGCAGGTTCGGCACGAACAGGTCGGGGGCGGTCTGCATGTAGCGGTCGAGTTGGTCGATGGCGACGCCGAGGTCGGCCTGGGTGTCGGTCGGGTCCTTCAACTCGATGACCGCGACCGGCAGGCCGTTCAGGAATACCGTCAGGTCCGGGCGGATAAGTTTTTGTGAAGCTCCGGCGACACTGAGCTGGCGTACCACGAGGAGATCATTCGCCGTCGGCTTGTCGAAATCGATGAGGCGCGCGCGTCCTCCGCGTGTTTCACCGTTCCCATGACCAATTCGGGCATCACGGTATTCGACCTCGACGCCATCGGTGAGCAGCGCATGGAACCAGCGATTGTTCTGAAGCAGCGTGGGATGCGGCGGGCGCGACAGAATGCGCACCACCTCCTCGACGGTGTCGTGGGGCAGGTCCGGGTTGAGGCGATGCAGGGCCGCGCCGAGGCGGCCATTCAGCACGACCTCGGTGGCTTTGCCACGCTCGCCTGCGTCGTCAATCTCGACGCCGCGTTTGGTGGCCGCGCCGATTGCGCCGAAGTAGACGGCGGCGACATCCTCGACGCTGTGTTCCGAAACAGCACTCATGACTGCCTCCGGCGCTGTTGGCGGGTTCGATAGAGCCGCTCAGTGAAGCCGCCTTCCTGCTCAAAGGCGGCGGCCTGCGCCTGAACTTGACGGTCCAGCAACGAGATCGCCACGCCGATCAGAACCAGCGCCGCATTGGCCGCAGCGCCAGAATACATGGACTGCATGGATTGCATGGACGGCATGGACCGGGCATCAAGTCCGATCTGTCCATCGATCTGTCCATCGGGTCCAGCCAATCCATGATCTCGAACCCAGATCGCCACCTCGTCCACGGTGGTGCAGCGGCGGGCCACCAGCATCTTGCGCCGCGGGTCGTCCGGCACCCACAGCGCCAAGCCCCGCTGGCGTAGGAAATCCTCGTAGTCCAGGCGCAGTTCTTCGAGGCTGGCCTTGGCCACGTTGGTCAGCTTCAGTTCCATTTTCTTCGAGGTGCCGCTGGCTACGCTCCCCTCGGCGATATTCTGCACCCCCGAGCGCGCCGCCTGCACCATCTGGTCGTGGGTGCGGCTGCGCCGGTCGATGTAGCGGTTGCAGAAGCGCACGGTCACGTCATAGGCCAGTTGCGCCACCTGAAAGCTCTTCAGCTGACGGTATCCCCCATGCTTCGGCAGCAGCGGCTCCCGCCCATCTCGTCCATTCATGGCGCCGCCTCCACGCGGATCAGGCCGCTCAGCAACTTGGGTAGAAGGTAGTCGCGCATCTCGGCGAGCTTGCGGGATTCCTCCATCCCACCGCGAATGCAGTCGAACATCGGGTTCATAATTTCGCCGAACTCCACGGCCACTTCCTCAGAGGGGACGGCAAGTCGGAAGTGGTCCATAGCGGTCGAGGCGACACGCTGTCTGCCGCTCGTGCCAGTCATGTTCTGGATTGCGAAATCTCGGAACTCATCGGTTCTTGCGAGACAGTAGGCGAAGAGTGGCGGTAGCGGCGGCAGAGGACGAAGCACGATGTACTCAGTCGAACCCCATGCAATCTGTCCGTCCTCCAAGAAGTCCACGAACGATGTCTTGCCGTTTTCCAAGCACGGCGTAATACGTGCGACCAGGGTATCGCCGTTCATGAAGCGCATTCCGGAGCCGAACGGGCGCTCGATCCACGAGTCCGGCGCGTGCCCATTCGTCGGCATGTTCTTCATGTCAAGGTACGGCGCACGCTCGCTCTTCCGAAGCGATCGGGTCGGATTGACATCGAAGGCCTCTGATACGGCCTTCACCACCCAACCCTCCGGCACGGGGCCGATCTCCGAATCAACGAAGCGGGTGGGCAGGGCGTCGAAGACGGGCTGGGGCATGGAGGGGAAGGCGGTCGCGCCTGCGGCCTTGGCCTTGACCGGCTCGAAGTCCACGAACCACGCCCGGAAGATCGCCCGCGTCAGCCGCTCCAGCACCCGCGCCGTCCGCCGGTTCTGCTCGATCTTGTCGTCAATATATGCAAGCGTTTCCGCGATTGTCTGTTGGATTTCCATCGGTGGGAACGGAAGCAACTGGGCCGCGAAGGTGTCGCGACTGAGGGATGGATTAGACGTGCCATCTTTGAGGTGATTTAGCCCGATGTAACCAATCAAGTAATAAAAAAAACGAAGGTCCAGCGCATCGGTCTTCGGGATGACGAAGTAAGCGGTGTCAATCACCCAGAATGGTCCGCTACACCATTCCACACCGAGGTTGCCCATACCCTTTCGCCCCAGTATTACACTGGGACCGTCATCCAGCGCTTCGTTATGCCAACCGCATTGTCCGTTAGTGCCGTACACTGGAACTGATCCAGGCCGTCGTTTGGACTCAGTTAGTGCGCGGCCGTATCGCAGTTCCACTAACGAATCTGCACGAACCAATGGCCAAACGGGTAGCCGTTCTTGTGAGAATCCGCGAGGAAACGTGCCGACATCGGCCGTCAGCGAGTCACTCACTGGACGTAATCCTTCCCAACCGTTCCCGTACCACCCCCATCAACCGCTCCCCCTCCCCAAAGCACTCCTCCAACTCCGCCAACAAGCGCGGGTACTTCTCCGCGAACGGTTCGCCGTCGTCCTCCTGCGCCTCGGCGCCGACGTAGCGGCCGGGGGTGAGGACGAAGCCGTGCTTGCCGATGCCTTTGATGGTCTCGGCCTTGCAGAAGCCGGGGATGTCGCGGTAGGCCCACGCGCCGTGCTCGGCCTCGTCCCACCAGGCGGGCGCGGGCTCGCCGCGCCATTGGCGGAAGGCGTAGACGATGCGGCCGAGGTCGGAATCGAAGTTGGGGTCGCCCATGCCGTCGGCCAGCATGCTTTCGCCGTCGTCGCCGCCGGTCAGTACGCGCAGCGTCCGGGTCTGCATGGTGCCCAGTTTGCGCGCGTCGATGAACAGCGTCTCGCCTTTCCGGTCGCGCCCGCCATGCTTGAGGTTCTTGCCCGTCTTGTCGCGGGTCAGGAACCAGAGGCAGGCGGGGATGCCGGTGGTGAGGAAGAGTTGGGCCGGAAGCGCAACGATGCAGTCCACCAGGTCGGCTTCGACGATGCGCCGGCGGATCTCGCCCTCGCCGCCGGAGCCGGTGGAGAGCGAGCCGTTGGCCATGACGAAGCCGGCGACCCCGCCGCCATGGCCATTGGGCGGCGCCAGGTGGTGGATGAAGTGCTGGATCCAGGCGTAGTTGGCGTTGCCGACCGGCGGCGTGCCGTAGCGCCAGCGCACGTCGTCGGCCAGGAGCTTGCCCGACCAGTCCGAGATGTTGAACGGCGGGTTGGCGAGGATGTAGTCGGCCTTGAGGTCGGGGTGCAGGTTGCGCAGGAAGCTGTCGGCGGGCTGGGAGCCGAGGTTGGCCTCGATGCCGCGGATGGCGAGGTTCATGTGCGCCAGCCGCCAGGTGGTCGGGTTGGACTCCTGGCCGAAGATCGAGATGTCGGTCTTCTGCCCGCCGTGGGCCTCCACGAAGCGTTCCGACTGCACGAACATGCCCGCCGATCCGCAGCACGGGTCGTACACGCGCCCCTCGTAGGGTTCGAGCATCTCGACCAGCAAGCGCACGATGCAGCGCGGCGTGAAGAACTCGCCGCCGAGCTTGCCCTCGGCCTGGGCGAACTTGCCGAGGAAGTACTCGTAGACGCGGCCGAGCGTGTCGCGGGCCTTGGCGCGGTCGCCCTTGAAGCCGATGTCGGCGATCAGGTCGATCAGGCCCTTCATCTTTTCCGGCGCGATGCCGCGGCGGGCGTAGTCGCGCGGCAGTTTGCCCTTGAGGTTCGGGTTGTCGCGCTCCACGGCGAGGATGGCATCATCAATCAGCGTGGCGATGTCAGGCCGCGCGGCTTGGTTCTGGAGGTTCTGCCAGCGCGCTTCGGGCGGCACCCAGAAAACCCGCTCGGCGGTGTACTCGTCGCGGTTCTCCAGCAAGCTTTCGAGCTGTGGGCCGGTAATGCCGTCGGCTTCCAGCTCGACCTTGAGTTCATCGCGACGGGCCTCGAAGGAGTCGGAGATGTACTTCAGGAAAAGCAGGCCGAGGACCACGTGCTTGTACTCGGCGGCGTCGATCTGCCCGCGCAGGGCATCAGCCGATTTCCAGAGAATCTCGGCGCGGGCCAAATCGGTGTTGTTCGTCTCAGTTTTCGCCATCAGGGTTTTCCCAGGTCGTTCCAATCCCCCCTCCTTACTCATTCCTTGGACATTTTACGCACCATATCCTAATTTCTCCTGGGCCTTGATCTTTATGGATTACGCGCTGGAACGTCACCTGCAATTCCAACAGGAGACAAAAGACGAGCGGGCGGTTCAATTCTTCAAGTGTCGGGATGTTTTGAATCCATTACAGGAAACCGGTAAAATACCGAATGGTTGGACTTTTAAACTACAATTGGAGTGGAAGCAATCGCATGACGGAGGAGAAGGCATCATCGTCGAGTCGAGCGGAATCGTCGTGTCGCGGGCGCATCGTGGACAGCTGCGCACCCTGCACGCACAGGACCGCAAAGCCGGGCTGTCGGGCGCGGTCATTGAGGAAAAGATCGCCATGAAGCTGACAAACGCGGGCCTGGTGCTGGAAGGCGGGGGGCTGCGGGGGGTGTTTACGTCCGGGGTGTTGCGGCGGCTCATGGACGAGGGAGTGTGGTTTGCCTCGGTGTACGGGGTGTCCATGGGCGCGTGCAACGGGGCCAACTACGTGGCCCGGCAGCCGGAGCGCAACCGGATGGTGAACATCGGGTTCGTGCGGGACCGGCGCTATCTGAGCTGGATGCGGCTGCTGCGCGGCGGGGATTTGTTCGGCATGGAGTTCATCTTCCGGGTCATTCCGCGGCGGATCATCCCCTTTGACTACGCGGCGTTCCGGGACAGTCCCGTGACGTTCTGGGTCGGCCTGACCGACTGCGAGCAGGGGGAGGCGGTCTGGTTGGAGAAGGGCGGGTTCGCCCGGACCGACGACTCCGTGGACGAGGTGTTCCGGGCCACGGCCAGCCTGCCGGTGATTTCCTCCCCGGTGCGCTACGAAGGGCGGATGGTCATGGACGGCGGCATCGCCGACCCGGTCCCCGTCCGCGTCTGCATGGACCAGGGCCACGCCAAGCGGGTGATCGTGCTCACCCAGCCGGACGGGTACGTCAAAAAGCCGGGTAAAAGCGGCTGGGCCTGCAGATGGCGGCATCCCGAGCTTGCGGGCATGCACCGGATGCTGGCCCGCCGCCATGACGTCTACAACGAGACCCTGGCCGCGATCCGGGACATGGAGGCCCGAGGCGAGGCCTTTGTCATTCAGCCGGACACGACCATGGGCGTGGGCCGGATCTGCCGGGAACCCAGGAAGCTTTACGACCTCTACGACCACGGCTATTTCACGGCCCAGAGCCGGATGGACGCCTTGCGGGCGTATCTGGCGGCTTGAATCAGGGCCGACCCTCACGGTTCTTTCCACTCATCAGCCCAAAGGATGAATGCAATTGCTGCACATCTACATTGATGCCGACTCATGTCCGGTCAAGCAGGAGGTGTATCGCGTCGCAGACCGGTACCAGCTTGATGTGACGCTGGTGGCCAATTCTCGGATGCACGTACCCCGTGAACAGCGGGTGGCGCTCATGGTGGTGAAAGGCGGTTTTGACGCGGCTGATGATTGGATTGTCGAGCACGTCGGCATCCACGACATTGTGGTCACCGCCGACATCCTGCTGGCCGACCGCTGCCTGAAAAAGGGTGCGCTCGTTGTCGGCCCAACCGGAAAACCCTTCACCGCCGAAAGCATCGGCTCAGCCGTGGCAATCCGGGACCTGATGGCGGAACTTCGCAGTTCTGGGGAGATGACGGGAGGGCCTGCGCCGCTCAAAAAACAGGATCGCTCACGTTTCCTGCATCAGCTCGATGAAATGATCCAATCGATCCGTCGCGAACACCGGTGAGGTTTGGCTTGAGCCGGTTGATCCGGAATTGATTCAGGTCAAGGATCGTGTCCGTCGCTGTGGTAGAGTCGCTCGAAACCAAGCACCAACGACAAGGAGACGATCATGTCCAAGACCCTACCTTTGAAATCCTACAACATCCTGCCCGGTCCCAAAATGGGCCTGATCACGCCGGAGTATCTGGAGTCCGTGGCCGCGGCGGTGCGCAAGCACGACATCCCCCTGCTCAAGATCACCTCGGCCCAACGGCTGGCCATCGGCGGGCACGGGCCGGAGGCCGCGACGGATATCTGGCGGGCCTTGGGGTTTCCGGACGGCCCGAAAAAGCCCGTCGGCGTGCATTACATCCAGGCTTGTCCGGGCTCGCGCTGGTGCAAGTTCGGCCAACTGGATTCCCTGGAACTGGGCCGCAAGGTGGATTCGGCGATTATGGGCATGGAATTGCCGGCCAAGACCAAGTTCGGTCTCTCCGGGTGCGGCATGAACTGTTGCGAGAGTTATATCCGGGACGTGGGGCTGTTCGGGAAGAAAAAAGGCTGGACCCTGATCTTCGGCGGCAACGGCGGCGGACACCCCCGGATCGGCGACGTGATCGCCAGGGACCTGACCGACGACCAGGCCGTGGAACTGACCCGGGCCTGTTTGAATTTCTACGCCGCCAAGGCCAAGCCCCGGGAGCGGACCGCCCGGTTCATGGAACGGATCGGGGTGGAGGTGTTCATGCGGGCGGTGCTGGGGGAGGGGACCGCCTACTTGGACGGGCGGCTCAGTTCGACGGCTTCGGCTGGCAAAGATGCTTCAGGAGGAGGGGGAGCCAGTTCTCCTGAGGCGTGTTGAAGCGGAATTCGAGTTCCTTGAGATACAGCGGGCAGCATTCCGGGGTGAAGCAGCGGTAGCGGGTCAGCCAGGCCTCCGCGAACCGCCAAAATGTCCGGTCCGCGTCCAAGGGGAGGGATTCCTGATTCCACTTCTTGGCGAACAGTTTACGCAGGTTGCCGCAGCAGGCGAAAAACAGGGCCTCGCGGCTCTCGGCGGGTTCGGTGTAGACAAGGGTGCGCCAGATGCGCTTGCGTAACGGACGTCCGAGAATTTCCCGGACATCCAGGTCGGGAAGCAGCTCAAAGCGAATGCTTCCGGGCGAACGTCGCAACGCGAACACCGGGGCTCCCCTGCCCAGGCAGTGGTCATTTCCGGCGGCGCTGTTCTTGCGGCAGTGCTTGCGCAGTTCCCCTTGTTCGTCGAACAGCGGCGCAAAGGACGGGTCTCCGGCCAGGAGGCTGAACCGCAGCGTGTTCACCGCCTTGAGCGTGGTTTCGTAGGAAGCCTGGACTTCTCCGGCCATTTCCGTGACCGGGACGCCCTCCACGAACAAGCGCATCAGGGCCATCCACTGGGCTCGTGAGAGCGCGCACCGATTCAGCCAGCGGCCGGTGAAGTCGTGAAAGGTGTACACGCACTCCCCACAACGGTAGCGACCGTCCTTGAGCGGATAGACGGATCGCTGTCCGCAGCGGGGGCAGCGCACTTCGCCCTCGGGCCAGCAATGGGTCGCGAAAAGCGTTTGTTGCGGGTTTCGGTCCGAGGTGAACGCGCCGCGGCAGGCCATTGCCCCTATCCTTCCCAGTGAATGCACTCCACCGGGCAGTTGTCCACGGCCTCCTGAATCTGATCTTCCGGGCCACCCTCTTCCTGAATCACCTCCGCCTTGCCCGTCCCGATGTCCAGGTGAAACACTTCCGGACACATCTCCTCGCAAACTCCGCACCCGATGCATTCGTCTTGGTCAATGAGCACTTTTCTGGCCATGATAGTCCTCCTTTGGAGTCAATCGGACGTCGAACTCGTTCCGGCTTCGTCGCGAACATCTCGCGCGGCCCGGGATTTGATTCGCGTATTGTACCAGTCCGAGGTTTTAAGAGTGAACCAGGCGTTTGTCCACCCTGCTTGACAGATCATCCGTCCCCCACATAACTCCCTGCTGAAAAATTACCGCCTCGAACCTCAAGCCTTTCCCCTGGAGTTGCATCATGCGCATCCTGCTCGTCGGATCCGGTGGCCGCGAACACGCCCTGGCCTGGAAACTCAAGCAAAGCCCTCTGGTCGAGACCTTGCTCATCGCGTCCGGCAATCCGGGCACGCTCGGGATGGGGGAGAATTTACCGATCACGGACGACGACATACCCGGCCTGGTCCGCGCCGCCCGGGAACACAAGGTGGACATGGTGGTCCCCGGCCCGGAACTGCCTCTGGTCCTGGGGCTCAAGGACGCTCTGGCCAACGAAGGCATCGCCTGTTTCGGACCCAGCGCCTTCTGCGCCCGGCTGGAGGGAAGCAAGGTCTTTGCCAAAAACATGATGCGCAAGGCCGGGATCCCCACGGCGGACTTCCAGGTTTTCGAGGAAGCCCACGAGGCCAGGGAGTATGCCAAAAAGCACTCCTTGCCCATGGTGATCAAGGCGGACGGGTTGGCCGCGGGCAAGGGAGTGATCATCGCCAAGACCCGGGAAGAAGCCCTGGAGGCCATTGACGCGATCATGGTCCGGCGGATCTTCGACGCGGCCGGGGAGCGGCTGATCATCGAGGAGGCCTTGGTGGGCGAAGAAGCCTCACTGCTGGCCTTTTGCGACGGAAAGACCGTGGTTCCCCTGCCCTCGGCCCAGGACCACAAGCCCGTGGGCGAAAACGACACCGGCCCGAACACCGGGGGCATGGGCGCTTACTGCCCGGCCCCGATCCTGCCCGAGGACAAGCTTGCCGCACTGACCGAGACGACCATCACTCCCCTGACCCGGTTGCTGGCCGAAAAGGGGCAACCCTTTCAGGGGGTCATCTATGCCGGACTGATGTTCACGGCCAAGGGGCCGTACGTGTTGGAATACAACGTCCGCTTCGGAGACCCGGAATGCCAGCCGCTGATGGTCCGCCTGGAGTCCGACCTGGCGAAAATCATGTCCGCCTGCTGCGAAAAACGGCTGGCCCAGGTTCCGGTGCGGTGGTCGGAAAAGACGGGGCTGTGCGTGGTGTTGGCCGCGCCGGGGTATCCCGGGGCCTACCCCAAGGGCATGCCCATCTCCGGATTGGACCGGGCCGAAGCCGTGCCCGGGGTCACCGTGTTCCAGGCCGGCACGGCTCTGAAAGAGGGTCGGCTCGTAACCTCCGGAGGCCGGGTCCTGGGCGTCACCGCCCTGGCCCCGGGCTTGGCCGCGGCCAGGGCCGCCGCCTATCAGGCCGCGGATTTGATCGATTTCGAAGGCAAATATCTGCGCCGGGACATCGGGGCCAAGGGCATCGACCGGGCCGGGTGAGGGCCAGATCTTCCACAAAAAAAGCCCCGGGGTTCGGACCGCATTCCTCGCGGACGCCGAGCCTCGGGGCTTTTTCTTCCAATTCTCCCTGGCCGATCAGTCCTGGACCGTCCCCATGACCACGCAGACCGGATCGCTGGTCAGGGTCTGGTCGATGTGCGGGTCGTCCTCGGGCCGCCACCAGTTGCGGATGCTTACGGTTCGCAAATCCGTCAAGGCCGGGACGGTCTGAAAATACTCCAAAACCAGGCCGATGCGCTCAAATTCATGCAGATCCATCCACATCCGCACGGCCTTGGTCGGGAACCAGCGGCTGGAAATCCCCACCAGCAGCATCCCGCCGGGGCGCAGCACCCTGGCGCACTCGGCGATGACCGCCTGTGGGGAGGTCAGGTACTCGATGGACAGGCTGCATGTCACGGCGTCGAAGCTCTTGTCCGGAAAGGGCAGCTTGGGGGCCGCGTTCAGATCGTGGACCACCCGGTCGGCCAGGCGGGGGTTGGCTTCCATTTCCTCCAGGTTCAAGCCCAGTCCGGTTACGTGGAGGTCGAGATGTTCCGGAATGTGGGACAGGACACTGCTCATCAGGTCCAGAACCTTCGCGCCTGACGGCAAGGAGGACAGGGAGTCGGCGTAGGTTTGCTCCAGAAACGCCCCGGCCTGGGCGTCCACGTGGCCGATGATCCGGGGCGAGGCGTAGAACAGCGCGTCCTCGGTCTCATCCAGGCGGCGCAGTCCGTCTTGCAAATCAAAGCTGGTCGGGTGTCCGTTGTGGCGGCGCTGCATTCCCGGCCCGCTGTCCGCGATTTCCTCCAGCCAGCAGGTCAGCCGCCCTCCGGTTTCCGTGGCCTTGTCCGCCAAGTCCAGGATCGTGGCCCGCAGGGTTAATGGAAAGCCTGCCAGGGGATGGTTCAGGTCCACGACCATGTTCGAGGCATCCAGCTCGATAATCCGTCCTGGTCGGGAGTCCTGCGGGTACACCCCGAGCATGTCCCCCAGCATTCCTCGTGGGTAAAAACGGCCCCGGGCCGGTTCGATGACCCGTCCGCCCACGGTCCGGCGCTGGAATCGGGACCGGGGGACGCGATGGATCAGCTTCGGGTCATGATCCGGGATGGCTTCTCCGGGTTGATACGTTTTCTCCACCGTGTCGCCCACTGCCTTGCCCAGAAGGGCTTCCTTGAATCCGGGCGGAAATACGTCTCGCCAGAGGTTCACGCGCCGGGCCAGATACCGCTCCTGATGCCGGGCTTCCGGGCTTTGCCATTCCAGGGCCAGTTCCAACGTCGTCAAACTGTGTTCACCAAGTCCGCTCACAATCTCCTTCTTTGCTCACCCTGTGTTGGGTTCAGAGGTTAATTGGTCAGGTGGGCCAAATGCAAAGGGGCGGCTAAAAGCCGCCCCTTTGCAACCGAACACGGGGAGTTCTCCCCTGTTCCGGCAGCTTAAGTGCAGAGATAGTACCTCAATCGGCCCGGTCAAGCCTCAGGCAGGCTCCGGTCCTTGATCCGGGCAAAGCCCCGGGCAAAACCCCGGGCAAAGCCCTATTCATCCTTGACCTTGGACTCGGCCACCACCTTTTCCGCCACTGGCGGCGGGCATTCCTCGTAGTGGTCGAATTCCATGACAAAGGTGCCCTGGCCACCGGTCATGGAACGCAGGGTCGGGGCGTACTCCAGGACTTCGGACATGGGCACGTGGGCCCGGATTTCGGTGACCCCCGCGTGGGAGTCCGTGCCCAGGACCTTGCCCCGGCGGCTGGAGAGGTCGCCGATAATGTCGCCCATGAACTCGTCCGGGGTGTACACGGTCATCAGCACGATGGGCTCCAGAAGCTGGATCTTGGCTTCCTCGGCCCCTTTCTTGAAGGCCAGGGACCCGGCCACCTTGAAGGCCATTTCCGAGGAGTCCACGGTGTGGAAGGAGCCGTCGAACAAAGTGACCTTGAAGTCCACCAGGGGATATCCGGCCAGGACCCCGCGCAGGGAGGACTCCTGGATGCCCTTGTCCACGGCGGGGATGTACTGTCGGGGAATGGCTCCGCCGACGATGGCGTCCACGAATTCGTAACCCGCGCCCCGGGGCAAAGGCTCCATCCGGATCCAGCAGTCCCCGAACTGGCCTCGCCCGCCGGACTGCTTCTTGTGTCGGCCCTGGACTTCGGCCCGACCCTTGATGGTCTCGCGGTAGGGCACCTTGGGCGGCTTGAGCACGATGTTCACCTTGTAGCGCCGACGGCACTTCTCCACCGCGGTCTCAATGTGCATCTGACCCATGCCGGACAGCAGCATCTCCCCGGTTTCCTGGCCACGGGAGAGGCTCAGGGTCACGTCTTCATCCAGAAGCTTCTGCACCGCGGCGTAGACCTTGTCTTCCTCACCCTTTTCCTCCGCGCCCAGGGCATAGGTGATCATGCTCGTGGGCAGTTGCGGGGCGGCCAGTCGGAAGGGCTTTTTCTCGTCGCACAGGGTGTCCGCGGTGGCGGTGCTCTTCAGCTTGGCCACGGCGACGATGGCCCCCGGCCCCAGGGGTTCCTTGCACGGCGTGGTGGTTTTGCCCTGGAGCATCAGGAGCTGCCCCAGCCGCTCCCTGGCGTCCTTGCCGGGGTTGAACAGGGCCATGTCCGGGGTGACGACGCCGGAGAGCACGCGCAACACGCTGAGCTGACCGGTGAAGGGATCGGCGATGGTCTTGAAGACAAAGCAGGCCGCCGGAGCGTCGGGACTGGAGGGGCGCTGTTCGCCATCCGCTCCGGTCCAGTCGGCATGGTCCAGGGGAGAGGGCATCAGGTCCTGGATCACGTCCAGGATCAACGGGCCGCCCCGGTTGGCCAGGGCCGCGCAAACCGTCACCGGCACCAGCTCGCCGGAGAGCACGCCCTTGCGTAGAGCGCCCAGCATTTCCGGCAGGGTCAGCGTACCCTCTTCCAGATACTTTTCCATCAGTTCCTCATCGCTCTCGGCGATGTTCTCCATCATGGTCTCCCGGAGGGTCGCCACCTGGTCGGCCAGGTCCCCGGGCATTTCACCGGGCTTGAGGTTCCCGGCATCGTCGAACAGCAAGGCCTGCTCGGCCAGAACGTCCACAACCCCCCTGAAGTCGGTCTCCGAGCCCAGGGGCAGATGCAGCAGGACCGGCTTGATGCCCAGGATGTCCTGCAATCCGCCAAAAGCCATCTCGAAATCGGCCCGATCCCGGTCCATTTTGTTGATGACCACCATGGCAGGCAGACCGGCCTTTTTCACTTCAGCCCAGAACCGCTTGGTCAGGGGCTTGACGCCGTCCACCGCGTCGATCACGAAGACCGCTCCGTCAGCGGCGCTCAGAAGGTAGGGCAGGTCGCCGCAGAAATTGTTGTCCCCGGGCGCGTCGATGAGAAAATGCTGGTTCTTTTTCCAGGAGTAATGGCCGAATCCGGGCTGAATGCCGCCCCGTCGCTTGACTTCCTCGGGTTCGTAATCCAGGCAGGTGGTGCCCTCGTCGATCTTGCCCAGGCGATTTGTCACCGAGGTGTTGAACAACAACATTTCGGCCACGGATGTTTTTCCGCTGCCTCCATGTCCGACCAGGGCGTATGTGCGTTGGGTGCTGAGCTTATCCTGCATTCGGCCTCCTTCAGGGATTGTGTTGGGTAAGGGTTGACGCCGTCAGGCGATGATGATGCGCTGTTATAAGCTTTGCACCTATAGAGACGGGGTTGGAAGAATGTCAAGGGAGGCTCTCAAATGACAGGCTGGATAAGGGTTTATGCGTCCCAGCTGGATTGTTCGGGGACCAGTTTGTTCTGGGCCGGTCCTCCTCCCGAGGAGTTGTGCCGGTCGTTGCTGGCCGTGGGGCAGTTGGACCCCGTCCTGGTCCGGGTCCAAGAGGACCGGGAAGGGCAGAGGAATCGGGAAGGCCAGAAGGACGGAGGAGGCCAGGGGGAGGGCGGCTACAGGCTGTTGTCCGGATACCGCAGGGCGACCTTTCTGGCCCAAGCGGGCCGGGAAATCGCGGCGAGGTGTCTGCCCGGGCCGGGATCGCCGCTGGAGGACGGACTGCTCTACCTGCACGCCAATATTCATCGGCCCCTGGACGAACCCATGCGCGTCCAGGCTCTGCGGTATTTTCAGCCGCTGCTTGAACCGGAAGAGCTGACCCGGCGCGTTGCTCCCCCGCTGGGCGTCCCGCCTCGCTCCGGGATGTGGCGAAAGTATCTCACCTGGCTCGAATTACCCGCGTCCTGGGACGATCTGCTGTACGCCGGCAACGTCCCCCTGGCCGCGGGAACGACTCTGGCTACGCTCCGTCAAGACGAACTGGAAGCGTTGCGGCCGTATTTTACGGCCTGGAAATGGTCCCAGGGCCGGGCCGTTCAGTGGCTGACCCTGCTCAAGGAAACGGCACTGGGCCGCGGGTGGTCCCTGAGCCAGGCCCTGGAAGCCGCCGCAGCTCATCAGGTGCTGGAAAGTGGTCTCGCCCCCCAGGACGCCCTGCAAAATCTGACCACTCAGGCCAAGGCACTCCGCTATCCCCACCTGGACCGGATGGAACGCCGCTTCGCGGATCTGGCCAAACGATTTTTCGGCTCGTCCCGCTGGGACATCACCCCCAGCCCGAACTTTGAATCCGACACCGTGGAACTGCGTTTGCGGGCCCGAAGCGTCGAGGACCTCCGGGCCGGGGGCCAGGCCCTGGACCAGGCCCTGGACCGGGCGCTGGGCCAAGCCCAGGGGCAGACCCAGGGGCAGGCCCAGGATTTGGCCCAGGATCAGGCCCAGGACCGGGCCCTCGGAACGAGCGCGACGCCGGAGAGCTCCGGGGACTCTTTGGAGGGACTGTTTCGGATCAGCCGGGAGGAGAGAGCCGGACCGTGACGTTCGGTCTCTTTTCTCCGAACGTTACTTCTTCTCCAACTCGGCCGTCAGCCATTCCTTGATTTCCGGGCTCAGCTCGTGAATCCCCTTCAGTCCGCCGATGGACTCCAGGTACCGCTTGGCCAGATCCTCGGGCAACCGTTTCTCGCACAGGGTCGTGGAGCCGTAGTTGGTCATCTTCATCAGCACCACCTTGGGCTCCTCCCAGGTGTCGATAACGAAGTAGATCGAGTACTCGTTCGAGCCCCGCACGGGCTGACGCATGGCGTCGTGCCAGTTGTTGTTGCCCCATTCCAGGAACATGGTCACCGCGTCCTCGTGGATCATGTCCCAGTTGACCTCGTTCAGCCACACCTTGCAGGCGTCCAGATCGCTCATGCTCATTGCCCCTTTGCGGTTTGGGTTGTGTCTTGGGTTATACTTGGGTTGCGTGTTCGACTACAATCAGTTCGTTCACCGGAAAATCCAGCTTCGCGGCCCGCCCACCGGCTCCCCCCTTGGGAAGGCCCGCGCTCCCAGAGAGGAGCACCGAGAGGAGCACGGCGAGCAGCGCCGCCAGGAGCACTGCAATAATGCCTTACCGATCTCTGATCGCTTCCTCAGCCGTATTGCCTTCCCGGCTGCCCCTGAAAGAATTCGTTGACCGCCTGGCTGACGTAGAGTTTGACCTCTTGCTCGCCTTCCTCCAGCAGAACGTTCGACTCGGCGAACAGGCCCAGATCCTCGGCCACGTCCTCCCAGTGTTTTTTCATTTTCGCGATATCGGGATCCCCGACATCAAACCGCCTGATGGCTACCCAAGACATGGTCGCCTCCTTTATTGTTGTTGGTTGGTGTACACGAATAGGATCGGCCCGAGTGCGTCAATGTGCGTCATGGACGCACCTTGCGTCGCGAGCCGCATCGAATCGCCCAGCAATAATTGCCCCCATGGTTCAAGTCAATTTTGTTGCATTTCTCCCTGCCCGGGGCTATGCGTCGAGGTCATGTCGGGTTGCTTTTCTCAGGATGCAAGCATGTTGAATGGTATTCCGGTAACGCTGGATGGAACGGATGGAGTTGAGATGGAATCAAGGACCGTGGAGGAGAACAAGAGCGAATACGTCGGGTCCGTTCTCCTGATCGAACCCGACGCGGGCATGGCCCGGGCCATGGAGTCCGAATTGGCCAGGGGCAAGTTCGCCGTCCGCGTGGTCCGGAGCCACCTCGGGGCCTTGGGAATGATTGAGGATCTGCGAGAACCGCACGTGGTGCTCGTCCCGGCCGAAGCCACGGATATCGACGGGTTTGATTTCGTCCACCTGGTTCGACACCGCAACCGCTTCCTGGGGCAGTGCCTGCCGATCATCATGGTCGGTTCCGGGGACAATTTCGCCAGAATTGCTCGCAGTGACGATGGCGGGATCGACGATTTCCTGTTGCGTCCGTACTTTCCTGGAGAACTGGCCTGGCGGGTGCGCAAAGCCTGGAAGGTTCTGGAGAAGCGGCGCCAATCAGCCTCCCTGGAATACATGGACACGTCCTCCGGCATCCTGACCCCGGCCGGGCTGAAGCGCGCCATCCATGAGGAGTTGAACAAGTCGTTTCGTAAACGGGCCTGTTTTTCCCTGGCGGTGATCGCGTTTCATCGCTTGGAAGACGTGCATCTGAACTACGGGCTGATGATGGCCGAATGGATGGAGCGGGACCTCTCCGTTAAAGTCCGGCTTTCCCTACGCAGTTACGACCGGTTGGGCAAAATTGAGTTCGGGAGGTATTGTTTGTTGGCCCCGGACGTGGACCGGGAGCACCTGCAAATGCTGAGCTATCGCCTGAGCGAACAGGTCAGGGATTGGAACGAGTCCGTGTCCAGGAATTCCCATATTCGCACACCCCTGGAGCCGAAAATCCGCCCTCTGACCGTTCTTCCCCAATTTGAACCCCACCATCTGACCAAGGCCGCGACCTTGCTCTGGGACTGGGTAGAGCAGCGTGAAGGCCATGTGGATATTCCCCGGGCCGAGTTTTCCGAAATTGCCCTGACCCCGAAGGTCGTCATGGAACGTCTTTTACCCGGCTTTTCATCCGGCAGCGGTATTCCGCTCGACCATCCGCAACGCCCATGACCGTCGCCCCGACCTCCCCATTGCAAGGCGAAGTGTTGTTTCGCCAAGGACGCTTTCAGGATGCGGTGCAATCCTTGCTGGATGAATATCGTGGAGGCAGGAAGACCTTTGCGGTAACCACCCTGCTGATCCAGTCCATGCGTGCCCTGGGGCAGCACCGGGAAATGGCCGACTTTCTGGCCAAGGCGGTGATGGAATCCTCGCTTTCCATGCCCGAGCAGGCCGCGCTCTACTATCAGCTGGGGCAGGCCTTGTTCCAGGCCAAGGACATGACCCAGGCCAAGCAGGCTTTTTGGCAGGCCCATCGGCTAAACCCGAACCATCCGGGACTGGCAGAAAAATTGAAAGCCATCGGACATCGGGAGCTTCGGCCGCAACACCGCTACAGCCTGTTGGTGTCCCGTGGCCTGCTGACCGAGGACCAACTCGCGGAAATGACCCAGGCCGCCAAGGATGCCGGCGAGGATCTGGACCAATATCTGCTCAGGGAAGTGAAGCTGGACAAGACCGTGCTGGGCGAGTCCTTGTCCGCGTTCTACGAAGTGCCCTTCGTGCCCTTTGATCCGAATGTCGACGCGCCCTTTGAACTGCTGGAAAAACGCAAGCTGGACCCGGATTACCTGAAACGTTCCGGCTGGACCCCGCTGGCTGTGGACGGCAACTCCATCACCGTGTTGATGGCCAACCCTTTTGATCACGCCCGGCTGGACGAGATCCGGTTCATTTTCGGCACCAGCCGGATCGAGCCCAAGGTCGCTCTGGCCTTGGACATCCAGGGTTTCATCGACTTGTTCTACCGCAGCCTGGGGTCCGAAGAACTGATGGAACTCGGGGACTCAATGGAGGCCCAGACCGACGAGGAGACTGAACCGGGGCTGGACGAGGAAACCGGGGTCTCGGACTCCGAGGTCGTCCGGCTGGTCAACGCTCTGCTGGTGGAAGCCTGGCGGCGCAATGCCTCTGACATACACATCGAGCCCGACCCCCAAAATCGGTTTTGCACGGTACGCTTTCGGATTGACGGCAGTTGTCACGAATTCCGCAAGATCCGCGCCGGGATGGCCAAGCCGCTGATTTCCCGGGTCAAGATCATGGCTCACCTGAACATCGCCGAGCGTCGGCTGCCCCAGGACGGCAAGATCAAGATGCGCCTGCCCGAGCTGGGCAAGATCGTCGAATTCCGAGTGGCCATCCTGCCGACCATCGAGAATCACGAAGACGTGGTTTTGCGTGTACTGGCCTCAGGCAAGCCCTTGCCTTTGGAACGGCTGGGCATGTCCGACGAGAACCTGGCCAAGTTCAAGTCCTCGGTCTACAAGCCCTATGGGCTGATCATCGTGGTCGGGCCCACCGGTTCCGGAAAAACCACGACCTTGCATTCGGCCATCAGCTACATCAACACCCCGGAGCGCAAGATCTGGACCGCGGAGGACCCGGTGGAAATCACCCAGGAAGGGCTGCGCCAGGTTCAGATCAATCCGAAAATCGGCCTGGACTTCGCCACCACCCTGCGCTCTTTCCTCCGGGCCGACCCGGACGTGATCATGATCGGCGAGATGCGCGACGCGGAGACCGCGCACATCGGGGTCCAGGCTTCGCTGACCGGGCACATGGTCTTTTCCACCCTGCACACCAATTCCGCGCCCGAAACCATCACCCGTCTGCTGGACATGGATCTTGACCCCTTCAATTTCGCGGACTCCCTGCTCTGTGTCGTGGCCCAGCGCCTGATCAAAACCCTGTGCCCCCAGTGCAAGGAGGCCTATCGTCCGGACAAGCAGGAGGTGGACGACCTGGCCAAGGAGTTTGGGCCGGGCTTTGAGCAGTACATTCCCATGTCCCGGGAAATCTCCCTGTATCGGGCCAAGGGCTGCGGGCAGTGCAACCATGGGTACCGCGGCAGAACGGGGGTCCACGAGCTGATGACCAGCTCCACGCAGATCAAGAACCTGATCAAGCGCCGCGGCCACACGGAAGAAATTCGGGACCAGGCCGTGGCCGACGGGATGCTGACCCTGAAGCAGGACGCCCTGCTCAAAGTGCTCCAGGGTTTCACGGACATGGCCCAGGTGCGCTCGGTCAGCGGATGGTAAGCAAACCTTTCAACGAATCAGAATCGAAATTCGCGGCCAAACAGCCGTGGATAATCTTGAGGAGAACGTCGTAAATGGAACTATCGTCCGTCGTTGAACTGCTCTTCACGGCCCAGGGGCCGTCCGAATGGGCCCACTGGCCCTTTGGCCCGTCGTTTGTCGGAAGCTGGCTGAACATGCTCACGAAGTTCGTCTTCATCGGCCTCGTGCTGGCCTTGATGATGTACCTGCTGCGGTATTTGTTCGGACCCGGCGGTCCCATGAGGGATGAAGGCCTGGATGCATCCCCTGATGAGCAGGTCCTTGAGCAGGCCTTGGCCGTGTTGCGCAAACGGATGATGGAAGGGCGCATCGAACCCGAGGATTTCGAACGGGCCAGAAAACTCATGGAGCAGTGATCGGCGTGGACATGGAGGCCCCCATGCTCGCCTTGGTGGGCTTTGCCCGGGAACATTTTCTCGCTGCTGCGCAAGACCGGGCCAACATGGCCCTCAAGCTGGATCACTGCCTGCGGGTCTTTCAGGAAGCCGAGACGATCACGACCCGGGAAGATCTTCCCCCGAACGCGACCCGCCGGTCGCTGTGGGCCGCCTTGTTCCACGACGTGGGGCGGTTTCCGCAGTACGCGGCGCATAAGACCTTCGACGACCGCAAATCCACGGATCATGGACGTCTCGGGGTCCGGACCCTGAAGCGGCGCAGCCTGCTGGAATCCCTGGATAAACAGGATCGCAAAGCCGTGCTGACGGCGGTGATCCTGCACAACAAACGCTTCCTGCCCCCCGACCTGCCGGACTGGGCCGCGGTCCCGGCCCGGGTGGTCCGGGACGCGGACAAACTGGACATCTTCCAGGTGATGCTTGAACATCTGCGTCCCGGCGCATGGAACAACCCGGTGGTCACCCTGGGATTGCGCGACGAACCCGGCGTCTGCACGGATGCGCTGGTGGACCAGATCCTGGCCGGAAAACTGGGCGACTATGCCAGGATGCGCACGCTCAACGACTTCCGGCTGCTGCTGTGCAGCTGGGCCTTCGATCTGAACTTCCCCGCCTCCAGACAGGCCGTTCAAGAGCGCGGCTACCTGAACGAACTTCTGGACGAACTCCCGGACCTGCCCAAAATTCGTCGCGTGCGGGAAACCGTGCTTTTTGCTTTGGAACGGAAGTAATCGCCGTTTCAGGGCCGGAACCGTCTCTCGCCAAATAAAAACACTCCGCCCAGCATGGCGCCGGAGAGCAGTGCTGTCCAGACGCCAAGCCGCGGCTACAGCAGATCGTTGATGTTGATGGGCTTGCCGCAGTTTGGACAGCGCATCAGTTTGGTCATTTTGGCCCGGGGTTGATACAGGTGCCGGATGCCCTTCTTCGTGATCACATACGCCACCATGACCGGATGACCGCATTCACAGAACCGCTGTTGCATTGGAATGTCTCCTTGTGTTTACAAAAGTAAATCAACAGGGCAAAAAAAATATCAGGCGTAGCTCCGACTGCTCCACAGAACCCGACCAATGACCCGCAACGTCTCGACCTCGTCGCCCTGCAAGGTGACCGGCTGATAGCGTTGATTGGTGCTGTAAAGCGTAATCAGGCCGGGACGGGCCTGGACTCTTTTGATCTGCAACACGTCCGCCAAGCCGACCACGTAGAGGTTGTTGTTCAGAACTCCGGTTTGGCTTTGATCAAGCAGGATGCTGTCGCCGGGTTCCAACTCCGGAGACATGCTGTCGCCGACCACGTCCATGACCACCATGTGTTCCGGCCGGCCTTTCCTGGCGACCCATTTCCGATCAAAAGGAATTTCATCGACGATATTGTCCCGCACGTCCAAGGAACCGATGCCGGCGCAGGCCCTGGCCGAGACCTTGGGGATGTATCGGGTCTTGTGCTTGTCGGCCTGATACACCGGTCCGATTCCGGTTTTCAGCCACTCCGGATTCACCCCGAACATGCTGGAAAGGGTCAGTGCCCAGCCTTTGGGCACGCCTCGCGTCTTGGCCAGGGTGATGGCCGGGGGTTCGATGCCCAGGAGGTTGGCCAAGTCTTTTTGGCTGCCGATCTCGGCGACCTGGGATGCGCGTTTGAAGAAATCGTCGAATTTCATGGGGTGGCCTTGGGACGGACTGTTTACAAAAGTTAATAGATTGTCAAGTCCCCCGCAATCATTCATATTCGCTGTCATCTTCCAGTCAGTGGGAAGTGTTGGGAAAGAGAGGGAACGCTCGTGGCGATTATTTCCAGAAACAGATTGAAAGCAATGAGGATTTATTGGAAAAGTTATTTTTTCCAGTGCCTTGCAGCGTCGGCTACCATATTCGCCATTCTTATACTCGTCAGCATTCACAGAAAGCCCATCATCATAGCGTCTCTCGCTGCCTCAGCCTTTATCGTGTTCACGATACCCAGCTATCTCACGGCCCGGCCGAGAAATCTGATTTGTGGACATCTTATCGGCCTGTTTTGCGGTCTTTTCGTTGCCGAGCTCATTGTGCCGTATTTCAGTCCAAGAATGGTCGTCTTGGAATTTTGGTATGCCTTTGCCGTCGGGCTGTCCATTTTCATCATGGTTGCAACCGATACGGAACATCCCCCCGCTGCCGGAACAGCCCTTGGCGTGGTGACTCTCGGCTTTTCCATGAAACTGCTTTTCACTGTTTTGATCGGCATATCCTTCCTTGCCGGTCTTCACTATTTCTTCAAGAGCAGATTGAGAGACCTCACGTTGTGAGTCATCCCCGTGCTGTCTGTATCATTCTCCAGCGCAGCCTGATTTATTCGGGGGCACAGGGGGAGACTCCTCATAAAACTTTGATGAGGATTGAAACGCTATGCACCTGAGACCTTTTCGATTGGAGCGGTATTTCGCCAAATATGAATTCACGGCTCCATTTCTGCTCTGTACCTCGGACAGCGAGAGCATGTCTCTGGGCGAACTGCTGGCCATGGAACCCGATGCCGAGCGGCGTTTCCAGGCGCTTTGGCTGGGCTACACGGAATCGCTTGGCGATCCTGAACTGCGGCGCGAAATCGCGGCGCTGTACGACACGGTATCCGCGGAGCATGTTCTTGTTCACGCCGGGGCTGAAGAGGCGATCTTCAACTTCATGCATGTCGCGCTGGAGCCGGGGGATCACGTCGTCGTGCATGCGCCGTATTATCAATCCCTGGGTGAGGTGGCCCTGAGTATTGGCGCGCATGTCGTCCCGTGGCGCGGCGATCCGGAGCGGGGCTGGGCCCTGGAGATCGACGACCTCGTGCCGCTGTTGACCCCGCGCACGAAATTGGTGGTGGTTAATTTCCCACACAATCCAACGGGCTTTCTGCCGTCCGCGGCATTTGTCGGGGAACTGGCCGCGTTGTCCAAACAGCATGGCTTCATCACCTTTGCCGATGAGGTCTACCGGGGCCTGGAGCTTGATCCTTCCCGTCGCTTGCCGGGCTTCGTGGACCTGGACGAACGGGCCGTCTCCCTGGGGGTGATGTCCAAGGCCTACGGCCTGGCCGGATTGCGCATCGGTTGGATTGCCACCCACGACAGGGAACTGTATCGGAAAATGGCCGCCTTCAAGGACTACACCACCATCTGCAACAGCGCTCCCAGCGAGTTTCTGGCCGCCTTGGCGCTACGCAACGCCGCTGGGATCATCCAGCGGAACCTGGAAATCGTCCGCTCCAACCTGGATACTCTGGACGCCTTTTTCGCCGAACATGCCCGCTGGTTCGACTGGCAACGACCTCCTGCCGGTACGGTGGCCTTTCCGCGACTGAAAGGCACCGATGTGGACAGGTTCTGCGCCGATCTCGTGGAGCGGGCCGGGGTGCTGTTGCTTCCGGGAACACTGTATGAGCCGGGGTTGAACCATTTCCGGGTCGGATACGGTCGACGCAACCTGCCTCAGGCCTTGAACCAACTGGCTTCCTATCTGGCGACATCCTGAAGCCGGGCTGAAACCGCGCTGGCCGGGCCTTTTTGGTACAGCGACATTTCACGTTGACGTCTCGACGTATTGCCGCAATCGGCTCTCTCGTGCTTCGGAGGCCAGGGCCTTCCAGATGTTGTAGCACATGAACAGCAGGACGAAGTTGAACGGCAGGGCTGCGGTGATGGCCATGCGTTGCAGGGCGGTCAGGCCTCCGGAAACGAGCAGGATGGCGGCAACGGAGGATTGGGTGATTCCCCAGGTGATTTTCTTGGCCAGGGTGGGGTTGGGCGATCCTTTGCTGGTCATGATGCCCAGGACAAAGGTGGCCGAGTCCGCCGACGTCACGAAAAAGACGATCAACAGTACCAGGGCGGCGTTGGACAGGATCAGCGCGCCGGGAAAATGGTCGAAGACCAGAAACAGGCCCGTGGACACGTCGTTTTGGACCGCCATGCCGATGTTCGTCCCTTGTTCCAGCTCCAGGAACAACGAGGCCCCTCCGAACACGCTGAACCAGACAAAGGTCAGCAAGGTCGGCACCAGCAGGGCTCCGCTGACGAACTCCCGGATGGTCCGGCCACGGGAAATCCTGGCCACGAAGATGCCCACGAAGGGCGACCAGGCGATCCACCAGGCCCAGTAGAACAGGGTCCAGTTCTTGTACCATTCCTGTCCCAGGAACGGATTCACCGCCAGGCTCATTTCCAGCACGTTGCCCACGTATCCGCCGATGGTGTCGGTAAACACATTGAGAATGTACGAGGTCGGTCCGGCGATCAGCATGAACAGAAGCAGGACAAAGGCCAGGAGGATATTGGTCTTGCTCAGGGTCTGAATGCCCTTGTCCAGGCCCACCGCGGCGGAAACCATGAACAGAAGCGTCGTAACCAGGATGATCAGCAGCGTGTAGCCGGTGGAGGAAGGCAGGCCGTAGAGGTGCTCCAGGCCGCTGTTGATCTGGATCGCGCCAAGCCCCAGGGAGGTGGCGATTCCGAAGATGGTGGCGAAAACGGCCATGATATCGATGAAATGGCCGATGGGACCGTAAATCCGGTTGCCGAGCATGGGGTAGAAGCAGGAACTGATCAGGGGCGGCATGCCGCGGCGGAAGGAAAAGTAGGCGATGCCCAGGCTCATCACGATGTAGATCGCCCAGGGATGCAGGCCCCAGTGAAAGAAACTGTAGCGCATGGCAAACGTCGCCGCTTGTCCGGTTTCCGGCTGGATGAATTCCGGTGGGTCCATGTAGTGGCTGAGGGGTTCGGCCACGCCCCAGAAAATTAGGCCGATGCCCATTCCAGCGGCGAACAGCATGCTGAACCAGCCGAAGTAGGTGTACTCGGGCTTTTCATGATCCCGCCCTAATTTGATCTCGCCGTATCTGCTCAAAGCCAGGACCAGGCAGAACACCAGGAAGAAAAAGCCGGAGAGCATGTACGCCCAGCCGAAATGGGCGATGATCGCTCCGTGGAGGGCGGCGGAGGTACGGTCCAGAAATGCCGGATCAATCACCCCGGCAAGAACGAACACGACGACAATGACCAACGAGGTCAGAAAGACCTTGTCTTGGAACATACGAGACTCCCATCTGTTGGGATAGTTGGCGGGCTTTGTCAATACAGTCAGGGAATCAGCAAAACGGAACTGGACACCCCGGATGTGACCCGAGAGCAGGTGGAACCGAGCAGTTTGGAAGGGAACGGTTCATTGAGTCGCCCTAGGACGACCAGATCGGCCTGGATCTGCTCGACGACATCGATGATGTGTTTGGCCGGCGAGCCGATCCGGGAGATCAGGGCGATTTCCTGGAAGTCGTCCGTGAATTTTGCGCGCAGCTCATTGAGCAACATTTCGACGTTTTCCCTGCGCAGCTGTTCCGTGTCCGGGTCGGAGGCCCGTTCGCCCACATGGAGAATGGTCAGCTTGGAAACGAAACGGCCCAGCATGCGCACATACAGCCAGACCCGGCTCGCCGCTTTGCGAAAGTCCGTGGCAAAGACAATATTGTGAACCTTCTCTGTACTGACCAGCACCGGGCGCTGTTTGTGAATGAAGACTGGAATATCGGAAAGGCGGATGACGTCTTCGGTCGTGCTCCCTAATAATGACGAAACCAGGACGTTTTTTCGACTAGCTGGCAGGTAGATCACGTCTGCGGCCAACTCCATGGCGGTCCGGGTGATCTGTGAGGCAACATGGCCTTGCGTGACCACGGATTTGGCCTGGATGCCCACCTGGTTCAGCTCGTCGGCAAGGTGCGCCAATCGCGACTGGACCATGTCCTTGTCGCCGAGCCCGGGGTTCATCACATGGACCAGAACAATCTCCCGGCCGCCGAATCGTTCGATGAATGATGCGCGGATCTTTACATCAGTGAGGGATTCGCTCAGGTCCACCGGCTGCACAATTATTTTCAGCATCGCACTCCTCTGGCGGATCGGATCACGTTTCTGGAAACGGGTATCCCAAAGTCAGCCGACCGCCCTCCGGATCAAAGGAAATATCAAGGCGTGTGGTACCTACTCAGCTCATTTTGTATCCGCCCTTGCTCCGGCAATCGGAGTCGGGGTCGCTATCGGAATCGGAATCGGAACAGCAAAAATTTTGAACGCTTCCCAGCGTTTTCGATCCCGATAGCGAAGGGCCGATCCCGACTCCGACCCCGACAACGGCGTTACTCTATGCTGAATAGTTACGGCGTGTGGAGCAACTGTTCGGCCAGTTCCAGGGCATCCACGGGCCAGTAGATTTCCGGACGGGGACGGCGCACTCCGGGTAGGCCCTCCTGGGGGCGGCAGGCGAGGACGGTTTTGGTCCATCTTTCCGGCACGGCGCTCAGGCCGTGGACCGCGCCCAGCAATGCCCCGCAAATGGCGGCGTTGGTGTCCGTGTCCCCGCCGCGCATGACCGTGTCCACGATCCCGTCTTCCAGACTTGGGGCGTTGAGCAGCTGCCAGACGGCGTTGCCGAAGGCGATGAGCACCCAGCCCTGGTGATGGAGATAATCTCTGGGCGGTTCGTTGATGCAGGCTTTGATCACACGGAACAGGAGCGGGTCGGCGTCCATGTCCTGGGCCCATACGAGCATGTCGACGACAAGTTCCTTGGGATTGGCTCCGGTGGCAACGGCACGGGCAATGGCCATGGTGAAGAGGGCGTTGACCTGGAGACAAATCGGGTGGGGGTGGGTCAGTTCAGCGTCTTGGACGGCCCACCGGGCCACCTGGTTCAACTCGAATCGCGAACCGAAGATGCCCAGGGGGCTGATGCGCATCAGGGCCCCGTTGGCCTGGCTGTCCTGCTTTGGTTCGCCGGTCAGCCCGGCGGTGATGGTCGCGCCGCGGGAGAAGGGGTCGGAGCGTAGCCAGTCGAGATAGGCCTGTTTCGTGGCCCCGGCGTCGTAGTCGCGGCGCGAAACGAGCATCCTGGCCAGGGCCAGGGCCATTTCTGAATCATCCGTGGGTTGGCCCGCGAGGGTGTCGTGCGCACCGCCGTCGGCCATGTCGCGCACCCCGTCGGGATACGCGCGCTGGATTTGCTCCGAGGACTGAAATTCCACCAGGCTTCCCAGCGCGTCGCCGGCCAGTTGCCCCAGCAGGCATCCCTGGGCTCGTTCGATGATATGTTTTGCCCGCATGTTTTACCCTACTTCCTTCAGTCTTCCGGAAACGAGCTTGTGCAATGCCCCTGAGATGTAGGTCTGGTAGGGAATGCCTTCACGCGCGGCTCGCATCCGTAAACGTTCCAGGTCGCGAGAAGATATTCGGATATTAATCCGTTTATCTTTCTGGAGGGTTCTGCGCGCTGAGGCTTCCAGTTCCTCTTTCTCTGCTTCCAGATTGGGAATTCTCTGGAATTCTCCACGTTCAAAATCTCGAAGAATCTGTTCTTCCTCCGCATCAAACTGCATCGTATCGGTCATGACAGATACTCCTTTGTTGCTTTGCGACTGGGGATGACGGTTTTCAGAAACCTGACGCCACTCTGTTTGATGTACGGAACCAGCCAGACATAACCGTCCATGTTCAAAATGATGATGTTCTGGCGAGGATAGCGATCCCGGTTAGGATGCCGGATGACGTCCAGTACCTGACCGTTCTCAATGCTGACCACGACATCCTCGAAGCTTATGCCTCGTGTTTGTTCGAGAAACACGTTTTTTTCCTCGCTCCAGTCAAATCTGCTCATGGATCGAGATTAAACCATGTGTGCCGTATGTCAACGGAATGCGTTTGAATTCAGCTCGGCCTTTGACGGTGAAAGGCAGGGGGCAGAGCGTCTTACCGCCTTCCCCCGCCATACTGCTTGCGCCATTCGTCCAGAAACAGCAGGGCGGTTTCCAGTTCGCTGAGGGTACCTTGGCGTTGACGGATGGTCCAGATCAGGTCTTCGAAGCGGACGGTGGGGCGCAGGTCCAGGTCGCGAAGCAGGGCGTCCACCTGGGCGCGCAGATCCGGGGAGAGGGCGGCCAGGGGGGAGGCGTCGGGGGTTGGTTCGGGAGCGCCGGAGTCTGTTTTGGTCCGTGCCGCGCCCAGGCCGAGGCGGTCCTGGAGGAATGCCAGCAGGGTCGCCATGCGGTGCTGGTAGGTGTGCTCGCGCAACACCCGTTCCCGGGCCAGGCGGCTCATGGCCAGGCGCTCTTCGGGGTGGGCCAGGTAGTGGTGGATGGCGTCGCGCAGATCGTCCATGTTCTCGAACACGGCCAGCTCCCGGTCCGTGAACAGTTCGGCCAGCAGGCCGCGGCGGTCCACCAGTTGGAACGCTTGGCAGGAGGCCAGTTCGAAGGTCCGGGGGTTGACGAAGTCGCCGCCGGGAACCAGGGGATCGGCCTTGACGCTGGAGTGCAGGTTCAGGTTGATCTTGGCGGCGTTGAAGATCTTGACCGCCTCCTCCGGGGTGATCCGTTCCCCGGGGCGTTGCAGCAGCGGAGTCAGGGGGCCGTGAGTGGGCCAGTCGTTGCCCCAGATCTTGAAGTCCAGGGACAGGAATTGGCGGAAGGCGACCAGGCGGTTGGGATACCCCGCTCCAAGGAAGGAGAGGTCCGATCCGTAGCGGCGCTGGTCCACGGCGGACAGCTCCCGGGTGATCTCCAGGGGGCGGTGAAAGTCCGGGTCCGCGGCCAGGGGCAGGTAGAGGGCGTTGCGCTGGTCCAGCTCTTCCAGCAGGCCGAAAAACGGCTCCTTCTGGATCACCGCGAAGGCGTCGTAGAGCCGGGCGAAGGCTTTCCAGTAGGGAAAGACCTGATAATCCTCCACGAACCACATGGCCGTGGGCACCTTGTCCCGGCGCAGGCGTTGCAGGGCCTGGCGGCTTAACGGAGCCTGGGCCAGGGCCAGGACCAGGTCCGGCTCGAAATGTTCCACCTTGGCCAGGACGGTCTGGGCCACGAGTTGGAGGAAGCCGTTTTCCAGGGCCACCAGCCGATCCGCGGCAATGCGCTGTTCCTTGAGGGCCCGGAATGCGCCGTGAAATTCCGGAGCCTCGAAGCACTCCACCGTATGGCCCAGGGCGCGCAGGGCCCGGACGCAGTAGCGGCCGATGGGCAGGGACCCGCCGTACAGGGGCAGGACCGTGAGAATTCGCAAGGGCGTGGTGGTCATGGCGTGTCGATCATCCAGTCGGGTTCATGGTACAGGGTCTCGGCCGCGGCCTGCTCCAGGCGGACCCGGCGCGGGCCGATCCGCAGCCGGTGGGAGCGCAGCAGTTCGCGTCGGGCCGATCGGGCTTCCTGATCCGGCAGCTCCCCGGCCACGGGATGGAACTCCAGACCGAAGTCGTCCAGTCCGGTGCGCAGCAGGCAGAGGGATTCCGGCGGAGCGGGATGGTTGGTCCGCTCCGGTCCAGCGGACGGGGCCGATCGGGCCAATCGGGCCAGGACGGCCTTGTCCGCGAAGGCCTGGGCGCAGGCCGCGGACCGGGGACAAGGCGCGGCTTCCAGGCAGGGAGCGCAGGGTTCCACGGATTGCCAAACCTGATGGCCTTCGCCATAGGGTCCGGTCTCGAAGGCCCAGGCCGAGGAAAGGAAAAAGGCCGTGACCGGGGTGCCCAGGTGCGCGGCCAGGTGCATGGTCCCGGTGTCCGGGGTGAGCAGCAGGTCCAGCCCTTGGACCACGTCGCGCAGACCGGTCCAGCCGGTGCGCCCGGTGAGGTCGTTCAACCTGGCCTGGATCGTGGCCGGGAGCAGGGGCCGCAACGCTCTGGCCGGTTCGCGCTCCGCAGTCGTTCCCAGCAGATGAATCCAGCCGTCGATCCGGGCCGCCGCGGCCTGGATTACCCTGGCCAGGATGGGAACCGGCAGGGTCCGCCGGGCATGGCGTCCGGCCAGGACCACGCCCAGCCCTCCGCCCTTGGGCGTTGCCGGAGGGTTGATCAGGGCCGGGGATTGGGAAGGGTCAAGAAAAAAACCCCAATAGTCCATCAGATTCAGGGGATTGGCCGTTCGGTGCGCACTGAGCCGGAAGACCGTTTCCGGCCACGCACCTCGCAGCGCCTGGCCCTGATGCCACCGATAGCCCACGACCTGCTCCGGCGCGAACAATCCGGCCAGGACATGGTTGAAGCCTGAATGGTTCAGGTTGTAGACCCGGACCACGTCCGCGGCCTTCCAGGCGGAGAAGATATCGGCGCAGGAGCGGATCAGGGTCGCGGGTTCCGAATGCGGGTCATGGACCGGCAGGCCGTGGACCATCACGTCCGGATAGATCATCTCGGCCAGTTCAACCAGCCCGGCGTCCACGGCCAAATGGACCTGGTTGCCGGGGTCGGCCAGCAGGCCGCGAATCAGCCGTTTGGTCTGGATGATATCCCCGAAGCGGGCCAATTGGATGATAAGATGCACGTTCATGGCGGTTGCCCGAATGATTCCCATTCAGCAAGGCGCAAACAGTCCGGGCATGCCCTGAGTCGAAATCGAGATCGGAATCGAAATCGTTCTTTCCGCCATTCTCGCGACATACCTGTTTTTATCGATTTCGATAGCGATTTCGATTTCGATCTTGAGCAAATTTGTCGTCTTCTGTTCGTCCATTTGCAAGGTCGCTATTCTCTCTTCACGGCCCGCATGAAGGTTTCCAGGCGGTCTGCATAGGGCGGGAAGCCGAAAAAAGCTGAGCCGGAGACGAAGACGTTGGCGCCCAAATCGGCCAGCTCGCGGATGTTTTCCGGGCTCACGCCGCCGTCCACCTGGATGAAGGTCTCAGCCCCGGCCTCCTGGATCATGGCCCGGAGACGCTGGATTTTTTGCCTGGTGAAGGGGATGAACTTCTGGCCGCCGAAGCCGGGATTCACGGTCATGATCAGGACCATGTCCAACTGAGGCAGCAGATATTCCACCATGTCCAGCGGGGTGTGCGGGTTCAGGGCCACTCCGGCCTTGGCGCCCAGGCGCGTGATTTCGGAAACGGTCCGCTCCAGGTGCACGCAGGCTTCGGCGTGGACGCAGAGCAGGTTCGCCCCGGCGTCCACGAACTCTGCCAAATAGCGGTCCGGCTGTTCGATCATCAGGTGGACGTCGAAGAACAGCCCGCAACTTTTGCGGCAGGCCTTGATCACCGGCGGGCCGAAGGTGATGTTGGGCACGAAGGCCCCGTCCATGACGTCCCAGTGCACCCACTGCAGCCCGGCCTGCTCCAGGGCGGCCAGCTCCTCGCCGATGCGGCTGAAGTCCGACGAGAGCAGGGACGGGGTGAGAATGATGGGGGGCGTGCTCGGCATTGGCGGTCTCCTAGTGCGAGTCGGTTTTGTTGTATTCGATGGAGCTGATGCGCATCAGTTTGGAGAAGGAATGCTGGGCCTCGATCCGGCGGAAGGTTCCGGTTCTGCCGCGCATGACCATGGAGTGGGTCACCGCGCCCTTGCCGGTGAATTCGACGCCCTTGAGAAACGTTCCCCCGGAAATGCCGGTGGCCGCGAAAAAGACGTCGTCGCTACGGACCAGATCGTCCACGGTCAGGACCCGGTTCACGTTGTATCCGTTCTCCTCCACGGCCCGGCGCTCGTCGTCGGACTGCGGGTCCAGCATGCACTGCATCTCCCCGCCCATGATCCGGATGGCCACTGCGGCCAGCACGCCTTCCGGGGTCCCGCCGGTACCGATCATCATGTCCACCTCGCCGCCCGGGGTCGTGGCCATCAGGGCCCCGGCCACGTCGCCGTCCGTGTGCAGCTGGATGCGGGCTCCGGCTTCGCGGATTTCCTTGATCAACTCCACGTGCCGGGGCTTGTCCAGGATAAAGACCGACAGGTCATCCACGGACTTGCCCAGGGCCTTGGCCACCCGGCGCAGGTTCTCGGCCACCGGGGCCTTGATGTCCACCTGGTATTTGGCCTCGTGGGGCACGGCCATCTTTTTCATGTAGAAGGCTGGCCCGGGGTCGTAGAGCGTTCCACGCGGGGCCAGGGCGACCACGGCGATGGCGTTGGGTCGGCCGTAGGCCAGCAGGCGCGTGCCTTCCACCGGGTCCACGGCCACGTCCACTTCCGGCCCGTTGCCCGTGCCGAGCTTCTCTCCGTTGTAGAGCATCGGGGCTTCATCCTTTTCGCCCTCGCCGATGACCACCACGCCGTCGATGTCGATGGCGCTGAAGCTCAGGCGCATGGCCTCCACCGCGGCATAATCGCCGCGCTCCTTGTCGCCTTTGCCCAGCCAGCGGGAAGAGGCCAGGGCCGCGGCCTCGGTCACCCTCGCCAGGTCCAGGGCCAAATTGCGTTGCGGGGTTTCTTGGGACATGAACGTCTCCTCCGTCATGCATTATTTGCTTGAGAAAATGTAGTTTTCGGCGTCGGAGTCGGGATCGGGGTCGATGATGTTTGTGCGCCAACAACCAGAATTCGATCCCGATTCCAATCCCGATTCCGATCCCGATTCCGATCCCGATAGCGACACCGAAAGAGAATTATTGAAACGAAATTGTATCACTCCAGTAAGTCCGCCGCCTGCTCCACGGTTTGCACGTCGCCCAGGTTGCGGCGCATGATCTGGTGGATCGGGGCGTAGGCATTCGCGGTTCTCCTGATGAGTTCGATCAGCTCCAGTTCGTCCCGGATGGCCTCCGGATCGAAGTGCTGTTCGACGATGCCCAGCATCCGCCGCGTTTCGAAATTGTGCGCTTGCCGGACCCGGTCCATTTCCTCGGCCTGGTCCAGGTAGCGCAGCAAGGTCTCGCGGCGCTTGGCCAGGGCCGTGGGAATATCATCTCCGGAATACTCCAGAAAGGCCAGGGCCCACCGGATCACGTCCAGAGGGCGGCGTAGCGGCGTTTTCGGCTTGGGTACGTTTGGGTCGGGCTTGGGACCTGGTTCTTGATCCGAACCGGGGAGGCAACCGTGCAGCAAGGTCAGGATAAAGGTCTCCTGGCTCGGGGTCCAGAGCAGTCGGGACTGTTTGCAGGCCAGGCTCAGGGCCGCCGCAAGTTCTCGATTCGTGGAAACGGGAGCGGTGAGAAGATCGCGAACCGATTCGGGCAGGCGTTTGCCCAGGCGCAGACGGCTTGCCAGCAGGCAGGCTTCGTCCTGGGCCAGGGTCAGCCACATTTCAGTTCGATCTGGAAGGCGTAAACGCAACCCGGCATGGGCTAGCAGAGCGGCCACGGTAGCCTGGTCCGGCATGACAGCGTTGTCGTCGTGTTGTTTTCGTTCCAGCAGCCAGCCTTCCACGGCCAAGCCCAAGGACTGGTCTGGAAACAGCACCAGGTCGCGCATGGACCAGGCTTCGGCGTCGTCCGGGTCGGTCAAGCGGGCGGCGAGTTCCTCCGCCTCAGCGCCTCCCAGAACCTGGGAAATGGTGGTCAGGGCCGCTCCGTCCAGGTCCATGCCCTTTTCCAGAAGGGAACGGATCAGGGCCGCGAGTTCGGTGTCCGGTCGTTCGTGCATGGCGGTTCGTCAGAACGGCGGCGAGGCGCTGGTGTAGAGATAGCGCTTGATTTTGTGGGTCGGGGTTTTTTCAAAGGCCTCGGTCTGCTCGATCATCTTGCTGACCCGGGCAAAGGAGGCCAGTCCGGCGTTGGTGCGGGTCCTGATGGTTTCCAGCAGGTCGGTGACGTACTTGCGGGCCTCGAATTCGTTCATCTTCCGCCAGGAAACCTCTTCGTCCAGCCGGTCATAGTCCAGGAAGACCCGGGCCGCGACCTTGCCGTTCAGGTCAAAGGCCAGGGATTCCAGGACGTAATCCTGTTCGTTCAGGACGTTCTCGATCTCCTCAGGGTAGATGTTCTCCCCGCTGGGGCCGAGAATCAGGTTCTTCAGGCGGCCGCGGATGAACAGATAGCCGTCCTTGTCCAGCGTGCCCAGGTCCCCGGTGCGCAGCCAGCCGTCCTCTGTGAAAACTTCGGCGGTCAACTCCGGCTCCTGGTAATACCCTTGCATGACATTGGGACCGCGGACCTGGATTTCTCCGACAACCTCGCCATCGGCCCGTCCTCGGGGCGGCGAATCGCTCTCCTGCTGCACGGCGATGCGGATCTCGACGCCGTTCAGAGCGCGACCCGAGGAACGCCGACGGACGCTCGCCGCGCCGGTCCCGGCCACCAGGGGCGATGCCTCGGTCAACCCGTAACCCATGGCATAGGGAAAACCGGCTTCGCGTAAAAAGGTCTCCGCTTCCACGGACAGGGGGGCTCCCCCGATACAGTAGCCGCGCAGGCTGCCGCCAAATGACTGGTACATCTTTTTCCCGGCGAGCTTGTGCAGCAGACCTCGGCTCAGGTTGAAGCGATACAGGGTCCGGCCCACGGCGCTGCCGGTGAGTTTGGGCTGAATGCGGCGCTTGAAGATCTTTTCAATCACCAGCGGGACGCTGAGCATGAACGTGGGGCGGATCTTGGCCATGGCGTCCATCAGCATTTGCGGCGAGGGGACCCCGCCGAGGTACCGGACCTGGGTCCCGTGCATCATGGGCAGCAGCAGACCCAGGGTGAACTCCATGGTGTGGGCCAGGGGCAGGATGGAGAGCATCCGGTCCCGCGGCCCCAGGTCCACCAACTCCCGGGTCATCCAGGCGTCGGAAACCACGTTGCGGTGGGTGAGCATCACCCCTTTGGCCCGCCCCGTGGTCCCGGAGGTGTAGACGATGGAGGCCAGGTCGTCCTCCTTGGGGGTCGCCGGAGTGCCGTGGCCGGTCACGTGCCGGGCCAGGGATTGCAGGCGTTCCCGGTCCTTGAGGCTGGAGCGGATCACGTCCTTGACCCGACCGGCCCAGGATTCCGGAGGCAAAATCCGGAAGTCGTCCAGGACGATCACGGTCAGGTGCTGCTGGTTCAGGTCTTCCAGTTTCGCCAGGCAGCGTTGCGAGGCCATCAGCACCTTGGCCCCGCTGTGTCGGAGAATGTGCAGGACCGAGGACGGGTGAAAGTCCGGGAGAATCGGGACCAGCACGGCTCCCAGGGAGCTGGCGGCGAAATAGACCATGGGCCATTCCGGCCGGTTTTCACTGAAAATGGCTACCCTGTCCCCATGGCCCACTCCAAGGTGGGTCAGGGTTTCGGCATGTTCCCTGATCTTGGTTCGGAATTCGGCATAGGTGATGGGGTCTCCCTCCACCAGGCCGAGGAGCGGGCGGTCGCCGAACAACGAGACTCCGCGGTCCAGGGTTTCGGGTACGGTGCGGGGAGGGGCTTGGGGAGTGAAGCCGTCGTTTGTTTGCGTCGTGGTCATGGCGGCCCTCGAAATAAGTTGAGATGATGAATTGAAATGGAGCGGCGGAGTCGGACCGCGGAGCTCAAGCCAGGTAGGGATCTTCGGCCATCAGGTAGGTGCGCACGTAGTCGGCCACTCCGTCTTCCAGGGAGCTGAAAGCGGCGGGACAGCCCAGGGAGCGCAGCCGCTCCATCCCGGCCTTGGTGTAGTATTGATATTTCTCCCGGATGGCCTCCGGCATGTCGATGTATTCGATGTCCACGGGCCGATCCATGGCCGCGAAGACCGCCCGGGCCAGCTCGTTCCAGGACTTGGCCTCTCCGCGTCCCAGGTTGAAGATTCCGTTCACGGCTCGGTTTTCCAGCAGCCACCAGACCACGTCGACGCAGTCCTTGATGTAGACGAAGTCCCGGCGCTGCTCGCCGTCGGCGTAATCCGGACGGTGAGATCTGAACAGGCGCAGCAGCCCGGACTCTCCGATCTGGTGAAAGGCCTTGCAGACCACGCTCATCATGTCGGCTTTGTGGTACTCGTTGGGTCCGAAAACATTGAAGAACTTCAGGCCGACCATCCGGTCGGCAACGCCCGTGCGCAGCGCCCAGAGATCAAAAAGCTGCTTGGAATAGCCGTACATGTTCAGAGGCTTCAGCCCTTCCATGGCCGCGGGATCGTCGTCGAAGCCCCGGGAACCGTCCCCGTAGGTCGCGGCGCTGCTGGCATAGATGAAGCGGATGTCGTGTCGCAGGCAAAACCGGGCCAGGATTTGCGTGTACCGGTAATTGTTCTCCATCAGGTACTCGGCGTCCGTCTCCGTGGTGGACGAGCAGGCGCCCATGTGCAGGATCGCCTTGACCTCCGGTCCGAGCTTGCCTTGTTCCAGGAGCTGGAGAAACGCGGCCTTGTGCAGATAGTCGGCGTACCGCAGGTTGACCAGGTTTTTCCATTTTTCGCCCCGGCCCAGATCGTCCACGATCAGCACGTCCGTGACGCCCTGTTGATTCAGTTTCCAAACCAGGGCGCTGCCGATGAATCCCGCGCCTCCCGTAACCACGTACATGCTCTCCTCCTCAGTGCGCTGTCATAAAAGTTTCCCGCGCTCCGGCCACGCGCTCTTGTCGGCTGTACCTCGGAGTCTTGTTCGCTGGCAAGCATCGCGGGGAGATCGCGAGGAGAAAATGCTTTCATCGCTTCCCGTCGAACTGCCCGCTGTTTTGGGAGTCATCCAATGTCCTTCGGAAGCGAAGCGAGATCCGGCACGATGATGGCGTATTCCCATATCATCCATGCCGTGGGATGTGTTCTCACTAAAAAAACAGCCCTGCTGGAGTTGATTGAAGTGACCATGTTCCGTGGAGTTCTCATTTGATTGAAATGAAGAAGCGGGTCGGAGAATTGGAGATGAAAAGCGTGGTTTATTGGAAAACACAATTGTCAGGAAGGTTGTCGAGATGTTTTTTATGGATGTCGTCAATGCAATATGAATCTCAATGCTTGACTTAAGCGGCCTTTTTGTTATGAGTGCATTTGTTCGTTCGTCATTCATATTTTTTGAAAGGAGATTCACAATGGATGAATTCATCAAGCAAGCGTTGGAGATCGTAAAGGCTCAGGCTGGAGTTCGGCCCATGACCGAAGAAGAAATGATGTCCATGGTCACCAAAATCGCGACCAGTCTGCGAGCTGTTGCGGAAGGCGGAGTCGTGGGAGACGCGGGAGCGGAAGCCGCCCCTGAATTGAATATTGATCCGAAAAAGGCGATCAAGGAAAAGTCCGTCACCTGTCTGGAGTGCGGCAAGACCTTCAAGGTTTTGACGAAAAAGCACCTTGCTTCTCATGGCCTGACCACCGAGGAATATCGTGCAAAATACGGCTATAAGAAGGGCACCCCGTTGATCGCGAAAGCTCTTTCCAAGGCTCGACGCAAGAAAATGCAGGAAATGCAGCTTTGGACCAAGAAAGGGGTCAAGCCCGGTAAGGACTAAAGCCATTCTTGCGGCGTCATTAGAATCGGCCGAAAAAAGCCCTCCTTGCCTGGAGGGCTTTTTTTATGGCGATTTCTGGTGTTCTGTTGGAAACGTTCCAGCCCGGCGGGAACCACTGCATGAGGAAGCTTTTCGGTGTTGCGATCAGAGCCGGAAACATCTAAAAGGGCGACAAAAACGTCCCGGTTTTTTTGGGGTGCCGGGAACATCCCGGTGGAACGCTTTCGTGCATGACCGGGCGAAATATCAGCCGACCGGCAATGGAGCGGAGTCCAATGAGCACGTCAACGAATTCTCACGAACACACCGAGGCCGAACAGGCGGCCTTGCGTCTTCTTCAGGCCGACATCCCGGACACGGAGCGGCCCTACCTGGAAATCGCCGAACGGACCGGCCTGACCGAGGAGGCGGTTTTGGATCTGCTGCGCCGTCTGAAAGACCGGGGCGTGGTGCGTCGCTTCGGAGCGACCCTGCGCCACCAGCAGGCCGGATACGGGGCCAACGCCATGGTCGCCTGGTTCGTGGAACAGGAGCGGGACCTGAACGAGGTCGGAGCGATCATGGCCAATCGTCCGGAAATCTCCCACTGCTATCAGCGAGTGAACTGCTACGCCTGGCCTTACAACCTCTACACCATGGTCCATGCCCGCAGCCGCGAGGACTGCCTGGACGTGGTGGAGCAGTTGGCCCGGATCGCCCAGGTGCCCCAGTACGACATTCTTTTCAGCCGCAAGGAATTGAAAAAGACGTCCATGGCTTATTTCTAGCCGCCGCTCGGGGTGTGTTCTGAGTCGAAATCGAAATCGGTATCGAAATCGAAAAAATGCAAGTTCGCCATTGAATGACGGCGATTTCGATTTCGATACCGATTTCGATTCTGATCCAAGGCCAAGCCAATCCGACGGCATTTTCATGAAACAATGTCATTGCCGTCTTTTCCATTTAAATACGAACCTATAGCGTATCGCGAGGAGAATCATGTCTGATTCGAAAACCTTGTTCGCCAAGGCCCAGGAGCTGATTCCGGGCGGGGTGAACAGTCCGGTGCGGGCCTGTCTGAGCGTTCAGAGCGACCCTCTGTTCATCGCCAAGGCCCAAGGCTCGAAGATGTGGACCGTGGAAGGCCGCGAACTCATCGACTACGTCATGTCCTGGGGCCCGATGCTTCTCGGGCATTCCCATCCCGCCGTGGTGGAGGCCGTGCACAAGGCCGTGGATCAGGGCGCCAGCTTCGGCGCGCCCTGCCCGGCGGAGGTGGAACTGGCCGAGCTGCTCACGGCTGCCTTGCCCGGAGTGGACATGGTCCGGATGGTCAATTCCGGAACCGAGGCGACCATGAGCGCCCTGCGTCTGGCTCGCGGCTTCACCGGGCGCAACAAGGTGGTCAAGTTCGTGGGGTGCTATCACGGCCACAGCGACGCCTTCCTGGCCAGCGCCGGCTCCGGGGTGGCCACCCTGTCCATCCCCGGCACGCCCGGCGTTCCCGAGGCCGTGGTCGCGGACACCCTGCTGGCCCCATATAATGACCTGGACGCCGTGGAAGCGCTGTTCCGGGAACACGGGGACGAAATCGCCGCGGTGATCGTCGAACCCGTGGCCGGGAACATGGGCATGGTTTTGCCCCAGCCCGGATTCTTACCCACCTTGCGCGTGCTGACCGACCGGCACGGGGCGCTGCTGATTTTCGACGAGGTGATCACCGGCTTTCGTTTGGCCTACGGCGGGGCTCAGAACGTCTTCGGCGTGATTCCGGACCTGACCTGCCTGGGCAAGATCATCGGTGGCGGGTTTCCGGTGGGCGCGTACGGCGGACGGCGGGAGATCATGTCCCGCATCGCGCCGTGCGGTGACGTGTACCAGGCCGGGACCCTGTCCGGAAACCCGGTGGCCATGGCCGCCGGGGTGGCGACCCTCAAGGAATTGGCCAAGGCCGACTACATGGACTTGACCATCCGAACCAAGGCCCTGGCCTCGGAACTGAAAAGCGTCCTGGAAGAGCGCGGCGTAACCGTGCAGCTCAACTGCATGGCCTCGATGTTCACCTTGTTCTTCGCTACGGACCCGGTCACGGATTTTGCCACGGCGTCCAAGTCCGACTCCGCGACCTATGCCTCCTTTTTCCGCCAGATGCGCGACGCCGGAGTGGCCCTGGCGCCCTCGGGCTTCGAGTGCGCCTTCACCTCCTTCGCGCATACCGACGAGGACTTTGAGCGGACCCTGGATGCCTGCCGAACCGTCCATTTCTAACGGTTCCCTTTTCGCGGATGCCCAGGGCGTTGTTGATTCGTCTTCCACCGCGGTCTGGGCCCTGACCTCTCGCGGTTGCGACCTGGCCCGGCGGATCGCCGTCGGGCTGGACGCGATTCTGTTCGTTCCCGAAAAATACGCCACCGATTCCGGCGAACGGACGTTCCACCGCTTTACATCGGCCTTTTCCGAACACTTCTTCCGCTTTCGCCGCCACGTCTGCGTCGCGGCCTCCGGCATCGTGGTCCGGTGCGTCGGCCCGCTGTTACGGAACAAGACATCGGACCCGGGAGTGGTGGTCCTGGATCAGGACGGACGCCACGCCGTCAGCCTGGTGGGCGGACACCTGGGCGGGGCTAACGACTTGGCCCGGGAAGTGGCCCGAATCTCCGGGGGCCAAGCCGTGATCACCACGGCCACGGACACGGCCGGGCTGCCGGCTTTGGATATCCTGGCCCGGGAACTGGGGCTTGTCGCGGACCGTCCGGAGCGCTTCGCCGCTCTCGCCGCGGCCTTGCTGGACGGGGAGATCGTCCAGGTGCTGGATACGGAAGACTGCCTTTGGACGCGATTATGTGAGATGGGCCACGGGGCGCTGTTCGAGCGGGTCCCGGACGTCGAGGCGTGGCGGGACGACCGGCCCGGGATCTGGGTGTCCTGGAAGCGCCCGCCCGCTCGACATTTTGGTGAATCGATCGGCGAACCGCTTGGTGAACCGGCGGTTCTCGGTCTGCACCCGCGCTGCCTGATGGCCGGGCTGGGCTGCCACCGGGGCGTGAGTGAGGCGTCGATTACCGCCTTTGTCCGCGAGGTGTTCGACAAAAACGAACTGGCCCTGCCCAGCCTGGCCGCGCTGGGCACGGTCCAGGCCAGATCCGTGGAACCGGGGCTGCGTTCGGCCGCCGCGGCCCTGGGCGCGGACGTGACGTTTTTTTTCCCGGAACAACTCCAAGCCGTCCGGACGCCGAATCCATCCGAGACCGCGGCCCGGCTGGTCGGCACCAGGAGCGTCTGCGAGGCCGCGGCCTTGCTCCTGGCTCGCGCCGACACGCTGCTGGTGGCCAAGACCAAGGGCGTTGCGTTGACATTGGCCGTGGCCCTGCGCCGCGCCCCGACCGGTTTATGCGATTGAGCGCAAACGAACAGACCAACCGAGCACGATCATGACTCATTTGCCCAATGCCAACCATTCACCCTCCGCGCCGGTTCTCTCCCCTGGTCGTCTTTCCGTTGTCGGTCTGGGGCCGGGGAGTCCGGAGCTGCTGACGCCCCAGGCTCGGGACATTCTGGAGCGGTCTCAAGCCATCCTGGGCTACGGCGTGTATATTGATCTGATCCCCAGGGAACTCCTGGCCGGAAAACAGGTTCTGGCCTCGGGCATGCGCCGGGAGGTGGAGCGCTGTAACCAGGCCGTGGATATGGCGATGGAAGGGGTGGATACGGCTCTGGTCAGCAGCGGAGACGCCGGGATCTACGGCATGGCCGGGCCGTGCCTGGAAATCCTGGAGCAGCGCGGGGCATTGGATCATGTGGATTTCGAGATCGTCCCCGGCATTCCGGCCCTGGCCGCTGCCGCGGCTCTGCTGGGCGCGCCCCTGATGCACGATTTCGCGGTGATCAGCTTAAGCGACCTGCTCACCCCCTGGGAGCGCATTTTACGACGCATCGATCACGCCAGTCAGGCCGATTTCGTGTTGGTTCTGTACAATCCCCGCTCCAGGGGCCGGGACTGGCAACTGGCCAAGGCTCTGGAGGTCGCGGCTGAACATCTGGTCCCCGAAACCCCTGTTGGCTTGGTCCGCAACGCCTTCCGTCCGGGTCAGGAGGTTTCGGTGTGGACCCTGGCCACGCTCCCCGTGGACCGGGTGGACATGTTGAGCATCCTCTTCATCGGCAACAGCCAGACCCGCGCCCTGGGCGCGAGGCTGCTCACGCCCAGAGGGTATCCTCTGGACTGAACATCGCGGGAGCCGACCGAAGACAAAAAAACGTAACTACTCAGTACATTTTGTGTCCGATCTTGCACCGGCAATTGGTGTCGGGGTCGGCGCTACGCTATCGGAGTCGGAATCGAAACAGGAAGAATTTAGAACGCATCCCGGCGTTTTCGATCCCGATTTCGATTCCGATTCCGACCCCGGCAACAGAATTACTTTTGTGCTGAGTAGTTACAAAAAAAACCGCCCAGGCAGGGATACGGCCTGGGCGGTTTTTTTGATTGAAGAAAAAGGTCGGGTTCTACCAGTCGCGCTGCCTGCCGCCCCCACCACCGGAGCGTCGGCCTTTGCCGCCGCCACCACCGTCAAACCGGGGACGATCTTCCCGAGGGCGAGCCACGTTCACCGTCAGGGGGCGTCCTTGATAATCAGTGCCATGAAACAGATCAATGGCCTTCTGGGCGTCCTCGTCGGAACTCATTTCCACAAAGCCGAAGCCTTTGGAGCGTCCAGAGTCGCGGTCCTTGATGACGGCGACGGATTGTACCGAGCCTGCATCCGAGAACAGAGCGTGCAGATCGTCTTCGGTGGTCGAATAGGAAAGGTTGCCGACGTACAGTTTGTTGTCCATGCGAGAATCTCCAGTTTACGTTAGACCGCGTGCAAGCAAGCAAGACCGGTCGCCCGACAGCGGGCCGCTTTTCAATGTTGTCCTCTCCGCCAAGCCTCAAACCTCAGGAGCAGCCGTTTATTCGGCCCGGGTCCGGCTATTGATCGGAAACCTCGGACCGGGAAGATCAGGCGTGGCTCCCGATCTTCGCACTCCTGATCTCCGGCTACTTGAAAACAAGCAAAGGCACAAGGGGCAAAACCGCTCGGAGAGCGAAAAAATATGTTTCGGGGAATGAAAAGAGCGGATGAGGAGGCGCGCCAACAAAAAAGGCCGGGAGAAAACTCCCGGCCTTTAGCGCAAGCCCGTTCGGGCTTTGAATTCTGGCGGGGCCGACGGGACTTGAACCCGCGCCCTCCGACGTGACAGGCCGGCGTTATAACCAGCTTAACTACGGCCCCGCATATTGTGTGGTGGGCGGAACAGGGATCGAACCTGTGACCCTCGGCTTGTAAGGCCGATGCTCTCCCAGCTGAGCTATCCGCCCATCCCGCCCTGAAGGAAACGGTGTTTATGCAAGAAGCAAGAAAATGTCAATGGGCTTTGTGGATCTGGTTTGAAAAAATGAAGCCGCTCAACTTCGCGGGAGTGTGAAGAAAAAGATCGAGCCAAGGCCTGGAGCGCTTTTCGCCCAAATTCGACCGCCATGTCGCTCCACGAATTCCTTGCACAGGATCAGTCCCAGGCCGCTGCCGGTTTCTCCCTCCGTTCCCGGGCTGCTCGTTTTTCGGGCTAAAGCGAAGATGTTGTTCAAGGTTTCCTGATCCATGCCCACACCGGAATCTTGAACAACGACGGTGGACTCTTGATTCATTTCCTCCGCGACGACGTCCACCTTTCCCCCGCGCACCGTGAACTTGAGGGCGTTGGAGAGCAGGTTGCGGATCACCGTGTTGAGCATGGCCCGGTCCGCGAAAACGACCAATTCCGAGGCCACCATGTTATTCATGGCGACCTGCTTTTGGATGGCCGCCGGACGAAGAAGCCCCATGTTGTTGGCGATCACTTCGCGCACTACGCACGGGACCGGCTCGAATGCCGTCAACCCGCGCTGCATCCGCGACCAGTCCAGTAAATTCTCCAACAACGCGAAAAGATCGCCCACGGTCTTACCCATGATTTTCGCGATCTTCCACAGCTCTTTCGGGGACAGACCACCATCTTCCTCGACCACCATCCTGGCCAATCCCAAGAGCCCGGACATGGGGGAACGCAGGTCATGGGCGATGATGGAGAGAAATTTGTCCTTATCCGCCAGGAGCGTTTTCAATTCCTCACGGTTTTCTTCCAGAGCCTGCTCGGTCTGCTTGCGCTGGGTGACGTCCTCCCGGATCAACACGCCTCCCGCCACCTTGCCTTCCGTGATGATGGGCTCTCCGCGAATACTTGCCCAACCGGAATGTCCTCCCATGAATTCCGGAAAAAGAACTTCTTTGAGTTCGATGCTTTCTCCCCTGAGGATTCTGGCCACTTCTTCGCCGACTCCAGCCTTCACCAATCCCGGCAATTCATGGATGAGTTTCCCTATATAAAAGCTTTTCCCCAGTTTTTCCTGGGCAAACACCTTCATGTGCCAATCATTGACAAAGGTTATGCGGCCCTGGTGATCAAAACGGATGATGGAGATAGGGCATTTTTCAGCAAGCGTCTTGAATTCTTTGTGGCCTTCCCGCAAGACCTGCTCGGCCAGCTTGCGCTGGGTGACGTCGGTCATGGTTATGATGGAACAGCCGTCAGCGAGGCGATTTACTCGAAATTCGACATGTTTGGCTACGCCGTTCGCGCAGGTCACCGGATAGTCCCGGATTGTCTTGGCGGCTTCCAGTGGCGACTGTTTCCAGTATTCCAGGGCCTCTTTTCGCCGTTTTTCGTCCGGATAGGCCAGGTGAAACCAGTCCTCAAGCGTGCGAATGCTGCCGGGTGGGTACCCTGTCATTTCGTGAAATCCGTTGTTGCTCTTCAGGAGGTTGCCCGCCCGATCCCAGACGACGATTCCCAGGGGAATGTTCTCAAACAACCCCTCCAGCAGAGAATACTGACTGGCGATGGTCGCTTCAGATGCGTTGCGCATGATCGCCGCGCCGATGGCCGTGGCAATGATGCGCAGAGCGTTTTCTTCCGCGGGGACCCAGGTCCGGGGGCGGCGCACGGCGTCGAAGCCGAGAAATCCCCAGAAAAAGCCGTCAACGCGAATTGGGACCGCAAGCAGACTTTGGATTTCCTGGGACTCGAGAAGAGCTCGCTCCATTTCCGGGAAACTTCGGACCAACCCCTTGATACACCTTCCGGTTTTCATTTCCCTGAGCCAACGAGGAAAAACTTCGTCATATGAGGCGTTTTGGAGTTCCGGGTTGTCGATCTGAGGGGATATGCCGGGCTTGATCCATTCGAAGATCTGCTTGGTCCTCATCCGGCCGGTCCCTGCTTCTTCCTGGTTTCTGAAGATGTAGACCCGGTCCGAATCGGTGATCCGCCCCAGCCTTGCCAGAATGTCGGAGATCACCTGTTCCTGATCCGCCTCCCGCAGCAGGCTCACCGTGGCTTCGGCCCCCAGTTCCAAGAGTTCGTCACGTTTTTGAAGCGACTCGTTTGCGAGCTTCAATTCCGTAACGTCCATCATCATGATCAGGGTCCCGTTGAACTTCGTCTTGGAGTCGATGAGTGGAGAGGCGGAATGGAAGGTCCAAATTGCGCGTCCATTTTTATGGATCAAGCGGATGAGGTAACGAACAGCATTCCCGGCGCGGTTTTTGGTGGATTGGGCATGCGCAATATCCAAATCTTCCGGATGCACATATGCAAGTGCGAAGGTATCCAGCACCTCCTCGGAGGTGTAACCAAACAATGTCTCAATATTCTTGTTGGCGAAGGTGATCCGCTGCTCCGCGTCCACCATGACGATGCCTTCGTTGGCCGTTTCCAAGACCTGACGATGCAGACGCTCGCGCTGTTCGAGACGTTCATGGATCTCCATGAAAGAGCTCAGGTCGTGGATCGTGACCACCACGCCGGCGACGTCTCCGTTCCTCCGGCAAGGGGTGTAAATAACGTGAACGTATTTGCGGCTGCCGTCCCGGTAGGTTCGCCACTCGTGAAAGGAGCACTGCTCTTCACCGGTAAGCGCTTTTTCGACTCTGGGCCGCATAACCCTCTCAAAGTCCTCCCGGCCCCAATAGTCGATCAGGAACTCAGTCCATTGCCTGCCCTCGACTTCATCGGCCGACACCCCCATCAGGGCTTCATATTGCCTGTTGACCGCGACGATCACGCCGTCGGCGTCGACAAACGCCTGGGCGTCGTGGGAGCTGTCCACCATTTGCTCGAAGATGCGCAGGCCTTTTTCGGCTTGTTTGCGTTGCTCGGCTTCCAGCTTAAACTTGTGCGCTACTTCGGAGATATCTTTATTTTTTTTAGCTACATATGTTTCCAACTCGTCCTGGCGAAGCGTGAGTGCATGATTCAAGGCCATGCAATACGTGACGTCCTGAATGATCAGTTGCGTTGTCGAAGGGGCTTCCGGACTGGTCCGGAATATGTCCGGATTGAGCATCAACTTGTTCTCCCGGTCATGCTTGGTCACGATGTCGACCAAGATGCCGGAATCCGCTTCCCCTTGGAGCGCCTTTTCCAGAAAGCGGGCCGCGGCGTCTTGCTGGGAGGGACGGACATGCTTCAGGAATCGCTTGGCCGTTGGTCTGATGGAAAAAGGCGCGTCTCCAAGCAAGACGTACAAGGAGTCAGACCAGAACGGCTTCAGGTTCGGCCCGCCCAAAAACCAGGTCGCCAAACGGATAGGAGCACACATCCGGTTGCCGGACGGCATGCGGGGTTCATCTTTCGGTGAAAGGCCCGAAGATTCCTGATGTGTCGGAACGTGCTCGAAGTGCAGGAAGAAGTTTAGTGGCGGAGTGTCCAGGGCTAGGGCAAAATCCTGAATCAACGAAAAGGAAGGGGAAGCCTTACCCCGTTCGATCCGACCGACATGCTTCACGCTCAACCCGGCCCGGACCGCCAATTCGGCCTGGGTCATGCCTTTGAGCGTGCGCAAGTATTTGAGCCGGTCGCCAAACGACCGCGAATGCGTTTCGGCTTTGTTCATAATGTTTTTGGGTGCTGGTAATCCTTTTCAGAGTCTGGACGGTTTGTAACAAAAAGAGAACGTGCATGAAACAACCTGGGATGTCCTTTTTGGGATGATTTTGGCCGAAATCTCGCACCCGGCGTCAACATACCCCGCCGGATGGACCGAGGCGGGCGACAAAAAAAACGCCGGAAGATCGAAAAAACGATCTCCCGGCGCTGGATGCGGGTTGTTTTCTGTTGTTCAGCGAAAAGAACTCAACCAACACCCTCGAACAACACGGTGGACAGGTAGCGCTTCTCCGGCTTATCATCATCGGCTTCCTCTGCATCCAGTTTGGTTCGCCGTGTGTGACAGGCGACCGGATCAACTTTGAAAGTCATGGAAGAACCGCCCCTTTGCCCGTCGTCTATTTGAGGTCGTTGATGTCAATCTGCCTGCCGCAATTAGGACAGCGCATCAGCTTTATCATTTTGGCCCTGGGTTGATACAGGTGCCGGACGCCCTTGTTTGTGATCACATATGCCACGGTTATCGGATGACCGCATTCGCAATACCGCTGTTGCATGGTGCTTCTCCTGTATTTACTAATGTTAATGGTCAGGATAAAAAAAATATCAGGCGTAGTTCCGGCTGCTCCACAGCACCCGGCCAATGATCCGCAACGTCTCGATTTCGTCACCCTGGAGCGTCACAGGTTGGTAGCGTTGGTTGGCGCTGTACAGGGTGATCAGGCCGGGGCGGGCCTGGACTCTTTTGATTTGCAAAACATCCAGGTGGCCCAGAACGTAGAGGTTGTTGCTCAGAATCTCCGTCTGGCTCTGGTCGATCAGCACGCTGTCGCCGGGCTCCAACTCGGGAGACATGCTGTCGCCCACCACGTCCATGACCACCATGCTTTCGGGGCGACCTTTCTGTCTGATCCAGGAGCGGGCAAAGGGTATTTCGCCGACAATGTTGTCCTGGACTTCCAGAGATCCGGACCCGGCGCAGGCTTTGGCGGAAACCTTGGGGATGAGAGTGGTTTTGGCCCTGTCGGATTGATACACCGGCCCGGTTCCGGTTTTCAGCCATTCCAGATTCACGTTGAACATGTTGGCCAGGGTCAAGGCCCAGCTTTTGGGCACGCCTCGGGTTTTGGCCAGGGTGATGGCCGGAGGCTCGATGCCCAGCAGGTTGGCCAGGTCTTTCTGGCTGCCGATCTCGGCGACCTGGGATGCGCGCTTAAAGAAGTCGTCGAATTTCATGGGGTGACTATTAACCAAGGTTAATCAGTTGTCAAGCATGTTGAAATCATTCATGTTCACGCATTCAACATCTCAGATTTTCAGAAGACTCCCGCCATGTCCTCCCTGCTCGCCCAGATAGAACGTATCACCTACGCCAACGAAGAGACCGGCTATGCCGTGGCCAAGGTGCATGCCAAAGGGGCAGGGGCCTGGAAATTTGTGAACTCGTATTCACCATGATCCAGCGCAACCTGATCTACACGGGGTAGACACCTTGTAATTCTTGTGGGTACGAAGAAGGCCTTGGCCAGGGCCGTCAGGAACAACAAGACCGGGAAGCGGTATTCCAGTCTGGATGGGAGGTTGCGAGGGATGGGGGGAGCAAAGGATAATCTCTCACAGACAGATGAACATGAAAATTCAAATGCTCAATGACATCATCTAAAAATGCTACCTTTGGCCAACCATGATTCAGGTCATCACAGCGTTGACGCCTATTTTCCTGCTCATATTCCTGGGATGGGTATTCAAGAAACTGGACTTCCCCGGAGTATCCTTCTGGCCAGCGGCGGAGAAGATCACGTACTACGTCTTTTTTCCGGCATTGCTCTTCATCAACACCTATCGCGCACCCTTCGCCGATCTTGAAGTCCTGCCCATAGCCCTCATCATTGCACTGTGCATGGGCATTGTGACTGCGCTCATGCTTGTTTTACGGCCCTGGCTGCCCCTGTCGGGGCCTGCTTTTTCCTCTCTGTTCCAGGGCTCCCTGCGCCCGAACACCTACGTGGGCATTTCCGCCGCGTTTGTACTCCTCGGAGACCAAGGCCTCATCCTGTCAGCAATGGTTATTGCCGTGATGATCCCTTTGAGCAACCTGTTCAGTGTCTGCATCGTTTCCAGATACGGGTCAAACGGGTCCAGGGGGTGGTCCGGCCTGTCCAGCGCCCTGCTTCGCAACCCTCTGATACTGGCATGTCTGCTGGGCATTGCGGCCAATCTGCTCAATCTTCGCCTGGAATTTGGCCTGATGGAATTTATTGTCATCCTGAGCCAGGCCTCGCTTTGTCTCGGTCTTCTGTCCGTGGGAGCGGGCTTGGTTTTTCAAGGAATGCGGAGCAGTGTATGGACAGTCGGACTGGCCAGCACTGTCAAACTGGCTCTTCTTCCTCTCCTGGCAGCACTGGGCGGCTGGATGATGGGATTGGATGCGACAAGCAGGTATGTGATCGTGATTTTTGCCTCCCTTCCGTGCGGACCTGCGGCCTATGTCCTGGCCCGACAATTGGGCGGGGACCACGAATTTATGGCCGAAATCATCACTATCCAGACCATGGCAGCCTTCCTGACCATGCCCGTATTGTTGCGTTTAGTGCATCTTCAGAACGGATTGACTGACAAAAACAGGGAAAAAATGGGCGTTCGCCTGCAAGACCCTCAAGAGCACCAGCGCACCAGGATCTTGGCATTTATCGATAATCCGCGCCAGATTTTCCACAGTTACCGCTCGGGTGATGTCGCGGACGGCGGTTTTTTCTCCAGAGCCTTCCGTACTGCGGATTCCAGTTCCTTCAATTGGTACGGTTTACCGATAAGGCCCATGGCCCCTGATTTCAGTGTTTCTCTAGACTGGTCCTGGGGAGAATAGCCGCTTGCGACGACAACCTTGACCAGGGGATTGAGTTGTAAAAGTTTCTGAAGACATTTGTATCCGCCCATGCCGGGCATGATCAGGTCCAGCAGGACCAGATCGATGGCCTTGCCTCCAGCCTTGAATATCTCCAGGGCTTCCTCGCCGGTAGCGGCGCTGAGCACGGAGTACCCGAAGCCTTCCAGAGCTTCCTGAGTCAGCTCCCGGATTGCTTGGTCGTCGTCCACTACGAGTATGATGGCGTTCCCGATCCGGCACGAGGTTTCCGTCCGCGGTTCCACCATCGGGGTGTCTTCCATTTCCTTGGCAGGCAGGTATATCCTGAAGGTCGCGCCCTGATCCGGCTTACTGGCGCAGTGGATATATCCTCCGTGTGCCATGACGATGCCGTAGGCGGTGGCCAACCCCAGGCCGGTACCCTTGCCCACCTCCTTCGTGGTAAAGAAGGGCTCGAAGATGTGTTCGCATGTTTTTTCATCCATGCCGCACCCCGTGTCCGTGACGCTCAGGAGTACGTGACGTCCGGAGGTCGAACCGGGATGAGCCCTGACAAAGTCGTCATCCAACAGTACATTCCGGGTTTCAATTGTCAGCCTGCCGCCTTCCGGCATGGCGTCCGCGGCGTTTTTTGCCAGGTTGAGCAAGACCTGTTCAATCTGTACAGGGTCTGCAAAAAGAGGCCAAACCAAAGGATAAAGGCGCAGGTCAAGGACAATGTTTTGGGAAATGGTTTGCTCCAACATCCGAACAAGACATTCCACTTCCTGGTTCAAGTCCACGCGCATCCTGCGGGATTCAGCCTTGCGACTGAAAAGCAGAAGTTGCCGGACCAGTTGGCCGGCCCTGTCCAGGGACTTGCTCATGGCCCGGAGTCGGTGCGCATCAGGATGGTCCGCGGGCTTGTCCCGTAAAAGCAATTCCATGTTCCCGCTTATTGCATGGAGCAGGTTGTTGAACTCGTGAGCCACGCCCCCGGCCAGGATGCCCACGGACTCCATCCTGTGCGCCTGGAGCAACTGGGCTTGCAGTTCCTCACGCTCCTTTTCAGCCGCCTTACGTTCAGAAATATCACGCACCACGGCGATGACTCGGTCCTGATCGCCAATGGGTGAGTAGCGCGGGGCGACTTCCAGGGGAAACACGTTCCCGGCGCGCTGCTTTTTTTGTTTTGCCACCGGCTTATTCTTTGACGGCATTCTTGTCGCCCATGGTTCGCTCATTATCCGTCTCATTGCCGTGGGGGGAGAAGAACGTAATGACAAATCCGTCACGGATTGTTTACTTGATGGATGTCAATGTCTCGTGACGAGTGCCCTGCGCATGCCGACACGCTCAGGGCGCGGCTGTTGGACTGTTGTCCATGCGCTCCGCATGGACAACAAAAATGGGGCGAGGATTTTTTCCCCCGCCCCGCCAAGATATGCATCGCCTTCCCTCCCCCTCCCGCGCGGGGTCGTTTCGGCTCGCATGAGGTGGTTCCAAAGAGTTGGCGATGATGATCAGTTCAATGTTTTAAAATCTAACTCCCGGCGCGCTTTTCGCCAACAATCATCCGCAGATCCACGACTTTGATGTCGTTTGTTTCCGCCATGCTCAGGTAGACATGGTCGTCGCGAATACAGACGCCCAAAGCGATGCCGCCCAGGTCCATCCTGCCAAGTTCCTCGATCTGGGTCAGATTGCTGATGTCCTTGACCACCAAGCCGTTCTGGATGTCGGCAACCACCACCCTGTCACCGGAAAGCACGGCCACTGGTGAATTTCCGATCTCGACGGCGGCGGTCATACGCGGCGCGACGGGTTCGGAAATATCGAAGATGTTCATTTTCCGTTCCGAGGTGGTGATGTACACTTGGTTGTCGGCAACGCCCATGGTCCGCGGACGTCCGGGAACATCGACGAACGCGATCTGTCGGGGATCGGCCGGGTCTTGCAGGTCGAGCACGTGCAGACCGCCGTTCAGGTTGGAGAGATAGGCGTGCTCGCCCACGATGCGCAGCCCGTGGATTTGCGAGGGTTGATCCAGGGACGCGACTTCCTTGATGTCCGTCGGCGTGGAAATGTCGAAAATCTTCAACCCCTGATCCGTCACCGTGGCCAGGGCGTAGTGCCCGTGGACGGTGAAGGATCGAATCTCGCCTCCGTACTTTTGATAATTGCCCAGGGACACGCATCGCTCCGGATTGCGGACGTCGAGGATCAACAAGCCTTCCTGGTCGTCCACGATGTAGGCGTAGCCTTCGTGGAAATCCATGTCCAGAATACAGCCGCTCGTCGTCACGCAGCCGATTTCTTGAGGATTCGCGGGGTCTTCCACATTGTAGATCGCCACTCCCTGGACCGTATTGCCCAGGAAGGCGTTGGATCCCGCCATCCGAATGCACGATCTGCCCGTCACGCCGGCGCATTCGGCCAAGCCGACTCTGGGCACGGCCCAATCCGTCAGACACAGTCCCATGACCGCGGCAACCAAGACCATGAGTTTCCATTTCCGCATCATTTCCAACCCTCCTTGCGTTGAGGTGATAAGAAATCGTCGCCTTCCGAGGTCGCGTCGATTCCGGAAGGACGGCTGACGACGTTAACGGACGCGGATGCATAGGTGTAAGCGTTCCGTCACTCTTCCGTCAGGTTATGGAACTGTATCATGGAAAAGGTTTCTGAGAGGTAACAACACGGTTCAGCGCGACTTGATCGTTCGCCGTTCTCTTTCTCATGCTCCCCCGGCTTGTCGGGCCAAAGACGACAAGGCCGGGCCGGGTTGGACGCCGAAATCCTGTTCAAGGTGGAATCGGGCGTTTTCAAAAACTCGCAGGGCGTCGGCCGGATACCCCAGGTGCAGGTAAGCTTCCATGATCAGGGCGAAGATTTGTTCGCTGGCCGAGGAAACCTGTTCCACGCGCAACAGGTGCTCCAGGGCCGTCTCGGCCCGGTCCCTGCGCAGGCATTGCCGAGCCAGGCGGACAACCCCCCGCAGATATTCGTCCCGCAGGCGGCGGCGAAAACCTTCGATCCAGGGAGGGCCCGCCTTGTGCGGCAAAAAGTCTCCGCTATACATTTCGAGTATTTTAGCTAGGTCGTCGTCCGGGGCGTCCTTCTGGTCCGCGAGCCTGGAGCGCAGCGCGTCCGAAAAACGAAGAGCGTCGACGAAGCAGAGGGCCTTGACCACTGAGAGATGGCCTTCGGCGACCACCAACCATTGCAGCCGCTCTCCGGAAATGCCGTCCACGATCTTGCGCAAACGGGACGTGGTCATCTTCAGGTTGGAAGAGGCTTGATCTCCCTCGGCTTCCGGCCAGAGCAGGTCCAGCAGATACTCCTTGGAAACCCTGGTCCCGCCGTGGACGATCAGGGCCTTGAGCATCATTTTCGCTTTGGAATGAGGCCAGGTTCGATCGTATATACGCTTTCCATGGACATACAGGGCAAAGTCTCCCAGCGTAACGACGCGCAACGGAGCGCTCGCGGGGTTCCGCCAGAGGTCAAGCTCCTGAACGGAGGGAAAAAGTCGGCGGCGAAGATCGGCGACGAATCCGGCCGGCCTGCCGGCCAGCGCGAAGCTGTTTCCGTTCGCGCCCAGCTCCTTCCCCAGATCATAATAGTACAAAGCTCGATCTCGACGCCCGTCGTCGAAATGCAGACCGGCCAGTTCCAGTGCTCCGCATCCGGCCAAATAGTTCAAGTCGGAGACCTTCCAGACCAAGACCATTGCCTCCAATACACGCTTGGCCTCCCTCGCTCGTCCCAGATCGATCAGGCATTGAGCCTTGGGCAGAGAGGCAACAACCTCTGCCAAGGGAGTCTGGCACAACTCGCCGCGGGCCAGAGCAGCCTCGGCGTGCGCCAGCCCTTTGGCGGATCGGCCCAAGCGCGAACAGTATGCGCTGATAAAAGCGTGGAGAAAAAAACAAGCGTGCGGATTTCCCTTACCCCCTGTGGGTTGGGACGGATCATCCGAGCCGGGTGAGGATTCCTTGATTTGCGCCTCTTCCCAGGACGAGGGAAATCCCATGTTTCGACAACAGTCTCGTAATGTTACGGCCAGTGGACTCCTGGTCAATTCGTCAGCGGAAAGCGTGTCCTTGGCCGTCAACCCGCGAAGCCCTCGCAGAAGGTCCAGGTAACCACGAAGAAACGTATCGTCGCACTCGTCGTTGTTGATCGTTTTGGATTGCTTCAAAAGAGCGTCCAGTTCCTGGAACCGGCCCCGTAGGTAGAGAACCAAACCGCGTACCACGGAGTTTTGCAACACAACGGTATTCTGCTGGACGTCGGAGGAGGCCAGGGCGAAGTCGCTATCCATGGTCAAGGCCAAGGCTCCGTCGCAGTCGGCGCTGATCAACAGGGCCGTGAGGGCTCGGCAGGTGTACAGATAAGCGGCGTAGACCGGAAAAAGTGACGATTCCAGGGACAGCAACCGGGCTCGGTCGTCCCAGACCTGCATCCGTCGCAGCTTGTTTCCCGAGCGCCAGATGACGATTATGGCGCGACTGGCCACGGCCGCCATTGCCGCATGATCTTTTTCGCGGCTGAACAGTTGATAGGCTTGCTCCAACCTGTCCACGGACTCGCCGTGCTCCACTACCTGTCGGAGAAACGTAAGTCGCGTGGGTCTGGAGATGAGCGGCGGCAACACCAAGAGCGGCTGAATGTGCAGGGCCGCGTGAGACAAACGGCCTTGCGCGAACCAAAGGATTCCGTCCTTCTGGAGGGCGCGGGCGTACATGTCCCATCGCCCGTGTTGATAGTAGGCCCGATACGGAACGGACAGTTTGTTCAGGGGGATGCGGCGCATGTTTAATGGGGGGAGCGGGCGGCGACGGGCGGGACGTCTGTCAGCAAAGCCCCAACGACCTCGCCAGGGTGGACAGTTCGAAAGACGGCGAAACGTTGAACTCCGCTCGCAGGCGTTCCTGGCAGAGCCGCCAGAAAAGGCGTGCTTCGTCGGGACAGCCCGCGCCCGAAGCGCAGCGCATCAACCGCAAGTACACGTCCTCATTCAGGTCGTCCGCGTCCAGGACCCGGAGATAAAAGGTCCGGGCTTCTTTCCAGGCGCCTCTGTTTTCCAGGGCGTCGCCATGCTCGACCACCAGAGCGTGAAACATTCGTCGCAGTCGCTCTCGGGCCGGGATAGTCCAGGAGTAGGCCATGTCCTCGGGAAGCAAGTGGCCTTTATAGATTTCCAGGGCCAGATTGGCCGCTTCCGACGGGTCGGGATCGGATGAGATGGAGGCGCTTGCCGCGTCCGATATCTCCTCCGCCTTGCGGCTTTCGAGACAAAGGCGGGAAAACGCCCGAGTGTCCACCCAGCACAACGCCGGATTCAACATGAATTTGCCGTTGCTGTTTACGATGCTCTCCTTGCTGTCCAACATCTTGCGTAGCCGGGACAGGGTCGTCGCCAGGGCACCGCGGGCCTGCTCCAAGTCGGATTCCGGCCACAACAGGCCACAAAGCTCCTCCTCGCCCATGCCCTGATCGCCCAACACGGCCAGCATCTTCAGCAGGGCCAGGGGGCGATATTGAACCTTGCCTTCCAAGAGAACCGGGCGACCATCGCGGATCAGTTCGAAGCGCCCAAGGGTATGAATGCGGAGAAACCAGGGCCAGTGCACGATTTCCAGAGGCCCTGGTTCGGGAAGCAGGTTATGCCGACGAATCAGAAACGAGGCGTACTCCTTGGCCACGGAGTGCTTCAGAGCCGCCGAACAGAGCACCGACATCATCTTGGGCCGCCAGAGCCAAAAGACGTTCACGTAGCCTTCCCTCCGCCCCAGGGTGAAGGCTTTGGCCAGAAAGCTCAGCCCCGGCTCGCGCCGTTCGCGGACCAGATTGAAATAGGCCGAGCAAAGCAACCACATGAATTGGTGCATGGAACTTCGGGATTTGGCGATGAATGCTTCCAGCTCAGCCATGATCCGCTCGCACTCCGCATCCTCGCCGACCTCGAAACAGGCCAGAGCCAGGGCCAGGGCGAAAAACGGCCATGCGCACTTGGCACCGCTTTCCTCGGCAATGGCCAAGGCTCTACGTGCATGGTGCTCCGCCGGCGCGAACTCTTCGTGATACAGGCAGACCGCCGCGGCGGCGAAGTGATAATATCCCCTGGCGAACCGCCTGCCCCTGGGGACGTTTCTTTCCAGTCTGCTCAGATACCGTTTGGCCTCGGCCCCGTCTCCTTGAGTCAGGGCTCCCAGAACGCCTTGGGCGAGAAGCCTGTCGCGCCAGAACTTCTCGCCGTACGTTCTTCCCTGTTCCAACCCTTCCCGAACCAGATCCAAGGCCGAGTCCCCTCGGCCATTACACACGCTTTGGACAAAAGCCGCGAGACTTTTGGCCTTCAACTGGTGGGCCAACGGCGCATCGGATTGATGCAGTATTCGCTGAATGCTCTCCGAAATCACCCGCAACCGGCAGAGATCTCCCTCCCACATGGCATGGTAGGCGGCGTGAAACCCGGCATGGACGTGCACCTGTCGCGCTCCCAGGGTGGAGACATGGAAGAAGGCCCGGTCCAGCCACGCGGTGATCTGGTCCGATTGCTCCGGCCGTCGATAAACCAGTGCGCCGATCATGCTGGAAGCCGTCCGGATACCCAGAACGGTTGCCGGAAGCGCCAGACCGTCGGCGACCACCTCCTCGAGATCCTCGATCCAGGCATCCAGTCCATGGAACTCGCTCCAGTCGTACAGGAAGGTGTCCACGGCTCCGCACCACGCTCGGAGCATGCCCGTCACGTCCTGATTCCGCCGGAAAGCGTCGAAGGAACAGCGAAACAACGCCCGGCCTTGGGCCTGATCCTTGAGGTACAGACAGTTCCCCAGCCAGTACCGTATCCATGGATCTTCCTCTACAACGGGCTGGGGCAAAAGCGCGATCCATTGTTCCAGAACGGACAATCGACCGTCAGCGGCCAGACGGTCGGCATGGCGGAGGATCAGTTCTTTGAGCCGGGGAAAGTCGCCCGCTTCGGCCAACAGCCTCGCGGCCTCTTCTCTTTTGCCGATGCCGTCCAACTGCTCGGCGCTGCGAACGCGCAACAGCTTCAAATCGTCCACGGAATGCCGCTTCCGGGCCGCCGAACGCAAGAACAAGGCCCACAAGGGGTGCATGCGATATTCAGGACCAGCCGTCGGAGAACGGATGACCAGACAGTTGTCGGCGCGCAGCCGTTCCAGCAAGTCTTCGGCGTTTTCCGTCCCGCTGACGGCCGCGGCCATGGCCGGGGTCATTCGCGACAAAAAAGCGATCCGCAATAAAAAATTGCGGAGGTCGGCGGGGAGCTTTCGGAACAGCTCCACGTCCAGATAATTGAAGACATCCTCCAGCAGCTCCCAAGATGGAGCGCGAGAAAGTGCATCCGAAAGATTGCCCGAACGACGCTCCGAATGATTATTGGACATGCCGGTTTCGCGCCGTAAACCGTCGGCCAGCAAAATCAACCCGGCTACCCAGCCGTCGGCCTTACGGATCAACGCATCCAAGGCCTCATCTGATACGGGGACCCTGCTGAGCAGATCCCTGCTTTCTTGGTCCGTAAAACGCAGATCCTCCCAAGTCAGCAAGGACATGGCCCGATCAACGGCCAACCGTGTAAAATCCTTCGGCGGTGCGCTCCGGCTGGTCACGAACGTCCGAACATCTCCCGGTAGGAAGGCGAATCGTGAAAGGACTGGAAACAGGGCGTTCTCGGTTGCTCGGTCAACCTGGACGCCGTCCAGGACGATCAAGGCGTCTCGCGGCAATTGTGATAAAAGTTTCTGAAAAAGCGGTCTGAGCGGGTCGGGCAGTTCGTCATCCGGCATGGAAGACGGGATGGAGGAGGCTTTTGAAGGGCGGTTCAAAAAGGGAGCGGCGGCTTGCAGAAATCGCGCGGCGAACGTCGCCGGGTCGTGGTCTGAATCGGTTGCATGATACCAGATCAACGGCCTGCCGAGGTCCTGGACGTGCTCGGCGATCAGCGAGGTCTTGCCGGCGCCCGGCGGTCCGGTGACCCAGGTTATGCTTCGGGACGAGGACGCCAGCAAATCATGCAGCCGGCGGCGGGGGATCAAACCGTTGACGTCCGGTGGAGCAAGGCGTGGGTGGGGCATATAAATATTCTCAATGGTTTGCCGTGGACTGAAGAGAGGCGACCTATACGAACAGATAAACGAAATACTCCCCCTTGTGTCAATTACTGAATATATACCGGGATAAAATACTGATCGAGTCAGTATTTATTGTATAGCATCCTGAATTCAATCGGCAAAATTTCAATAACGGCCTGCATTCCTTCCCACCAGTCAACTGAGCAGCGTTTTCTGAAGATACGTTTTCAGCCGAACCTCCCGAGCCAGGTTCAGCTTTCTGCGGATGCTGTAGCAATGGGATTGAACACATCGCAATGTGATGCGCAAAAGGCGGGCGACCTCCTTGGAGGTGCGGCCGTCGGCGATGAGCAAGGCGACTTCGTGTTCCCGCTCGGACAGGCAGGAACAGATCGAGTTCGAGGCTTGATGACAACCGCTGGAATGCAGCAATAACTGGCTGATGGTCGTATCCACCAGGATTCTTTGCTCATCGTTGGATGAGAGCATCCGCAGCCGCTCCAGCAGGGGCATGATCTCTCCACGCCAATGATTGATGACATTTTGCGCGAGGACCTTGCGGTCGCGTTCATGTTTCTGGACCAGTACGTCCAGGGCGGTGTTGGCTTGCTCCAATTTTCGGGCATGCTCCATTAAACTGGCATGCTTCTGCTCCAGTTCCTTGGTGCGTTTGCGCACCTCCTGTTCCAGCTTTTTCTTGGCCCTTGCCAGCCGTTGCCCCATTTTTCGCAACCTGACGTTTTGGCTTTGGATTTTAGCCATGGCCTCTTCCAGCTCATGCTGGGCGGTGTTGTACAGACAGATTCTTGTTTCGGCCAAACGCTCCTGCTTGGCCAATTGCTGATTGAGCATCACGAAGCGTCGTTCAAGATATACGACCTTCGTGTCCTGATCCCAGGTCGGATATGCCGGGTCAACATCATCCCGCAGCTCGTCGATAAAGGACGGTGGGTTTTTCATGTTCGCTCTCCAAGCAGTAAAAGGGCATATGACGCGTCATGAAAAAGAATCTCCTTGCCCGCCTTGAGCGGCCCGATCTCTCCATAGGCGTACATTCCAAAGATGCGCATTTCCGGGTTTTCGGTTCTGAACCGGAGCAGTTCCGCGTGTTCCTCTTTGGCTTGGGTGCCTAAAAGATGCCGTCTGGAGGTGCACGGACAAAGCAACGCCAAGTCCGGACATTTCTCTTGGTAACGGAGCAAGACCTCCGACGTCGTTCGAGCGGCCGCGGCGATCAATCCGGAGTTGGTGAAATCGGTTAACCGAATGCGCGGCTTCCTGGGAAAGGTGCCGCAAAAGGCCAAGCTTTTTTCTTCGTGATTAACGAACAGCAGGTCTCGGAGGATAAAGTCGTCCGTGTCGTCGTCCACCAGGACGGCCAATGGAATCTGATGATACTCCTGGGTGTTTCTGCCCAGATATTTTTCAAAAAAATCAAGGGCCGGCAGGCCTTCCACCTCGTAGAGGATGTTGCCCTTGCAACCGGTGACGGAAAAAGTGCGGCCCAACATCGTGTGTCCGAAGCCGAAGCCGCAGGAGAAGCTGACCGGCCCTGAAACCAGAGCCACCACCAGAGCGTCGGACGTCGCCTTGTCTCCGCAAAACTGAAAGGTTTTGAGCAGGCGAAAATTATCTCCAGCCGTGCCGCCAAACAAAGGGAAGTCGAGATCAACGACGTTGTTCAACAGTTCCTGGAAATCAACTCCGGTGCTTCCTAAGCCGTCGCTGAAGACGATCCCGAGCCCAGGTTTTCCGTTGGTTCCCTGGGCTGCCTGGTCCAACGCCTGGCGAACGGCACGCTCGGGTTCGCTGGAAACGCCTTCGCCCAGTCCGATGGAAAACCGAAGATGCTCAGAGTGGATCACCAACAAATTCAAAGAATCCACCGTGCAGGGCAAACAGTCGGAAATCTCGCCGTCCGTGGTGCAGCCGACGAGCTGCATGTCGGGCCATTCGTCCAGAATGCGGGATAAGGCCGAGGGAAAGTTCATCTCCATCCGGGAGGTGAAAAATATCCCGAATGACGGCGTGCATCCGCCAAGCTCCAGGCGACACTGGGCAATGATTTCTTCCAGGGCCTGGGGAGCGTGGGGATTTTCGCTATGGCCTATCGCGGTTTGCATGGTCGATCTCCGTTACGTTGAAAACATTCCTCCGGTACACAATCAAACTGAATCTGCTGGTGAACAGGCTTGGGGAAATGGGAAGAATTACACAAAACGTCCGGCAACGATCACTCCCTGACTAGATTACCTTGGAGAGGTTGCACCTAATAGCCGTGCCGATGGCCGTGGCAATGATGCGCAAAGCGCTCTCTTCCGCGGAGGTCCAGGTCCTGGGCTGGCGCACGGCGTCGAAGCCGAGAAAGCCCCAAAAAAAGCCGTCAACGCGAATTGGGACCGCAAGCAGACTTTGGATTTCCTGGGACTCGAGAAAAGCTCGCTCCGCTTGCGGAAAATCCCGGACGAACCCCTTGATGCACCTTCCGGTTTTCATTTCCCTGAACCAATGCGGAAAAACTTCGTCAATCGGGGCGTTCTGGAGTTTCGGGTTGTCGATCTGAGGGGAAATGCCGGGCATGACCCATTCGAAGATCTGCTTGGTCGTTATCCGTCCGGTACCTGCTTCTTCCTGGTTTCTGAAGATGTAGACCCGATCCGAATCGGTAATCCGCCCCAACCTCGTCAGAATGTCCGAGATCACCTGTTCCTGATCCCTCTCCCGCAGCAGGCTTACTGTGGCTTCGGCCATCAGTTCCACAAGTTCATCGCGTTTCTGAAGCGACTCGTTTAAGAGCTTCAACTCGGTGACGTCCATCATCATGATCAGGGTGCCGTTGAACTTCTTCTGGGAGTCGATGAGTGGTGAAGCGGAATGCAAGGTCCAAATTGCGTGACCATTTTTATGGACCAAGCGGATGAGGTGACGAACATTATTTCCGGCACGGTTTTTGATGGTTTGGGCATGCACAATATCCAAATCTTCCGGATAAACATATGCAAGTGCGAAAGTATCCAGCATTTCCTCGGAAGTGTACCCCAACAATGTCTCAATATTCGGGTTGACGAAGGTTATTCGCTGCTCCGCGTCCACCATGACGATTCCTTCATTGGCCGTTTCCAAAACCTGACGATGCAGACGCTCGCGCTGTTCGAGACGTTCATGGATCTCCATGAAAGAGCTCAGGTCATGGATCGTGACCACCACACCGGCGACGTCTCCGTTCCTCCGGCAAGGGGTGTAAATAACGTGAACGTATTTGCGGCTGCCGTCCCTGTAGATTCGCCACTCGTGAAAAGAGCACTGCTCTTCACCGGTAAGCGCTTTTTCGACTCTGGGCCGCATAACCCTCTCAAAGTCCTCCCGGCCCCAATAGTCGATCAGGAACTCAGTCCATTGCCTGCCCTCGACTTCATCGGCCGACACCCCCATCAGGGCTTCATATTGCCTGTTGACCGCGACGATCACGCCGTCGGCGTCGACAAACGCCTGGGCGTCGTGGGAACTGTCCACCATTTGTTCAAAAACGCGCAGCCCTTTTTCGGCTTTTTTGCGATGCTCGGCTTCCAGTTTGTACTTGCCCGCCGCTTCGTTGATATCCTGATTTTTTTTGACGACATATGCTTCCAGCTCATCCTGGCGAAGCGTGACCGCCCGGTTCAAGGCCACGCAGTCGGTGACGTCCTGAATGATCAGTTGCGTTGCCGGTGGGGCTTTCGGGGTGGTCAGGAACGTTTCCGGATTGAGCATCAACTTCCGCTCCTGGTCATGCTTGGTCACGATGTCGACCAACATGCTGGAATCCGCTTGTCCTTTGAGCGCCGTTTCCAGAAAGCGGGCCGCGGCTTCTTGCTGGGACGAACGGACATGCTTCAGGAACCGCTTGACCGTGGGCCTGATGGAAAAAGGCGCGTATCCAAGCATGGCGTACAAGGAGTCGGACCAGAACGGCTTCAGGCTCGGCCCGCCTGTAGCCCAGGTCGCCAAACGGATCGAAACGCAAAGTTGCTTGCCGGACGGCGTGCGGGATTCATCTTTCGATGCAAGGTCCGACGTTTCCTGGTCCGATGGTACGTGCTCAAAGTGCAGAAAGAAGTTCAGCGGCGGGGTATCCAGGGCTTGGGCAAATTCCTGGATCAGCGCAAAGGAAGGGGAAGCCGCACCCCGTTCGATCTGTCCGACATGTTTGACGCTCAATCCGGCACGGGCAGCCAATTCTCCCTGAGTCATGCCCTTGAGCATGCGCAAGTATTTAAGTCGGCTGCCAAAGGATCGCGAAAGAGTTCCGGCTTTATCCATACTGATCTTTTATGGTGGTCGTATTTCTTTTCAGAGTTTTGAGGATTTCTAGCAAAAAGGGAAGGTGGTTGAAACTACCTGAGATCTCCTTTTTAAGGGCAATTTTGCTCGATTCGCATCTGATTTGAAAAGCGACATTGTCGAAGCACAAGAAACATGAATACTTCTTATGAAGTCTAACATATTTAAAAAACGTGCACTTAGTTGCTAAGGCAAGGAATAAAAAAGCGCCGGGAGGTCGAGAAGAATCGACCCCCCGGCGCGGCGCAGGGTGAAAAAGTTGGTGGTGTTCAGCGAAAAGAACTCAACCGATGCCCTCGAACAACACGGTGGACAGGTAGCGCTCTCCGGCATCGGGCAGGATGACCACCATGGTTTTGCCTTCGAATTCCGGCTGGGTGGATAGGCGGGCCGCGGCGGCCGCGGCGGCGCCGCAGGAGATGCCGCAGAGCAGACCCTCTTCCAGGGCCAGGCGGCGGGCGAACTCCACGGCCTCCATGCTTTCCACCGCTTCGACCCTGTCCACCACGGACAGGTCCAGGATCTTGGGGATGAAGCCCGCGCCGATGCCCTGGATCTTGTGCGGGCCGGGTTTGAGTTCCTCTCCGGCCAGGGTCTGGGAGATCACCTGGCTTTCCCTGGGTTCCACGGCCACGGACAGAATCTGCCTGCCCTTCTGGTGCTTGATGAACCGGGAGATGCCGCTGATGGTCCCGCCGGTGCCCACGCCGGAGATCAACACGTCGATCTCCCCGTCGGTGTCGTTCCAGATCTCCGGGCCGGTGGTGACCTCGTGAATGGCCGGATTGGCCGGGTTCATGAACTGCTGCGGCAGAAACCAACGCTTGGGGTCTTCCGCGGCCAGGGCTTCGGCCCGGGCCACGGCCCCTTTCATGCCTTCCGGCCCCGGGGTCAGGATCAGCTTCGCACCGAACGCGGCCAGGACCCGCCGCCGCTCCACGCTCATGGTCTCGGGCATGGTCAGGGTCAGCTTGTAGCCTTTGGCCGCGCACACGTAGGCCAGGGCGATGCCGGTGTTGCCGCTGGTGGGTTCGATGATCTCCGTGTCCGGTCCCAGCAGACCACGCTTTTCCGCGTCCCAGATCATGGACGCGCCGATGCGGCATTTCACCGAATAGGCCGGGTTGCGGCCCTCGACTTTGGCCAGAACCTTGACCTTCTTGTTGGGGATGATCCGTTGCAGCCGGACCAGAGGCGTATTGCCGATGGACAGGGAATTGTCGTCATAGATGCGGGCCATGATGTTCCTCCGGAGGGAGAGTTTTTAGCAAGGCAATTTCGCTCCCAACTCTCACACGTTATATGATCGGTATCGGTATCGAAATCGAAATCGTGATCGTGATCGTGATCGAAATCGAAATCAAAGGTCAAGTCCAAGAAACCGACGTCATTGTGGAGTCGTGTGTTTTGTTTTCGATTTCGATTTCGATACCGACTTGGATTGTTGAGGACAGAGTTGCCCCGGATGATTCAATTGACGGCCTTGCGCAGGGCCTGGTCCATGTCCGCCTTCAGGTCGTCCACGTGCTCCAGGCCCACGGCCAGGCGGATGTAGTCTTGGGTCACGCCGGTGGCGGCCTGCTCCTCGGCGGTCAATTGCTGGTGCGTGGTGGAGGCCGGATGGATGACCAGGGTCTTGGCGTCGCCGATGTTGGCCAGGTGCGAGAGCAACTGGACCGAATCGATGAATCGCGTCGCGGCCTGTGTGCCGCCCTTGATTCCGAAGCCGAGAATGCCGCCGAAGCCCTTCTTGAGATATCTGCCGGCCATGGCGTGGTTCGGGCTGTCCGGCAGGCCGGGGTAATTGACCCAGGCCACGGAGGGATGGGCGGCGAGCCAGCGGGCCATTTCCAGGGCGTTTTGAGAGTGACGCGCCTGGCGCAGGGTCAGGGTTTCCAGGCCGATCAGGAATTGGTGGGCGTTGAAAGGGCTCAGCGCCGCCCCGGTGTCCCGCAGCCAACTGACCCGGGCCTTGAGGATGAAGGCCACGTTGCCCATGCCCGGGACGTCGCCCAGGGCGTCCCAGTAGACCAGCCCGTGATAGCCCGGATCCGGCTCGGTGAATTCCGGAAACTTGCCGTTGTTCCAGGCGAACTTGCCGGAATCCACGATCACCCCGCCGATGGAGGTCCCGTGGCCACCGATGTACTTGGTGGCCGAGGACACGACGATGTCCGCGCCGTGGTCAAAAGGCCGGAACAGGCCGACGCCCACGGTGTTGTCCACGATCAGCGGGATTTCGGCGTCGTGAGCCACCTGGGCCAGGGCCTCGAAATCCGGTACGTTCAGCTTGGGATTGCCGATGGTCTCGATGTACAGGGCCCGGGTTTTGTCGGTGATGGCCGCGCGAAACGCCTCCACGTCGTCGGCGTCCACGAAGCGCACGGTCCGGCCCAGTTTGGGCATGGTGTGGTGAAAGAGCTGGTACGTGCCGCCGTAGAGGTTGTCGCCGGCCACGATCTCGTCGCCGACCTGGGTGATGGTCAGCAGGGCGTAGGTGATGGCCGCCATGCCCGAGGCCGTGGCCAGGGCTCCGGTGCCGCCCTCGATGGCAGCGATGCGCTTCTCGAAGACGTCCGTGGTGGGGTTCATGATCCGGGTGTAGATGTTGCCGAACTCCTTGAGCGCGAAAAGATTCGCGGCATGGGCGCTGTCCCGGAACACATAGGAAGTGGTTTGGTAGATGGGCACGGCCCGAGCCCCGGTGGTTGGGTCCGGTACTTGCCCGGCGTGCAGGGCGATGGTTTCCAGTCCGTTCATGACGATGCTCCCGTAAGGTTGATGGTGACGCGGCCTCCTTCCTCTTTTTGGCGGGCTCAGATGCTGTAATCCGGTCCCTGGGCGGTTCGCCGCTTCCTTTCCCGCTCCAGAATTATCTTCAGGGTGATTCCGTGCATCAGATCCCCCAGTCCTTGGCTGATTTCATCCCAGACATCGCGGACTTCGCAGTGCTCGTGGCGCGGACACGTTTCGGGCCGGGTCAGGCATCCCACCAAAGCGCAGTCTCCCTCAATGGCCGTGTACACGTCCCGGATCGTCACATCGCCGGGCTCGCGGGCCAGCCGGAACCCGCCGTCCTTGCCCCGTTCCGCGGTGATCAGCCCGGCGGCCTTCAAGGGCGCCACCACCTGCCAGAGATACTTCTGGGAAATGCCCTGCCGCCGCGACGCCTCGCGCAGGGTGACCACGCCCTGGTCGCCGTGCTCGGCCACGTCCAGCAGAAAGCGCAGCCCGTACCGAATTTTCGTGGGTATCTTCATGGAGTCGGCTTAATGTCTATGAATGCGCTAGACATAGTTGGCAAAGGAAACAGCGTCAAGCCCTGGTTCCCTCCAAACCAGGACAAGGTCAGCCACGGGAACAAATCAAATTCACTGCGGAGACACCCCCGGTTCGATTAGAGGCCGAGTTCAGAATGAGAGCCGAGGCGCACCAGGCGCAGCGTGTCACTGTCGGGCTTTTGGTAGATCAGCACGAGATCGGGCTTGATATGGCAGTCCCGATGATCGCTCCAATCACCGGCCAAGGCGTGGTCGCGGTGCTGCGCTTCCAGCGAATGGTCGCTTAGCAGTAGAGACAAGACGACGTGAAGGTCGGCATCAAGCGTGATTCGATGCCGACCTTTTTTTTCGCGTTTATAGTCGCGTTTGAACTGGCGGGTATAGTCAAGGGCCCGCATTGAGATCATGAAAAAGAGATTCGAGGTTCGCGGCTTTCGTAACGCGACCAGCGCGAGCATCTTTCATCGCCTGAATCGTCGTCGTGTTCGGAATCAAAGGCTCGAAAGGCAACGCCTTGTCTTGTGCAACTTTTGTGAGCAGCAGCCGCACCGCGTCGGACACGGTAAGTCCCATCGCGGCCAAAACCGACGCGGCTTCTTCCTTGATCGCGCCGTCGATACGCGCTTGTACCAGCTGGTTTGCAGCCATGATCAGGCCTCCTTTTTCTTTGTGAATTACATTGTCATGCATGGAGAAAGAAAAAGCAAGATGATTTAAAAAAAGAAGGCCAACGGTACCCTGCGGGCTCTCATGAAAAACGGACATGGCCAATGATGTCATGAAGCATTCTCCACCTCTTCCCACGCAAACCCGGCAATGTTCCGCTCCTCGGGCTCGAATTCCACGCCGATCAGGTAGACCGTCGTCCCCAGGGCCGCGTACTTGTCCGCGTAGCCCTTGCGCTTGATCTGATCCAGGGCCGATCCCGGGGCGGCGTTCTTGCCCAGCACCTTGAATTCGAAGATGAAGACCCGGTTGTCCAGCTTGACCGTGAGGTCGATCCGTCCGTGGCTGGAAGTGTCTTCCGGGATGACCTCCAGGCCCAGGGCCGCGAAATAGCAATAGAAGATGGAGGAGTAATAGCCTTCGTATCCGGCGAGTTGGTTCTTGCGGTACCAGTCCGCGGGGATGGAGGCGAAAAAGGCGTGGAAGATGGAGCGCAGCCCGTCGAGGTTCACGGCGGCCAAGGCGTCGTAGGCGTCGAACTTGGCTGCTTCCGACGCGGCAAGCACCCCGGTCAGGCGAGGCAGGAGGGCGTCGGTCAGGCTCTGCTTGACTTCCAGGTTGGGGTAGCCCAGGCGAAACCGCCGGGTTCCGGCCAGTTGCTGGACGGATTTGATGGTCAGATAGCCGGTCTGGAAAAGCAGGGTCTCCACCTCCACCGCCTCGACATCGAAGCTGCCCAGGAGCTTTTCGCTGGTCGTCAGATCCTCCAGGGCCGGAATATGGTATTTTCCCTGCTGGAGCAGCTTGACCAGAAACGTCGGCGTGCCGGTTTCAAACCAGTAGGGCCGGAGTTCCTGGGAATCGAGGTAGAGCAGGATATCGAAAGGGTTATAAACCTCCCGGCCCAGCCAGTTGTAGCCGTTGTACCACAGCCGGATCTGCTCCAGGTCCACGCCGTGAAGCCGGTCGGCGAAAACGGTCTCCAGATCCTCCTGGGTATACCCGCAAAGAGCGGAATAGCGTTTGTCCAGGGTGATGTCATTGAGGTTGTTCAGACCGCTGAATAAGGACACCTTGCTGAACTTGGACACCCCGGTGATGAACACGAAACGGATGTATGGGTCCGAATCCTTGATAACCGAATAGTAGTTCTTCAGCTCTTCGCGCACTTCTCGGGCCAAGTCCGGGTTTTCAATGTTGTCCAGGATCGGCTTGTCGTACTCGTCCACCAGGACGACAACTTGCCGACCGAACGTGTCGTGCAGGGTCTTGATCAAGTCGGCAAACCGGGTTCGCAGGTCCGTGTAAACGGAGGTGATCGCGTAGGCCTTGGCATGCTCATCCAGGATATAGGAAAACGCCCCTTGGAGCTCATCCAGACTGCGCGTCACCCCGGAGCCGAAGCTGACATGAACCACCGGATGGACGGTCTCCCAGTCCCAATTGTGTTCCAGATACAGCCCCTGGAACAGCTCCTTCTTGCCCTGAAACGCGGCCTTGATGGTGCTGAGCAAGAGGCTTTTTCCGAAACGTCGGGGCCGGGAGAGGAAGTAGTATTTCCCCTCATCGCGAAGTCCGGCGACAAACGAAGTTTTATCGACATACGCGAAGTTCTCTCGAATCATATTCTCGAACGTCTGGATGCCGATGGGCAGTTTTTTCATGGGAGTCGCCTCCTGAATGGTGATGATGTCACATTCGAATCGCGGTCCAGTGACCCGTTCGACGCGGTCGCGGAGGCCGTGCCGGACAGTTCGGGAAGTGGATCGCCGGACGACTCTGCAAGGCGCTTGACCGCGTCCAGGGCGGTGTTCAGTTCGGCCTCCATCCGGCTCAACAACTGGTCCAGGTCGACGGTTTGGTCGGCCCGCAGGGCCATTTCCACGGCCTTGGACGCTTCCGACAGGTCGCGGGCCTCCAGCGTCGCGGCCACGCCTTTCAGGGAATGGGCCAATATCCGGGCATCGGCGGTGTCTCCTTCCTTGATCAGCCCACGCAATCGGGCCATGGCGCCCTCGTACTCCTTCCCGAAAGAGAGCAGCAGTTTGCGCAGCAGGGCCGTTTTGCCGTTGCAGCGCGCCAAAGCTCTGGGAATATCGAAGGGCGGCAGGGAGAGGGGAAGGGAGGGCTGGGGGGGGAAGGCTGAGGGTTGAAGGGGAGGATTCGCGATCATTCCGCCATTCATTTCCTGACTGTCGACCTCTGACTCCTGACTCCTGGCCTCTAACCCCCGACTTCCACCTTTCGCGGGTATCCAGTGCAACAAGGCCTGCCTGAGCACTTCCGGCTCCACAGGCTTGGTCAGGTGGTCGTCCATGCCGGCGTCCAGGCTTTTTCGGCGGTCGTCGACCATGGCATGGGCGGTCATGGCGATGATCGGCGTTCGCCGATCATGGTTCACGGTTCCGGGTTCACGGTTCACGGTTGGGGCCCGGGTAGCGCCGGAATATGTTGCATTTGGCGCGACTCCGTCGGGCGCACCGCGGTGCGCCCCTACACCAATACCGTCAACCGCTGAACCGTTGAACCGTGAACCGTGAACCTCTTCATGAACCTCGAATGCGCGAATGCGCTTCGTCGCTTCCAGCCCGTCCACCAACGGCATTTGAATGTCCATCAGGATCAGGTCGTACTGTTCCGATGTCGCCCGGCGCAAGCCTTCTTGGCCGTTGACCGCGATGTCCACGGACAGGCCCAGGTCGGTCAACAGTTCCACGAGCAAGTCCCGGTTCAGCGCATTGTCCTCCACCACCAGCACGCGCCGACCGGATAGGCGGGAGGCGTCGGCGATTTCATGCGCTGAGCGGGTTTCGGAGGGTGGCGTGTGATTTTGCTTGATGGCGGCGGGGTCGGCGAGATCGAGGCGGACCGTGAAGGAGAAGGTGCTGCCCTTGCCTGGTTCGCTTTCCGCCCGGATGGTCCCGCCCATCATTTCCACGAACTGCTTGCTGATGGGCAAGCCCAGGCCGGTGCCGCCGAACTTGCGCGTCGTGGAGGTGTCCGCCTGCCAGAAAGGCTGGAAAAGACTGGGCAGTTTCTCCGGTTCGATGCCGACGCCCGTGTCCTGGATGGTGAAAAGCAGCTCAACGCTTTCGGGCTTGCCGTTTCGTCGTGAACCGTGAACGTCGTCCTTACGAATCTGTTCCACGTGCACCCGCACCCCGCCTCGCAGCGTGAACTTGACGGCATTGATGGTCAAGTTGGTCAGCACCTGGCCGAGGCGCAGGGGGTCGCCGACAAAGAGGTCCGGTGTGTTCGGGTCAACGGTGACGTCCAGGGTGATCTGCTTTTCCCGAGACGCGAATCCGACCATGGACACCATGTTGTTCAAAACGTCCCGTAAGCGAAAGGGCGTGTGCTCCAGTGTTATTTTGCCGGCCTCGATCTTGGAAAAGTCCAGGATATCGTTGATAATGCCCAGCAAGGATTTGGCCGCGAAATCGATCTTGGCCATGTAGTCCTTTTGCTTGGGCGTCAGTTCCGTGAGGAGGGCCAGATGGGACATGCCGATGATCGCGTTCATGGGCGTGCGGATTTCGTGGCTCATATTGGCCAGGAAGTCGCTTTTTGCCCGGCTGGCCGCCTCGGCCTGGCGGGCCAGCAGTTCGGCGTTCCCGGCCGCCAGGCGGAGATCGTCGTTCAATTGTCTGAGCTGTTCTTCGGCCAAACGGCGATCCGTAACGTCCATGATGAAGCCTTCCAGAAACAGCAGTTCGCCATCGTTGGAAAAGACGCCCCGGCCCCGTTCCCAGATCCAGCGCTTGCCTCCATCCGCGCGGATGATGGGGAACTCTTCCTCAAAGACATCCCGGTTGGTGAGAATCGGTTGCCATTTGTGCCAGATTTGCTCGCGCAGCTCCGGCACGATCAGCTGGTTGAACACGACGCGACCGGAGAGAAAGTCCTCGGGGTGGTGCCCGGTGATCTGAAAGCATCCGGCGCTGACGTGGAGCATGGCCCAGTTCGGGTCGTTGCGACACCGGTAGACGAATCCGGGTAGGTTGTCGGTCATGCTTTGCAGGGAACGTTCCTTTTCCCGCAGGGCCTCCATGGCCTCGGTCAGTTCACAGGTATAACGTTCGTTTTTTGCGGTCCCTTCGGCGATTTGATCCAGGAGTCGAAGCAGGGCCCGAGCGATCCGACCCGCTCCGTGATCGGGGTCCCGTCCCAAGACTCGCAGATTGGTCCGGAACGCTCCGGCGTCTTCGGGGCGTTCGGCATGGCCGAGCATGGCATCCACGACCAGGGAATAGGGGCGCATGTAGCGGCGTAGAAAGAAGATCAGGCCCAGCAGGAGAATCGTACCGGTCAACAGCGGTCCGATGAACATCTGCCGTTTGAGCTGAGCCAGGCTTAGATCCGCCGTGTCTTCGCTCAGGTACATGGTCATCCGGGACGGACTGCGGGGATCGCCGAGCTGGTCTCGCCAGATATAGCGCTGATGGCGGATGTCCCCCGGCTGCGGAGCGGACGCGATGAGTTGGTCGCCTTCCCGGAATTCCAGGGTGATGTTTGGGTGATCCGTAAACGTCCGGAGCAGTTCCGGGGTGATGTGGATGACCATCAGGACCGCGCCCAGGGAGATGTCGTCGTACTTGTCGATTCTTTGCCCGGAAACCCAGCTCAGCTTCCCGTCCACGATGTCGGTATTGCGGTATTCGCCCTCTTGCAGGGTCCGCCGGATCGCTTTCAGTTCGGAGCGGTCGTCCCCGAAACGAAACTCGTCCGGGGCCCTTGCCAGGACCGTTCCGAAGGTATCCGTGACCACGACCATGTCGCTTCGCCCTCGAAGCTGGTTGCTCCATTCGAAAAGCATGTGGTTGTCCGACGTCTCCACGGCATGGGCGACGTCGGTGGAAGAGGCCAGCACCGTGGCCGAAAAGTCGGCTTCCTGAATCAGGCTGTTTACGGAGTGTTGGACGGCCAGGGCCTGCAGATCGGCCCGGTCCTCCAGAGCTTGGTCGTGGAGCAGCGCGGACTGGCGAATGAACAGCGTATTCACCCCCAGCAAGAGGCTGAAGGGGACCAGTACCAACAGCATGATCTTCACGCTCAGGGCCATGCGCCGCTTCTCCTGGTCAGCTCGAGGGCAGGGGCTAACGGAGGGCTTCGCGGAAGCCGTCGTACAGGGAATCGTCCAGCACGGAAAAACCGGCCGCGGGCCAGCCGAGCATCTCTTTCATGGCCGTATTGAAGGGATGGTCCAGTGGCATGGCGTCCAGGGCTTCTTGGTACATGGCCGCCCGCTCCGGGGTGATGTGGCCCGGTGAAACGATGGCGTCCAGAGGGATGGGGTCGGATTTGAGCAGGACCCGGAAGATGTCTCCGTGGGTCTGAACCGCGCTGTGGTAGGTTCCGTCGGAAACCGCGCCCAGGTCGATGGAGCCGGCCACCAGGGCCTCGATGATCCGGTCGTGGCGTTTGAGGAAAAAGACGTTGCGGAAGTACGTCTCCGGCTCAATGCCCAGGTTGCGGAGCATCATGGCCGGGTAGGCGTAGCCGGAGGTGGACCCCGTGTCCGTGAAACCCATTCTTTTGTCCTGGGCCTGGGATAATTCCGTGATCGCGCTCTCTTTCAAGGTGATAATGTAGGAGTGGTAGTAGGGGATGACCTCCCCGGCGTCCTGGTTGAATTCCATGTAGGTGGCGATATATTGCAGGGCGGGCAGCCGCTCTTTGAGTTTGAGGTAGTTGACCGGGTTGAGCCAGGCGATATCCACGGAGCGGTCTTCCAGGCGCAGGACCATTTCATTGTAGTCACGGGTGATGGTCGGGGTGATGGTTTCCCCGGTCCGATCGCTGAGGTACTCGGCCAGGATGCGCATGGGCGGAAGCAGTTTCTGGGGGTCGGTCATGGGGTAGACGGCGAGGCGCAACTCCCCGGCCGCCGTGGAGACGGTGAACGGGAAAACCATGATGGCCAGGCAAATCAGAAAAATGCGTCGCATGCTCGATGTCCTCCATGTCCCTCAGCACGTTGATTTCGCGAAATCATCCATCCCCAGGGCAAGGCAGACCCGGTTTCGACCCTGGGATTTCTCCCGGTAAAGCTGTTCGTCGGCCCGGGCCACGAACTTATCCGGCGTGGTGGTCTGGTCGCAGCGAGTCATGATCATCCCCAGGCTGATGGTGACGTATCCGATCAAGCATGATCGAGGTCTCCTTGACTCGCCTCGGACGAGGCGACGTATTCCCGCGGATTCATTCCCAGCATGCAGAAGACTTCATACGGAATTGTCTCCCACCAGGAGGACAGTTCTTCCGGCGTAATCGCGTCACCTTCGTCCGGCCCCAGCAGCACGGCCATGTCTCCGGGCACGACGCCGGGAACGTGGGACACGTCCACGGCGGTCATCTGCATGCACACCCGGCCGAGGACTTTGACCCGTTGACCGCGCAGCAGCATCCAGCCCTTGTTCGACAAACCCCGTGAATAGGCGTCCGCGTACCCGGCGGCGACCACGGCCACGGTCTTGTCCCGGTCCGCGACAAAGGTCCGTCCGTAGGAAATGGACGCCCCCTTGGCCAGGGGATGCACGGCCAGCACCGGAGCCTGGACGCGCATGGCCGGGCGCAGATCTCGGCCCAGATATTCCAATTCAGTGCCGTGGAATGGGTTGGCCCCGTAAAGGGCGATGCCCGGTCGCTGCCGGTCCCAGGCCAGTTCAGGATAGGCCAGGAGCCCCGCGGAATTGGTCAGGGAGCAGCGTGGGAGTATTCCAGCGGTCGTGAGGCCGGACTGGAGACGGGCCTGGACGATCAGGTACCGGGTCGCCTGTTCCCGGACGAATTCCGCCTGGTCGGGGTCGTCCGCGGTGGCGAGGTGGCTGAACAGCCACCGAGGTTCCACATCGCGGCAGTGGGCCAGGGTCTCCAGGACCATGTCCACCTCCGCATGGTTAAAGCCCAGCCTGGCCATACCCGTGTCGAACTTCAGGGCCACCGCGGCCCGGCGCTTTGTCGCGTCGGCGGCGGTCTGGAGCCACGTCAACTGGTCGTGTCGCGCGGCTACCGGCACGATATCGCGTTGCACCGCCTCGCGGGCCTCTTCGGAGGACTGGGGACCCAGCAGGGCGAACACGGTCCCCCGGACCTCCGGGCGCAATCGGGTCGCCTCGGCCACCGTACCCACGGCGAAACAGTCCGCCCCGCTCTCCGCCAAGGCTTTGGCAACGGGGATCAATCCGTGACCGTAGGCATCGGATTTGATCACGGCGATCAGCCCGGTCCCCCGGGAGCGCAACAGCCGAAAATTATCCTGGATTGCGCCAAGGTCCACGGTGACCCGGAGCAGGTTGGAGTCAATGGGCATGATGCGAGCGTCCTGTTCGGTCAATTGCCGTTCGATTTCGCGGTAATGATTTCAAACTACAGCACGTCTTCAATGGCCAGTTCCGCCACGTCCACGTCCACGGCCAGCCAGACCAGTTCGAGGTCCCTGGCGAAGAAATAGTGAGCCTGCCCCTGGCCCAGGGCCATGTAGAAAACGACGTCGTTTTTGACGCGGGGCATCAGGTGAGAAAAGCCGTGGCCTTCCTTGGCCATGATCTCGGCCATCTCTTCCATGTCCGTCACGACCCGTCGAGGATCGTCGTACAGGGAAACGTAATACGTGGCCGAACCCGGAGGCCCTTTGTATTCGGCAATGTAGTTGGCTTGGGTGGCCACGTCCCCGTGATGCATCCGGTTGATGATCGCGGCGGCGCGCCGGCCGTCGATCAGCTCGACCAACTCCATTCCGGCGATGGTTCGAGGGATGAATTCAGGGATGGAAGAAGACGCTTGGTCCGCTGTTTGATCCGCCGCCGCCGGGATCGGCATGTAGACGGTGATCAGGGCGAGCAGGATGATAACGGCGGGGGTCGGGTGCAGGGTAATCTTCGGAGAAGAAGATGCATGGAGCCGCATAACGACGTTCCTTGATAGCTGGTGGGTTGATCGAACGTAACGCGGGGAGACCCGTGCGATCCGGGCCTCTCCGCGTTGATTTCAATTTTTGACCGTCACGTCCACGACGTTTTGGCGGGCGATGCTGATTTCTTGGCCTCCTTCCTGCTTCACGAAGACGTGCATGAAGCCCATGACTTCATACTCTCCATCCTCCAGGGCGGAGGTGTCCCATCGGACCGGAAAATACGTGTCCTGGTCCTCGGACTCTCCGATCTTCACCCAGGTGCTTTCGCCTTTCTTCCGGTAATACCAGGGGTTGGTAATCCTGTTAACCGGGCCCTTGATGTTCAGTTTCGCCAATTGCTTGGCCAGTAATTCCCTGTCCAGATCCTCACGCAGCAGAATCGTGCCGGAGTAGACCTGAGACACCTCGGTGGGCACGATGAAGAGTGGTCCCCAGTTGTACGACATGACGCGCCTCCTTTTTTCGATGCTGATTTCTCGGTGCTCTCTCGACGTTTTGAATTGATCGATCACGGATCGGTCGGTTACCTGGAAAACCGTGTATACACTTTCCCGTTATCCAACTCCATCAAGCAAAGCAACCGACTACAGCCGAACATGGGAGATTTGTTCTCGATTCTCACACGCTATTAGGATCGGTATCGAAATCCTGATCGAAATCGAAATCGAAATCGAAATGAACGTCATATCCTACGAGGTGCTGTAATTACGATTCCGATTCCGACCCCGGCAACAGAATTTCTCTGTGCTGAGTAGTTACCAGTATTTTTCGACTTCGATACCGATTTCGATAAGAACGGGTTTGCCCGACTACAGCCGAATCTATGCCGGAAAGAAAACCGGCAGCAGCCAGACGCAGACCAGCATGGAGATGATGGTCAGGGGAACGCCCAGTTTCAGGTAGTCCACGAAGCGGTAGCCGCCGGGACTCATTACCAGCAGGTGGGCCGGATGGGACAGCGGGCTGGCGTAGCTGGAGGAGGCGGACATGGCTACGGTCATCATCAGCAATTGGGGCGAGATGGCCAGGGTTTCGGCGGTGGTCAGGGCCACCGGGGCCATCAGGACCACCAGGGCAGCGGTGGGGATGACCTGGGTGCCGAGCACCGTGACCAGGAACAGGGCCGCGACCACCCAGCGGGGGCCGAGGTCTCCGACCACGGCGAGCAGAGCCTCGGCACCCATCTGGGCCGCGCCGGTGTTCTCCACGGCCACGCCCAGGGGGAGCATGCAGGCTATCAAAAAGACGACCTTCCACTCAATGGCTCGGTAGGCCTCGTCCATGCTGATGCATTTGAGGAGGACCATCAGGGTCGAGCCCACCAGGGCGGCGATGGCAATGGGCAACAGGCCGAAGATGGCGCTGAGCACCACGCTGAGCATGATCGTCGCGGCGATGGGAGCCTTTTCCAGACGCGGGGCCTGGGCCGCGGACTGGTCGAGCACGAGAAAGTCGGGATTGCGGGCAATGGCTTCCAGGCTGCGCCGGGGGCCGTGGACCAGCAGGGCGTCCCCGAACTGAAGGGGCAGGTCCTGCAGTCCGGTCCGATGGGCCCGCCCCTTGCGCCAGACGGCCAGGACGCTGACCCCGTACTGATCCCGAAACATCAAATCGGCCAGGGTCTTTCCGGCCAGGGAGGTCCGCGGTGAAAGCAGGACTTCGGTCACGGCCACCTGTTGAGATTCCAGCTCGGCCAGCAGCTCGCTGTCCTGCTCGGCGATGGTCAGTTCCTGCAAGCCTTGCAGCAGCTCCAGGTCCCGTTCCGTGCCCTGTAACACGAGCAGGTCGCCGGGGCGGACGATTTCACTGGCCGCGGGCATGCAGACCATGGCGTCGTCCCGCAGGATGCTGACCACGGTCAGGCCGAAGGCGTTGCCCAACCGGCTGTCCATCAGATCCCGTCCGGCCAGTACCGAGCCCTCCGGCACCCGCACGGCCAGAAAGTGGACCTCGCCGCCCGGAAGCACGCTCCGAAGTTCGCCCGAACTTTCATTGGGAGCTTCCCTCAAATTTCGCAAGGGGCCGGTCTGAATCGGGATCGGGTCCGTGATAATCCCGTTTTGAACCAGCTTGTCCAGAGGCTCCCGCTCCCCTTGGAGCAGGAGGCGGTCTCCCGGAGTGAAGCGGTGATACTGCGGATGCCTGAGGGTCCGACCCTCGACCGTGCGGACGCGCAGCACCTGGACCAGATGCTCCCGCCGCAGGCCGCTTTGGGCCAGGGTTGTTCCGACCAGAGGGGACTGCTCGCCGACATGGCCTTCGACAATGGCCGTGCGCTCGCAAAACAGAGCGTCCAGATGCCCAAGCGGTTCCACCCGCAGGTGCTGGTCGCCGTGGAAGCGTTGGAGCTGTTCCGGTTGCCCATGTACGATGACGGTGTCTCCGGCCTCGAGCACGTCCGTGGCCCTGGGGGCCAGCATCAACACGCCCTTGCGTTGCAGGGCCACCACGGTCAGGTACAGGGCCGAGCCGATCCGGCTTTCGGCCAAGGTGCGGCCGTCCAGGGGGGAGTCGGCCGGGATGGTGATGGAGAAAACATGGGAGTCCATCTCGTAGGAAGCCCCGGAAGACCGTCCCCGCTGTCCCGTCGCGGACGGTCCGGGCTTGTGGGTCGGCAGCATCCGGCGGCCGATGAGCACCACGAAGATGATCCCGGCCGCGACGATGGCCGCGGTGATGGGCGTGAAGTCCAGCAGGGCGAAGGGCGCGTAACCGGCGTTGCGCAGGGCGTCCGTGGCCAGGATGTTGGGCGGGGTGGAAATCCCGGTGAACGGCCCGCCCAGCAGGCAGCCCAGGGCCAGGGGCATTAACAGCCTTGACGGAGGGCGACCGCTGCGCCGGGCCAGTTCCATGGTCGCGGGCAACAAAATCGCGGCCACGGTGACCGTGTTGATCAGGGCGGAAAGCAGGCTTGCGGCCACCATCAGGGCGATGATCAAAACGGCCTCGCTGCCTTTGGCGAAGTGTTGCAGCGGCTTGCCCAGTTGATGGGCCACTCCGGTGCGGGTCAGCCCGGCGGACAGAATGAACATGGCCCAAACCGTGACCACGGCCGGACTGCTGAAGCCGGCCAGAGCGTCTTGCGGGGAGACGAGACCGGTCAGGGCCAGGGCGGACAGCACCAGCAGTCCCACCAGGTCCACCCGCAGCCATCCAGCGATGAACACCACCAGGGCCGCCGCGATGATCGTCGTCAGAAGAAAGATATCCATGGCGTACCGTGATCCTTGAAGAGTATTTCAGAGAGCGGAAATGTCGTTGTTCGGGCGGTTTTCAGCCAAGTCGCGGGTCGCCTCGGACAGCGCCTCCACGGAGAGTTCGGACGGCAACGCCCAAGGGGGAGGCCAGTTCGGGAGCAGATGAAATTCCTGACCGGGCCAGACGATATGCCAGGCATGGAGCAGCATGCCGCCGGGGCGGGCCGGGCCGCCGTATTTGACGTCTCCGATCAGAGGATGACCGCGGGTGGCCAGTTGCACCCGGATCTGGTGGGTGCGCCCGGTCAGCGGCGCGACCAGGACCAGGGCGGCGTCCTGAGACTGGAAGAGGGTTCGGACCAGGGTCCGGGAAGGTTTGCCCGCGCCGACGCGCATTTTTTCACCAAGGCCCGTGCGGACCTTGGCCGTCTCGTCCCGCAACAGCGCGGGCTCGCGCCAAGAGGGGCGTCCCTGGACCCAGGCCAGGTAGGTTTTGCGAACCTTTTCGGAACGCCATAGGTCTTGCAGGGCTTGGAGCCGGGCGTAGGTCTTGGCCACGACCAGCAGGCCGGAAGTGTCCCGGTCCAGGCGGTGAGCCAGGGCGGGCTTCCAGGGGTGATCCGCGAAACGAGCGGCTAGGCGGCCCGCGACGCCGTCCTGGTGGCCGGTCCCGGCGTGGACCGGGAGACCTTTGGGTTTGGCCAGGACGAGCAGGTCGTGGTCTTCATGCACCACGTCGAGAAGGTGGTTTTCGGAGCTGTCGAGAACCGGAGCGGGGGACGGTCCTGGTTCCGGCAGGTCGTGGGGCGGAACGCGGACGCGGTGGTTTGCTTCAAGACGGGTCCCGGGCTTGGCCCGGGACCCGTTCACTCGAACCTGGCCGGTACGGATCCAACGCTGCAAGGCCGAAGCCGGGACCGCGCCAGCCAGGCGGCGCTGGAGGAACTGAAGCAGCTTCTGCCCGGCTTCGGGTTCGCTCACTGTCCAGACTTGGACCCCCGGCACGGCTATCCGGTACTATTCCAGGCCGATGTCCAGCGTGGTCCCGGTATCCGGCACGGTGTCCAGGTCCAGGGCGTAGGTCAGCAACACGGTGCGGCGTTGGGTGAACCCGGTCACTCCGGGGTGGGTGTTCACCAGGACGAAAAGTTCGGTGCGTCCGTCGTTCATCACGTCCGCCAGGCCGTAATCCACCACCGTGCCGCGAATGCGCCGGGTCTTCCAGTTGATGTTCAGGTTGATGCCGTCCCAGAACAGGGAGTGGATTTCTCCCTGGGGGAAATACCGGTAGCGGGCGAAGAACTGGGCCGAAAGAGAGATGTTTCTGTTGACCAGCAGGTTCCAGGGCGAGTTTCGGTCCAAACGAAACGGGACCAAGCGCGAGGGAATGTAGTAGTAGTCCCGCATCTCCTCGTCCTTGAGCTGGCCGAGGCCCGGCATGGAGTCGTCCGTCACCAGACCGAGGGCCGAGCCTGCATAGGACTCTTCGGTGACCGACTGGAAGCTGTTGGTGGCCGAAAAGATGCGCAGTTTGTCGCGATGGTCGGCGATGACGATCTTGAAGTCGTTGTCCTGGGGCAGAAAGGTGAAATTAAAGACGTTGGCCTCCTTTGGCAGGTTCAGAGGCGTGCCCGGTTCCAGACGCCCGTCCATACGCAACACCTCGTGCACGCTGGAGTCGAAGAGCCGATTGCGACCCTGGCGCTGTCCGATCAGGACGTGACGGTAGTCCGGGGGATGGCGCACCACGTTCATGTACAGGGGGATGCGGTCTTCAAGGAGCGTGAAGCGACCGTCGACGAAGCTGAGGATGAACGAGCGCGGAGCTTCTTCGAGAATCGCCGAGACGATGATTTCCTGAGAACCGTCCCGGTTGATGTCCAACAGGTTGATGTTCAGGCACTGAATCCGGGTTGGGGCGGCGTATTCAGCCAGGGGCATCAGCCTGTTGTCCACCACGTGGTAGGCCAGGACTTTGTTGTCCGTGAGGAGGAATATCTCGTTTTTGCCGTTGCCGTCGGCGTCGCCGACCGCCATGCCCAGGGAGGCGAAGGGCAGGGCCTGGCTGCGCCAGCGGCCGGGCGCATCCGCTGAGCCGGCGTACAGGATTTCCGGATTCAGGTGGTAGGGATTCCGTTCCGGGCCGTATTCGTTGTAGATCAGGTCCGGATGGCTCGGCCCGGCGGCCTGGATTGGTTGGCCCGCCTGGGGCTGGGCGGCCTGCTCCTGGCGTCTGCCGAAGACCTGGGCGTTGATCTCCCGGGCCACGCCTTCCAGCGCGGGAATCAGGTCGTTGAGAGGAACCTGGGCGGAGTAGGGAAAGTCATTGCCCTGGACGTCCAGGACATGAGCGTCCAGACTGGCTTGGTCGCCGAGAATCGTCACGCTGCCGAAGATCAGATAGTCCGTGCCCAAGGCGTCAAGCGCCGTTTGGGCTTCTTCCTGGGAAGCCGGGGTCGTGGGAACGACCTGGGTGATGACGGGCCTGTCCACGTCTTCAAAGCGTTCGGCCCACTTGAGCCGTGAGGTGAGCATGGTCTGCACGCCCTGCCCCAGGTAGGCATACTGGTCCGGGCCGTGCACGGTGAAGGGCAGCACGGCGAAGCGCTTCAGGGCTTCCTCGGCCAGGACCGCCTTGGGCGGCGTCGCGCAGGTGAACAAAACAACGGCCATCAGCAAAAAACGAAAGAAATGACGCATGGAGGTCTCCTTGACATTGGCGGGGAGGGATATCATGTCGGGCTGGTCGCGTCGCGCAGGATCACGACGAGTTGTCCGGGACCGGGACGGCTCAGCGTGACCCGGGCGGAGTTGACGATGGTTTGGGCCAGGGTTTCCAGTTCCTCCGAAAGTCCGGGCCGGAAGGCGGAAGGTCGGCCTTCGGGAAGGTGCAGTCGGAGGTGATTTTCGACGTCGTCGCTGAACAAATCCGGTCCGATCCACATTTGCACGTCGCCGCGGGGTTGGGATACTAGCGAGAGATACAACAGCCACAACCCATGAATCCTATCCCGATCCGGTGTTCCGGGAGCCAGCAGCAATTCCAGCTTCGTGGACAGGTCGTCCACCACCGCGCCCAGTCTGGACTCCAGGGTGTCGAGTACAGCGGAACGTCGACTCGGCGGACAGTGCTCCAGGGCTTGGAACAGGGCTGCGAACAACGCGGCTGAAATATCCCGTGAACCATCTCCGGAAGCCGTTAGGTTCGAAAAGGTGAAAGGCGAGTCAAGAGACATGCCGGAAACGGGATCGGGCAAGGGCTCGGAGAATGGGGCGATCAACGGAAATGGTCCACTGTTGTTTGGAGAGTCGAAAAAATCATTTTAGACGCTTTCATTCACCAACGCAAATGATCATTTGCGTACATACGGGAGAGAACAGGCCGCATGCCGAGAAGTTTTCGCATCGTCTGCCGACCTGAGCACGTCGGGCTGGTGGAGGAACTGCTGCGGGCCGAAGGCCACGTCTTCGCCCAGGAGCCTTTTTCCCCTCTGGCACGCCGGCTGATGGAGGAACCGGCTCCGCTGGGAGCTTCCGCTGCCGCGGCTTTTGGTCTGATCTACATCCAGGACCGTTCCTCCATGCTCGCGCCGCTCTTGCTCCATCCGCCCCAAGGCGGCACTGCGCTGGACATGTGCGCCAGCCCGGGCAGCAAGACCGGTTTGTTGGCTCAACTTGTGGGCACCTCCGGCATGGTTCTGGCCAACGAGCCCAACCCGCGGCGGCTGGCGACGCTGCGCCAGAACTTGACGGCCCTGAACCTGATCCAGGTGGCCACCTGCGGCCGTCCCGGACAGGAATTGCCCTTGCCCGAAGCTTCGTTCACCCATATCCAGTTGGACCCTCCGTGCAGTGGATGGGGAACCGTGGAACGCAACCCCCGTGTTCTGGAAATGTGGCCGGAACACAAGCTCGGGCCGCTGGTCGCCCTGCAACGCGAGCTGTTGCGCAAGGCCGCCGCGCTGCTGGCTCCGGGCGGACGGCTGCTCTACTCCACCTGCACCACCAACCCGGGGGAGAACCGGGAGCAGGTCCGCTGGGCCGTGGAGCACCTCGGCCTGACGCCGGTCCCGCTGCATCCCCTGCCGGGCTTCGACCTGTCCCATGCCCTGTCCCATGCCCGGCCCGATGCCCCTTCAAGTGCTTTGGGCGAGGACGACGGCTGCCTGCACGTTCATACCGAGGCCGGCGAGGGACAGGGCTTTTTTTTCGCCGCCCTGACATGTTCCGAAGCCCGTTCCGCGGCTCCTCCGGCAAGCTTCGAAGGAGGGCGGCGGGAACGATCCGCTTCGCTGGAATCGGCCGGACGATCCCATGGTGGAAGGGGAAGGAAAAAGGACGACGCGTCCGGCACGGTGATCCGGCCCGGCGAGTTTCGCGGCTTGGAGGGCGTAGCCTGGGAGCATCTGCCTCCGGGAGAACTCCGGGACTTCAACGGTCGGGTGGTTTTTCTGCCGGAATGGACTTTGTCTCATGGCTTGGCCTTGCCGCCTTCCCTGGGGTGGCGGGGATTCGACCTGGGCCGACTGACGGGCGGCACCTTGCGGCTCAACCCCCGGTTGCGGCTGCTGCTGCCGGCGTACCGGCCCGGTCATGGGGTGAACCTGGACGACGCGCGGGACCTGAAAAAATTGTTGCAAGGCCAGAGTCTGGATTTGCCCTCAGGAGCCGCGACCGGACTTTCTGGGTGGGCCGGGGGCCGGGTTGGGCTGTACTGGCGCGGTTTGCCCCTGGGCTGGGCCACGGTTAAGGGCGGGCGCTGTCTGTGGTCACCGAAGTGAACATCCACGGCGTTTTTCCTCCGGAATGGCCTGGGTATAGGCCTGAAAGACGTCCTCGCGGTTGATCAGGCCCAGTACGTGATGTGCGTCGTCTCCTGATTCGTCCCGGACCACGGGAATCTGGTCCACATCCGCCTGCACGAAGGCCATCAGGGCCGTATACAGAGAGTCCTCGGGCCGGAGCAGCACGGGTTTGCGGGCCACGTCCTTGACCACCAGCAGATCGCACAGATCCTGCTCATAAAGGATCGTTCGCACGTCCTGGATGGACAGGATGCCGGTGATGCGGTCGTCGCGGCCGCGCACCGGAAAGTTGAACTGGCTGGTGTTGGCGATGACGTCCATCAAGACCCTCCAGGTCGTTCCCTCCTCCAGAATGATCACCCGGCCGGGCCGGAAATGGTCCTGAACGCGCAGCTCCTCCAGGACGTTGATGGTGGCGTCCTCCCGGTGCGCGGGGGAGTCGAACTTGTTCTCGGCTTGGTGCTCGTAGAGCGAGACGTTGCGGTTGATCACCAGACACAGGGCCGAGGCCAGCATCAGCGGGGCCAGCAGGCCGTAGCTCTGGGTGATCTCGCAAACCATGATCAGCGGGCCCACCGCGGCGTTGGCCACTCCGGCGAAAAACGCGGCCATGCCCACCAGCACGTACCCTCCGGGCTGGGTGACCACGCCCGGGAGCAACAAGTGCCCGACCTGCCCGACCACCCCGCCGCACATCCCACCCACGAACAGGGCCGGGGCGAACATCCCGCCGCTCATGCCCGAGCCCAGGGTGATGGACGTGGCCAGAGTCTTGCCGAGAAATACGGCCAGCATCACCACCAGGGACAGCTGGCCCAGCACGGCCATTTCCAGCCAGCCGTAGCCGTCGCTGAGCACGGGCGGAAAGGCGACCCCCAGCATGCCCACCAGCAGCCCGCCCAGCCCCATGGACCAGACCAGTCCGGCGCGTTGCCGGATATGCTCGAAGACAGTGCGCTTGATGAAGAAAAACGTCGAGAGGTAGGCCCGTCCGGCCAGGGCGCAGACCAGGGCCAGGACGATGTAAAAAGGCAGTTCCTGAGCGCTCTGGAAGCGGAAGTCCGGGGTTTCCAGCATGGGCACGGCGCCGAAGAACAGGGTGAACAGGGAGTAGGCGGTGACCGAGGAAATCAGGGCCGGCAGGATGGCCTCAGCCTCGAAGTCTTCCCGGTAGAGGACCTCCACAGCGGTGATCGCCCCGCCCAAGGGGGCCCGAAAAACCGCGCCCAGCCCGCCGGCGGCCCCGGAAAGCAGTAGAATCCGCCGTTCCTTGACGCTCAAGCCGAGGCGATCGGCCAGCAGGGAACCGAAACAGCCTCCGAGTTGGGCCATGGGGCCTTCCCGTCCGGCGCTGCCCCCGCTGGCGATGGTCAGCACCGCGGTGGCGCTTTTGATCAGGGTCGTGCGCACGGGCATGTGGCCGTCCTGGCGGTGGAACGCCTTGATCATGGCGTCCGTGCCGTCCGTGCCGCCGGACATGGGTTCGGAAATCCAGCGGCTGACCAGGATTCCGGTCAGTACGCCCACGGATGCGGTGAGAATGGGGACCAGCCAGGGGCGATACGTTCCCGGTTCGCCGTGAAAAAGGACCTCCCCCGAGGGCAAAGGCAGGTCCAGGCCTGCCAGGTACACCAAAAAAAAGTGGCGCAGCCCCTCCAGGCTGACGAAAAACACCACCGCCGCCAACCCGGAGAGCAGCCCGGCCAGCAGGCCCAGCAACACCCACCGGGCCGACCCGCCCCGACCCGCGGCATGGAGGAAGCGGGTCCATTTCCGGATGTGCGGTTCAGAAACAGACATGGACTGGCGAGTCAGCTAGTGAAGAGTCTTTGTTCGACAGTTCGTTCAAAAATCCCAAGTGCAAGGAGCAAGAAAAGCTCAAGGTCGAAGCGTATTTCTTCATACGTGAGAGTTTGAACTTTTTGTGGCGACGCGGCAATTGGAGGTTTTTCAACGGACTGCCAGACGCACTGTCAGACGCACTGCCTGGCTTCCACCAGATGCGCCTCCGGGGAGTCGAGAATGCGGCGGGCCAAGACAATGTCTTCGCGAATTCGGGCCATCAGCGCGTCAAGGTTCGGAAATTTTTGTTCGCTGCGCAGCCGCTGAACGAAGTGGACGCGAACGTCGCGGTCGTAGATGTCCTGGTCGAAATCCAGGATGTGCACCTCCACGGAGAGCACGTCGTTTCCAAAGGTGGGGTTGTAGCCGATGTTGGCCACGGCCGGATATGTCCGACACTCGGATTCGGCCCAGACCGCATAGACTCCGGTCTTGGGGAACAGTTCGTCGCGCAGTTGCAGGTTGGCCGTGGGAAAGCCCAGCAGACGACCACCCCGGTTGCGCCCGGAAACCACCTTGCCCTCCACCCGGTAGAACCGGCCGAGCAAAGGCCGGACCTCCCAGATCAGTCCGGCCTGAACCATGTCCCGAATTCGCGACGAACTGACCACCGCATCGTCGATCAGCACCGGCCCGATCTGCTCCACGGTAAACCCGTGCCGCGCCCCGAGTTCCCGGAGCATGGCGTAGTCGCCCTTGCGGTTGCGGCCAAAGGCGTAATCGTACCCGATGACCATCTCCCGCATGCCCAGACCCTCCAGAAGATAGGTCCGCACGAACTCCTCGGGTTCCAGTTTGGCCATGTCCTTAGTGAAGGCAATGCAAAAGGCGTAGTCGAGCCGTAGGGAGGCGATGGACTCCAGCTTTTGGTGCGGCAAGGTGATGAACGGGGGCGTCCGTGATCCGCTCAGAACCCGCAGTGGGTGCGGTTCAAAGGTGACCGCGACGCTGGGAAGACCGAGGGAAGCGGCTTTTTGGCGCGTCCGGCACAACAATTTCTGGTGGCCCATGTGGACCCCGTCGAAATTGCCGATGGTGACGCAGGATTGAGAAACGGTTTGGCGGGCTTCTTCCAGGGTGCGCAAGACCTGCATGAGGATGGGGTTCTCCTACCGGATAGGTATGTCGTTCGCCGTCTCCCGAAACCCGAAATCGGAAGACTTCGCGAAACGGCGAAACCTGTATCCGTACCGGAAACCCTCGCGTCCTTCAACCATGTGACGATGCCCGTCCCGGGCGGACCGGTCACGACCGACACGGCGGCACTGGAAAAAAATAAATTTTCTTGCACTGACCCCTTGCCAACCGAAGCCGATGCGAGTAGACACTTCTCCTTCGGGCCGAAGTGGTGGAATTGGTAGACACGCTAGGTTCAGGGTCTAGTGGGGGTTCCCCCGTGGGAGTTCGACTCTCCCCTTCGGCACCACAAATTTAAAGGGATTCAAGCTGTAATGGCTTGAATCCCTTTTTTTGTTTGAAGCTTCCTTTTTGTCGTACGTTTTGCTTCAAACCACATTCCTCTTTGAGTGGCCCACGCTCCTTGCCAACCATCCGCGCAGCCCGAGGATCACCTCGGATAAGGGGCGGCCCAGGAGGAAGGGGAGGTGTGTCGGCGGGAGTCCGGCTTTTTCCTGGAGCAGGTCGCGCAGCGCGGCGTCGTAGGCAGCGGCTTGGCGGAGGTGGTCGGGGGATTCCGGAGTGGGGGCTTGGAGGTGGCGGAGCAGGTCGGCGACGGAGCAGTGGGTTTCGTGGTCGCGGACCAGTTCGGCCAGGGCGTTGTCCGGACCCAGGATATCCAGCCTGGACAGGCGCGGCGTCGCGGCGGCCTTGGCCAGCCCGGCGGTGTCCCAGCATTTCAGGGCCGCGCACTCCTGGGGTTTGTTTTCGTGGATGGCGCAGCGGCCAGAAGCCCATTCGGACGCTTGGGCGGCGAGAGAGGGATCGGGCAGATAGAATCGACAGCCCGGCTCACTTTTTGCCGAGCTGTCCACCGCGGACTCTTTCGAGCGCACCTTGACGCATTCCGCGTCCAGCAGGACGACCTGGCCCTTGGCCTGGTCGTGAACCGGTTCGCCCACGCGCAGGGTGTAGAGAGCCTCCCGAAGGATGATCGTGTCGCGCAGCAGCGGAAGGTCCGCGTGATGCAGGGCCGGGCCGCCCTTGCGGCAGCAGGTTCCGCATCGTCGGCAGTGGTTTGGCGGGTCCGGGCGTTGCGACATGGTGGGGCGTTCCGTCCGCGCTGGTTCAGGAATCAGGGCAATGAAAGCGGTTGATTTCACTTTGCTTTCAACATGACCTTATCAGGTCAGCCTGGCGTTGGAACCAGGATCGAAATCGGTATCGAAATCGAGGCTTACAGTAACTTCACGGAATGTCGACGATTGCGATTGCGATTGCGATTTCGGCCTGAAGCATGCCCAGCTTATTGGGTCATTTTGAGCGCAATACACAGTAAAGAGCCGGGCTATGGCCGGACCTTGATCAGGTAGGCCTGGTCCCATTGCAGATACTCCCGGACCAGGGCGGCGAGGTCGTGGGGGGTTGTTTGTCTGGCTTGCTCGATCATGTCCTGGGAATGGTCCAGGGTGAATCCTCGGGACAGGTTCTCAGCCGCTTCGTGGGCCCTGGCGATCAGCCGTTGCCGACTGCGCTGGTAGTCCCCCCAGAGCAGGTTTTTGGCCCGGTCCAGATCCGTTTCCGGGAGGCCCCCGTCGATCAGATCGCGGACCACGTCCTGAAAGCCTTGAATCGCGGCCTCCTCGTTGTCCGGGGAGGTTCCGATGTAGAAGGCCAGAAAACCGGCCAGGGTCTCCTGCCAGAGCAGGGCGGTTACGGAATAGGCCAGGCCGCGGACGTCGCGCAGCTCGCGAAAGAGCATCCCGGATTGTCCGGCCAGGACTTCCCGCAGCAGATTCAAGCCCGGGGTCTGTTCGCTGCCCAGGCCCGGCAGGGGAAAGACCACCAGGATGTGGGTCTGGTTGCGGTCCTTGAGCTGAAGCGACAGCTTTCGCTCTTCGCTCCAGCGCGGATGCCGGGGCGTGGGGGCGGCCATGACGTCTCCACGGGCCAGGTTCCCGGCCATGGTCAGCAGGGCGTCCCGGTCCAGGTCCCCGCAGGCGGCCAGGACCCAAGGGCGATCTTTCTGGCGTTCCCAGAAGGAGAGGACGTGTTCCCGGGAAAATCCCGTCACCGCGTCCGTGCCGCCGGAGCGCTGGTAGCCGTAAGGGTGTTCGGAAAACAAAAACGGGAAGGTGTGGCGCAGGGCCAAACCCACCGGACTGTCCTCGGCCCGGACGATGGCCGCGCACTGCTCCTGCTTGGCCCGGGCCAATTCCTCGGGCACCCAGGCCGGTTCCTGGACCAGTTCTTCGAAAAAGGTCAGCATTTCCGGACGGAATCGGGCCGGGAAATGGACGTTCAGGTAGAGTTGTTCCAAACCGGCCCCGGCCGCCACCCGGGCCGCCCTGTCGGCCAGAAAGTCCTGGACCTGCACGGCGTTTTTGGAACGCGTCCCCTTGGTCCAGACTCGGGCGGTCAGCTCGGACAAGCCCTGGTCCGAGGGGGGCAGCAGCAGATCGCCGCCGTTCCAGCACATGGTCAGGGCCGTGTAAGGCAAGGATGTGTCGGGCAGCAGGACCACTGTCCGGCCGGGGGCCAGATGGATGATCTCCGGCTGGTGACGACCGACGAGGGGCGCGGTGGCGACCGCGGTGGTCCGGGAAGGCCATTTTCGGGTCAGCGTGTCGCGCAGATCCTCTTCCGCCGGGGTCTCGGGAGTCGGCGTGAAGATGGAGCAGACCAGCCTTTCAGGACGGACATGGACGCGGATCACGTCCCGCAACTGTTCCGCGTCCATGGTTTTAATCATGTGCAGGTAGACCTGTTCGGCCTCGAAGGAATGTTCGTGGAACTGGAAATAGCCAAGTTTGGAGGCCATGCCGGAAAAGGTTTCCTTGGCCTGAAACAAACCGTCTTCCATGTTCAGCTTGGCCCGGTTCAGGGCTTCCGGACTGAAAGCTTCCGGGGTCAGATCAGCCAGCATGTTCATCAGGCCGGTCCACAGGGCTTGGATATTGGCCGGGTCCAGTTGGGCCTGAATGGAAAGCATTCCGGCCTGGTCCAGGCTGGTGGCCGAAGCGGAGATGGTGTCCACCAGTCCCTGCTCGTACTTGAATTCGCGGTACAGCAGGGAGGTTCGGTCCCCGCCCAGCATGTGGGCCAGCACATCCAGCCCCACGCTGTGCACGTCCCGCAGACCGGGAATGGGCAGGGCCAGGAAAAAATGGGCTTTTTGCCAGGGGCCTTGGTGGATGGCGATATGCGGGGCCGGGCCGCCTGAAACGCAATCGCCTGAAACGCCTTTGGCAACATTTGGGGCAACGTTTTTTGCATCACCTTGGGCACCACCTTGGGCGCCATTTGGGGCGGAGAGGAGTGCAGCCGGACAGTGGACGGAATGCCGGTCACCGTGGTTGGTCAGCCGGCCGAAAAGCTCACGGGCCTGTTCCAGGACCTTTTCGGGCCGTACGTCGCCGCACAAGACCAGGACCATGTTTCCTGGCTGGTAGCGGGACCGGACATAGGCCGCGAGGTCGTCCCGGGTGATGGAGCGAACCGTTTCCGGAACGCCGATGATCGGTCGGGCATAGGGCGTCCCGGCCCAGATGCGCTCCTGCACGGACTTGAAGATCCGGCGGTGCGGATCGTCGTCGCCCTGATCCATCTCGGCCAAAATGACTTGGCGCTCGGACTCCAGTTCTTCGGGGTCGAAGGAGGCGTTGAAGATCATGTCCTGGATCACGTCCAGCCCCATGGCCCAGTGCTCCGCGGGCAGATCCACGATATACATGGTGGCGTCGAACCCCGTGGCCGCGTTCAGCTCGCCCCCCAGAGACTCGATGTCCGCAGCGGCCTGCCCCTGGACCCGGCGAGGCGTCCCCTTGAAGACCATGTGTTCAAGCAGATGGCTGATCCCGGCCTGCTCCGAGGCTTCATGGACCGAGCCGGCCCGGACGAACAGCCGGATCGAGACCAGGGGGAACCGGTTGTCTTCGTGAACGAGCACGATCAGACCGTTGGCCAGGACGTGGACCTGGGTTCCCGGTGAAGCCGGAAGCGGCGCAGCGACGGGGGCTTGGAGAGGAAACGTGGAGCGAGAAGAACGATCGATGGGAGAAGGGCTGTTCGCCATGGGCTGGACTCGATGCGTGGTAATGGTGAAAAAAGAGTGATGGCCGGTTGAATCAAAAAGAGGCACGGACGCGGATCGTCCGTGCCTCTTTTCGCGAAGACGTGCAGGCAGTTATCCTCGATAAGGGGATGACTGCTATTTATGTATCAGGCCTTGCAGGGTCCGCCCTCGCACTTGCAGGCTTCTCCGCCCTGGCAGTAGATGCGAATGAAATCCGCGACATGTACGCCCAGGTGGATGCATTCGACGCCCTGAAGACATTTTTCGGCGTCTTCTTGTTCGATGTGGGTCTTTTGTTCGGTGCCGTCTTTTTTCAGGGAGACCACCCAGGCCTTTTTGGCCTCGTCGAACGTCGTGGTCATGGTCACGCCGTATTTTTCCAACTCAGGGTAGAATCCTGAAATTTTGGCCAACAATTCCTTGGAATCAGCGTTCATAAGACCTCCTTGCGATGAGGGTTCGATGTTCGTGCATGATGCCTTTTGGTCGAGACTTCAAAAAATGAACAATCAATTATTACTTTTTTAGCATGGGGGATGGTTTCAGGCAAGATAAATTCCGGGCTGAAAAGCTTGTGTGCGTTACGGCTGAGCGCAGCCCATGGGTTCGGTGATAGGACGCGGCGATTGCTGGAGCGTGTTTTCGCTCAGAGCGGCAAAGGCCGGTTGGTTGATGATCATGTAGGTGTAGATCGGGCTGACTTCGGCGTAGGCCTCGGGAGAAAGGCGTTCTTCCAACAATTGCATCCAGGTGTCCAACTGGGCCGGCCAGTAGGTGAGCCGGAAGCCGTGGGAGCGGTAGGCCTGGAAGACCCAGAGCACGGTATCCACGAGGGTTCTGGGGTCGTAGAGCCAGAGCAGGGAGGTCATGAACCGGGCGTGGTTGCGGTGGTTGTCCTCCATCATGGCCATGTTGTTCGTGCCGATCAGGGTGGTGATGTCCGCACGGGCGGACATGCGTTGATTCAGTTCCGCGGCCAGGGCCGGGGCCTGGGTTTCGAACTCACGGGCCGTTTGCCGGCCGGGGGGCGTGATGCGCCCGGCGCGTTCGATCAGTTCTTCGCGGGTCATGGGTTTTCCTCCGTTGCTTCGTCGGCCAGACGCAGAATGGTCGTGAACTGGGACTCGGTCACGGGCTGGACCGAAAGGCGACTGCCCTTGCGCAGCAGTTCCATGCCGGCCAGGTCGGCCACGGTGCGCAGCAGGGGCAGGGGCAAGGGATGGGGGAATTTGCGGACCAGCCGGATGTCCACCATGTCCCAGACCGGCTTGTCCGAGGTGGATCTGGGATCGAAGTGGTTGCTTTGCGGATCCCAGGCCGTGTGGTCCGGATAGGCCTCGCGGACGATCTCGGCCAGGCCGACCACCGAGGGGTTGGTCTGGCTGTGGTAGTACAGGGCCTGGTCCCCGACGCGCATCTCGCGCATCAGGTTCCGGGCCTGGTAATTGCGCACTCCGTCCCAGAAGGTGGTCTGGTTCGGGGCCGCGGCCAGGTCGTTGATGGAAAAGCAGTTGGGTTCGCTTTTCAGGAGCCAGTGTCTGGGTTTGGTGTCGGGCATGGGCGTCTCGCTGGCGGATCAGGTCCGGGTTTCCACGGTATAGGTCAGCAAAAGCTGATCCTGCTCGCTGGAGGGCGGGACGTCCAGGGTGAAGCGGACGCGGCGGGCGTCCAGGCGTTCGTGGTCGTGGCTGGAGGAGGTGATCCGCCAGTCGCCGAACAGGGTGTCCTCCAGCAGGAGCTGCTGCGGCTCGTCCTTGCTGTTCCGGACCCGGATTTCCCAGGTGTAGCGGACCACGTTGCGGCCAAGCTGCTCATGGGCGGTCATGGTCCGCTCCACGTTCACGTCAAAGGCCTGGCCCATGCGCAGTTCCACGTCCGCGTCCCGGGGGGTGTGGTCGATGCGGTCCTCGCCGATGAACAGGGTGCTGCCGTCCCGGCTTTCCTGATAGGCCCGGACGATCCCCTTGGGCAAAGGCAGACCCAGCCCGTTGGCCTCGGCGTTCTTGAAGGTCAACAACACGTCCACGCCCTGCTTGATGGTCCCCTGGCCCGGATTGGGATAACCGCCGAACCGGGCGACCAGCTTTTTGTCCAGACTCATTTCCGGAGCCTGCAGCAGGCTGACCTGCTTGGTCTGGCGGTTGGCGATGTCCACCGGACGGGGCAGGCTGTAGAGATGGTACTCGAAGAATTCCTCCTGCTGCATCTGTTCCGCGGCCATGGGAGCGGCCATGACCATGTCCCGGCGCAGCGCCCTGGGCTCCGGGCGGACCACGTTCACTTCTCCGGCCACCAGCTTTAGGGCGGCCTGATCAAAAGCCATGCCCGACTGGTTGTCCAGGGTCACCCAGCCGGACAGCGCGGCCCGTTGGTTGTCGCGGTCCACCTTGAGCACGTAGTCGGCCCGCCAGTTCATGCCTCCGGCCAAATAGGAAACGTCGAGACGCTGCCGGGGCGGTCCGTCGTTGCGCACCAGCCAGACCAGGGTCGGTCGCGGACGCAGCCCGGCGGGCATTTCGGCCAGATACACGGCATCATGGTTGCCGACGAAGATCTGGTCGTCCACCTGGAAGATGGGCCGGTCGTTGTTGGCCAGGAGCACGGCCTCCCGGAGCACCGTGGCCTCGCGGTCATGCGGGTCGGGCAACACGACCTTCAGGCTTTTGCCCACGTAGCGGTCCAGCAGGCTCTGCACGCTGATCAGGTCGTACTCGTAGTTCATGTCCAGGACGACGAAGGCTTCGGGCGCGGTCAGGGAACGGACTTGCAAGGTGGGGGCCTCGATGGTCTCGGCCACCCCGCTGAACTCCACCAACCCGGAGCCCGAGGGCAGCTCCACCTCCCGAACCTCGTTGATCAGGGCTTGCCCGTGGTTGTAGATCGTGACGGTCAGGGCCGCGGTCTCCTCGGCCCAGGACGTCCGGCCGAGGAGGATGCAGCACAAGAAGAGGGAAATGGTGATCAGGGTTTTCATGGGTGGCCTCGTTGTTTGAATTTGCCTTCGCGTCTTCATCTAGTTCCACTTTGCTTCAGTAGTGGCATCATCACCATCAATTTGGCGTTGGAATCATGATCGAAATCGAAATCGAGATCGAGATCGAGATCGAGAAAAGAGGAAGCCGCTAGAATGACAACGATACCGATTTCGATTTCGACTCCAAGCCAAGCCCGGCTATTCAAATTATAAACCTTTCTCAGCCATATACGTCACCAAATCCCCAACCCGGCAGGAATAGCCCCACTCGTTGTCGTACCAGGAGTAGATCTTGGCCATGTTGCCGGACTGGACCATGGTGAAGTCCGCTTCCACGATGGACGAGCGCGGATCGCCGATAAAGTCCGAGGAGACCAGAGGGGATTCGGAGTAGCCGAGGATGCCTTTCAGGGGGCCTTCGGCCGCGGCCTTGAGCAGGGCCCGCAGGTCCTCGGTGGTGGTGTCCTTATTCAGTTCACAGACAAAGTCCACCAGAGAGACCGTGGGGGTGGGCACGCGGACCGAATAGCCGGAGAACTTGCCGGCCATTTCCGGGATGACCAGGGCCACGGCCTTGGCTGCGCCGGTGGAGGTGGGGATCATGTTGCAGGCCGCGGCCCGGGCCCGGCGCAGGTCCGAGTGGGGCAGGTCAAGGATGCGCTGGTCGTTGGTGTAGGCATGGATGGTGGTCATGGTGCCCTTGTTGATGCCGTACTTCTCGTGCACGACCTTGACCACGGGGGCCAGGCAGTTGGTGGTGCAGGAGGCGTTGGAGATGATGTGGTGTTTGGCCGGGTCGTAGGCGGCCTCGTTCACGCCCATGACAATGGTGATGTCCTCTTCCTTGGCCGGCGCGGAGATGATCACCTTCTTGGCTCCGGCCTCGATGTGCATGGCCGCCTTGGGGCCGGTGCGAAAAATGCCCGTGCACTCCACCACCACGTCCACCTTGCGCGAGGCCCAGGGAATCAGCCGGGGATCGCGTTCGGCGAAGTTGGTCACCTGGAAGTCGTCGCCCACCAGCATGGTGTCCCCGTCAACGCGGATTTCCGGCTCGAAGCGTCCGTAGCTGGTATCGTAGGCCACGAGGTGGGCGTTGGTCTTGATGTCGAACAGGTCGTTCACCGCTACGACCTCGATGACGTCGCGATGATACGTCCACATGGATTTGAGAACCTGCCGCCCGATGCGGCCGAAGCCGTTGATGCCGACACGTATTTTGCTCATGCGTTCCTCCGAACGGATGTCGAGTTGCTGGGTTGGGGAATAACGAGGAAGGGCAATTGGGAGTTTTTCAATGGACTATCAGTCCTCGAAGACCTGGTAGATGTAATCGTTGGCCAGTTCGCTGGCCCGCTTCAGAGCGTGAAACATCCGGGCATTTTCCAGAGCGATGCCGCAGAGGTTGGCAATGCAACTCAAGAACTCCAACTCTTCGTCGGAGAATTGACGGGTTTCCCCGGCGTAGACCCGAAGGACGCCGATGACCTTGTTGCCCTGGGCGGTGAGCGGCACCACCACAATGGAGACCAACCCTTCCTCGGAGGCCTGTTGGGGGTACTGGAAGCGAGGATCGGTCCGTACGTCGGCGATGTACACGGCATTTCCGGCCAGGGCTTCCTGGTCCAGCTTGCTCTTGGCCACCTCCACGGGGCCTTTTTGGGCGTAGCGCTCGCTCAGTCCGTAATAGGCGTCCGGCTTGAGGATATCCCCGGTCCTGTTCAACAGACGGATGAAGCACCCCTTGGCGTTCATGGTCGTGGCGACCTGTTCGACGATCTGGTTGAGGACCACCTTGGGTTCCAACGACGAGTTGACGACCTTGGCGATCTTGTAAATGGTCTTGTAAAATGCTTGTGGTTCCATAGCTGTTCCTGCCTTTGCTGAATTGTCCACGTGCATGCGACCGGGCCACATCGGCGCTGGCGTCCCGCTCGCGGCCTCTTTTCGCTCATCACGCTTGGCCACGTTTGGCCACAACAGGCGTCCGGTCCGGAAGTTACGTTTTTTTGTCTTCAAAGGGGACGATTTTCTTAAACTAGTCCAGGCGTTTTTGCATTGCAAGGGGATGGAAAATGAGAGGCTTCGAGACAAAAAGACCGGCGTGAACGTGGCTGTACGGCGAGGCCTGATTGCCGGATGATCCGGGATTATGTAGATGCTTCACATTACCGACAACAACCTGTTTCATGGAGTGAGTCATGTTTCCGCGCGCGATCCCGTCCACGGCTTTGATTTCTTGCCTGACCCTGGCGTGTTGCCTTCTTCTCGTCCTCCTTGCCCCTCTTCGCGCGGACGAAAGCGCCACGTTCCGGGATCTGGAACGAATTCAAGAGCGAGCCTTGGCCGGTGACGTGGAGTACCAGCATCGATTGGGATTGATTTACGGGGAAGGCCGGGGGGTGCCCCGGGATCCGGAATCGGCGTTTTACTGGTTCAGCAAGGCCGCGGACCAGGGTCATCTGGAGTCCCAGGTGAACCTGGGGGCCATGTACGCCATGGGGGTCGGGGTGGAGCGCAATTCCATGCACGCGGCCCATTGGTACAGGACAGCCGCGGAACGCGGCCATCCGGAGGCCCAGAACAATCTGGCCATTCTTTTCGAGGAAGGACTGGGCTTTGCCGTGGACAAGGATCAGGCCGCGCTGTGGTATGGCCGGGCCGCGAAACAGGGCTATCCTGAAGCCCAGTACAATCTGGCCCAGTTGTACCTGGAGGGCGACGGGGTGGACCGCGACCCCCGGGCCGCTTTGGATCTGCTCATGGCCGCCGCGGAAAGCGGCTACGTCCCGGCTCAGTACCATGCCGGGTATCTCCTGGAACACGGCGACGGCGTGGAACAGAATCCGCGTCGGGCCGCGGCCTTCTACATGATGGCCGCGGAACAGGGGTCGCCTCTGGCCCAGCTCAATCTGGGGCTGATGTATCTTACCGGTCAGGGGGTCTCCCAGGAAAACGTCCTGGCCTACAAATGGTTCGTGCTGGCCTTGTTCCAGGGCCTTGAACAGGCCGCTGAAGCCATGCATTTGGCTGAACTGCAAATGACCCCCGGCCAGATCGCCGAAGCTCGCCGCCAGGCCGAGCAGTGGGTGCTCCAGAAACGGGCCGAGTGATGCTCTCCGGCCTTTTCGTCGAAAATATACCCTTTGTATGGAGACTGATCCTTTTGACCAAGGATGCATTAAGAATTTGCTGCCAATCGCCCCGCATCAACCTTGAGCCGTGGCGTGAACCCTGAACCATGAACCCGCGAAGTCTTTGAAGGAGGGGTGCGCATGGACAACAGTTTTGAAGACCGGATGAAACTCCTGCGGGAGCAGGCCGAAGCCCGGTTGGCCGAGACCGACAGGATTGATGGCGACCTCACCCCGGACGAGATCAAGACGTTGCTCCACGGCTACCAGGTGCATCAGATCGAGCTGGAACTGAAAAATGAAGCGTTGCGAGCGACCCAGACCCAGTTGGAGATGACCCGGAATCGGTTCGCGGGATTATTCAACGATGCGCCGATGGGGTACCTGGTCCTGGACGAACAGGGAGTGATCGATCAGGCCAACGAGACCTTCGCGGCCATGGTCGGGCGGTCTCCGCACCAAATTCGTGGCAGGGCTCTGGCGGATTTTTTGGTCAGTGCGGATCGTCCGGTCCTGGATGGACGATTTGACGGGTTCTTCAAACACCCCGAAGGCAAGCGGCTGGACCTGACCCTGCGCGGGGGCGATGGGGAGATGAGCGTACGCTGCTTCGGACGGCTAGAGCGAGAGTACCATGTCCGGCCGGATCTGGACGGCCGCCGACAATTGTTGCTGGTGGTCAGCGACGTCACCGATCAGGTCCGGGCCGAGGAGGCTTCCCGTGAGAGCAGGGCCTTTTTGAACATGCTCCTGCAAACCGTCCCCATTCCGGTGTTCTACAAGGATAAAAACGGTCGCTACCAGGGAGCGAACAAGGCGTTCGAGGAACTGTTCGGCCAGGATATGACCCGCCTGGAGGTTGTTTTGGGCGATAATCCGTCTAGGATGGACAACTCCGCCCAGGTCAATCCCGCTGAATTGCTTGCCCGGCCCGTGTCCCAGGTTTTCGAGTCCCAGATCGTGGACGTGTCGGGCGAGGTCCGGGACGTGGTTTTTCATCAGGCTTCCCTGACGGACAAGCATGGTCGGGTCAACGGGCTGGTCGGCGCTGTGCTGGACATCACGGACCTGAAGCGGGCCGAACAGACTCAGGCTCAAGCCAGGAAATCCGCCGAAACGGCCTACCTTGCCAGAACCGAACTTCTGACCGCCATGCGCCACGGCCTGCATACGCCGCTTCATGGCATCATGGGCATGCTCCAGTATTTGCTGACCACAACGCTGGACCGTGAACAGCGCGAATTCGTGGCCAAGTCCATCGCTTCCTGCGATGAGTTGGCCCGCTTGCTCAAGGACCTCTTGGACGTGGCCGCCATGGAGGCCGACCAGGTGGAACCGCGGGGCGTGGAGTTTCGCGTGGACGAACTCTGCGTCTCCCTGGCTGAAATGTATGCTGGTCTGGCACGGGAAAAAGGGCTGAATCTGGAGTGCTTCGTGGACCAGTCCATGCCTGCCCGGCTGGTGGGCGATGAGGCCCGTGTGCGCCAGATTTTGTCCAATCTGGTGAGCAATGCCCTGAAGTTCACCGAACAGGGCGGGGTCCGGGTGGACATGGCCAATCTCTCCCCAGGGGACCACGGAGCGGTGCTGGTGCATTTCTCCGTGAGCGACACCGGCATCGGTATTTCCGATGAACAGCAGTTGACCCTGTTCGCGCCCGTGGTCCGGGGCGACGCCCTGTATGCTCATGGGCGTCCGGGGCTGGGATTGACCATTGTGCGGCGACTGGTGAAGTTGATGGGGGGCGACGTCTCCATGGAAAGCACGTTTGGCCAGGGTACGACCATGAACGTCTCCATCCCCTTCAAATTGCCGCAAGACCTCGCCTCGACCGCCTTTCTGACCGACGCCGACCGCTGGAAAACCGGGAAAGGGTTGCGCATCCTTGTTTGCGAGGACAACGCCTACAACGCTTTGCCCTTGCGGATGTTTCTGGAGAAGGCCGGCCATGAGGTGACCCTTGTGGACAATGGCCAGGAAGCGCTTGAGAAACTTGACGCTCAGGGGTTCGACTGCATCCTGATGGATATTCAATTGCCGGTGATGGACGGACTGGAGGCGACCAAAAAGATCCGCGCGTCCACCAGCAACAGTGCAAAGAAAAGCATCCCGATCATCGCCATGACCGCCATCGACAAGCGCGGTGAGCGGGAGAAATGTCTGCAGGCCGGCATGAACGCATATCTGGAGAAACCGGTGCGCATGGCCGACCTGCAGCGGGAACTGGAGAACATCAAACCCCGGGCGACCAGCCTTGGGGCCAAAAGAAGTGCAGGCTCGACTCACGAGGAAAGCGGCCCATGACTGATGCTGGAACGGGCTCCCCGCCCTCACTGTACGTGACCATCGGCACGTCGGCCGATGGTGACCTGGCAAACACGATCCGAACCGTCCTGGACGGGGATTAGATGCGCATCGTCCTTTTTGAGCCGGAAATCCCGCCGAACACCGGCAACATCGCCCGGCTTTGCGCGGCCACGCAAACCCCGCTGCACCTCGTCGAACCGTTGGGGTTCTCCATTGAGGACAAATATTTACGTCGGGCCGGGCTGGACTATTGGGAACACGTTCAGGTCCGGACGTGGCCGGACTGGGCCGCGTTTCTCCAGGGCAAAGGCCCGGGGCGGCTGGTGTTTACCAGCGCCCGGAAAGGCGCGGCGCACCACTGCTTTGCGTTTCAGCCGGACGACTATCTGGTCTTCGGCCCGGAAACCAGAGGCCTGCCCGATGAACTGCTGGCGGACGACGCCCTTTGTGTGCGGATTCCCATCTGGGGCCGGGTGCGTAGCCTGAATCTCTCCACCTGCGCCGGTATCTTGCTCTATGAGGCTTTGCGTCAAACCGGGATGTTGCCGGAGGCGTCTGATCAGTGAAGCCAAGTCCAGTTATTGAAATCAACGCAGAACGGCCCCGGAAGCAATTGCCTCCGGGGCCGTTTGACATTTATGGATCTGCGGTGGCTGTCATCCGGCGCTTTCGGCCTTTTCACTGCCCCCGACCTGTCCGGCAGTTGGAAAGGGGCAGGTCGTGCTCATGGTTTGTTTGTGGGCTTCTTCTTTTTTGTTTTTCCGATGCTGCCAGATTCCCAGGAGGATCACGATGCCGATGCCCAGGGCGTCGCTGAGCAGGTTGGGCTGGAAGCAGAGGAAGGTGGCTCCGCCGAAGACGATCCATTCCAGGATAGTCGTACGGCGGATCAGGTAGAACATGGACCAGGCCGAGAAGGCCACCGTGCCCACGGCCGCTGCGAAGTAGACCGAGGCGATTTCGGTCCATCCGGAGTCGCCCACCACTGCTTCATCCCAGCCGATGAACAGGGTCATGGCCGGTTCGTAGGCAAAAAGAAAGGGCATGACGTAGAGCAGCTTGGAGAACTTAAATGCCGTCCAGCCCGTCTTCCAGGGGTCGGACCCGGCTATGGCCGCGCCGGCATAGGCGGCCACGCAGACCGGTGGGGTGATGTTGGAGTTCTGGCTGAACCAGTAGACGATCATGTGCCCAGCGATCAGGCCCACGCCCATTTCGTGCAGGGCGGGCACGGCCAGCACGGCCACGATCAGGTACGAGGCCGTGACCGGGACGCCCATGCCCAGGACCAGCGAGGCCAGGGCGATGAGCACCAGGGCCGGGAACAGATGGCCGCCGGACAGGGAGATGATGATGTCCGAGAACTTCAAACCGATCCCGCTCAAGGCGATGGTGCCCACGATGATCCCGATCACGCCCACGGTGGCCCCAATGACCAGGGTGCTCTGCGCACCGGCGACCAAGGCCTCCCAAATCTGTTTCGGCCCCATCCGGAATTCCGGGTCGAACCAGCTGATGACAATACAGGACAGCGTGGCCCAGAACGCGGCGTTGCCCGGGGAGTAACCGTAAAGCATCATGGCCACGATGACCACCAGAGGCAGACATTTATACCAGTGCTTCTTGAAGATGGCCGAAGCCGAGGGCATGTCGTCCAGGTTCAGCCCCTTGATGTTCAGCTTCTTGGCCTCGAAGTGGATCATGGTGAACACGGATAAAAAGTACAGGATGGCCGGAAAGATGGAGATGAGCATGATCTGCACGTAGGGCGTGTTGGTCAGCTCGGCCATGATGAAGCCGCCTGCGCCCATGATCGGCGGCATGAACATCCCGCCGATGGATGCCGCCGGTTCGATGGCCCCGGCCACATGGGGCCGGAATCCGGCCCGTTTCATCAGAGGGATGGTAAAGGCCCCGGTGGTCACGGTGTTGGCGATGGCCGATCCGGAGACCGAGCCGAAAAAGGCCGAGGCAATGACGCAGACCTTGGCCGGCCCGCCCACGGCCCGACCGGCCAGGGCTAGGGGCCAGTCGATAAAAAAGCGTCCCACCCCGGATTTTTGCAGAAACGCTCCGAAAAAGATGAACAGGATCACGTAGGTGACCAGGACGCTGGCCATGACCCCGAACACCCCGTCCTGGGTCAGGTAGAGGTAGGGGGCCAGACGGTCGATGTCGAAGCCCCGGTGGGCGATGGCTGACGGGAAATAGGGGCCGAAGTAGCCGTAAACCAGGAACAGCAAGCCGCCCATGGTGATGGACCAGCCCAGGACGCGGCGGCAGACTTCCAGGGAGATGATGATCCCCACCACGGAAACCCATATGTCCAACTGGGTTTCCATCCCGGTGCGATAGTTCAGATTCTCGAACTCGAAGATCCAGTAGCCCACCACCCCGGCGGAGACCAGAGCCAGCAGTATGTCCACCACCGTGGGCCGGGTCTGGTTGGATCGCCTCCAGAACGGAAAGGACAGAAAGATCATGATGTACGTCAGAAAAACGTACAGGCCGCGGTGATACTGGTCACCCACCGGACGCACCCCGGCGGCGTAAAAATAGAACACGACCATGCACAGCCCCATGATGGAGACCAGCCATTTCCAGAAACCGGTCAGCTTGCGGCCGGTCTTGGCGTCCTTGGATTGTATCCGTTTCAGTTCTTCCTTGCGGGCGGCGGACATTTCCTGGAGCTGAGGGTCGGTCATTCGTGGGTCTCCGGGCTTGGGGTGGGGGGGGCAAAGAGGACGCAATAATCCCCGGAACGCCTCAAGGCGTCCGGGGATTGTCGCTGTAAGATTACGCGAGGGCTAGGGCTTGTGTTCGTCGGGGATGGTCAGGCCCTGCTCGGTCCAGAACTTGTAGGCTCCTGGATGCAAGGCAACGGAGGCACCGGTCAGGCCGCCTTGAATGGACATTTCCCGGGCCGCGGCATGGGCCGTGACCATGTGCTGCAAGCCTTCCGGAGAGTAAATAATCTTTAGGGACTCGTAGACGATGTCGTCGCTGACGCCGGCGTTGGTCATCCAGAAGGTGGAATCCTGAAAGGTCACAACGGGCTCGCCTTGGCCCCGGTAGGTGTCCGCTGGAATCTCGACTCTGGCGTAGAAGGGGAAGGCGTCGTAAAATCCGCTTGCCTCGGCGTCATGATGCAGATTCACGAGGGCGATGCTGTCCTGGGTCGCGGCCTCGATGATGGAGGCGTTGGGGTAGCCCACGAGGACCCAGAAGGCGTCGATCTTGCCGTCCCGGAACGCGGAGGCTGCCGGGGAATAGCCCAGGAACTGCGGGCTGATGTCGTCCCAGAGTCCCATGTGGCGGAAAAAGCGCTCCGCGGCCAGGGCCGCGCCGGAACCGGCGTTGCCCACGGCGACGCGTTTGCCGGCCAGATTCTTGGCCGAGGTGATCCCGGCGTCCGCGCGTACGACCAACTGGGCCGGAGCGCCGTATAGGTAGCCCATGGTTCGCACGTTGGTGTATTGCCGGTCGTCGTTGGTCAGCTTGCCGAGGCGGCCCAGATAGGCGTCTCCGGAGTAGACGATGCCGAAGTCCACCTGACCGGCATGCAGGCGGCGCAGATTTTCACCGGAGCCGCCGGACCCCTCGGAGGAAATTTCCACGTTGGGCAAGGCCCTGGAGAGATAAATGGCGATGCCGTTGGCGAAATAGTTGAACGTGCCTCCGGTGGGGCCGCCGCCAAAGGCCAGAAAGGTGCTGCGCTGGGCCGAGGCGGGGGAGGTTCCGATGCACAGGGCCAACAGCGCCAGTCCCGTCAGGACGATCTTCAGTTTCGACTTCATCATGCTCTCCTTGGCTGGAAGGTTTGCTCTGGAGGGGGTCCCTCCGGATTGCCATTGAAGAGTCTTGCATGGAGAACCGATCTTTCGTCAAGGTTCCCCCATGAATGGAGGATATCGATCGGTAAACGATCGTCGCGTCCGGTTGAAAAACCAGCAGCTCACGTGAAATTATGAACAAGGAGGGAAAAAGAGGTAATGAAGGAGATAAGCGTGCCCGTGGTCCGGGAAGTGCCGCCTGGAATCGTATCGTGAGGAAGCCCGGAATTCTGAAGAAGCTTTGACTGCGAACGCTGCCGCAAGTGGCTGAGCACGGCGGGATGATATTTTGGCTTACTTGAGGACTTCAGGAAAGAATGTGGTGAACGGGACGGACTGGATCAAGCCCAGAAGAAAGAAGGTCAGTTCAGAATATAGCGCATAGGATCCACGGGAATGCCGTTGAGGCGGACCTCGTAGTGCAGATGGGGGCCGGTGGTGCGGCCGGTGTTGCCCATATGGCCGATGAGTTCGCCTCGGCTGACTTTCTGGCCGGCCTTTACCGCGAATTGCTGCAAATGAGCATACAGGGTGACGATCCCGGAACCGTGGTCAATGGCCACCGTCAGACCGTAGGCCCCGTCGCGTTCCGCGGAGAGCACCCGTCCTTCGGCCGAGGAGTAGATCGGGGTTCCTATGGGGCCGGCGATATCCAGCCCTCTGTGCAGCTCCCGGCGATCCGTGAACGGGGAGCGGCGATAACCGAACTCGGAGGTGACCCAGCCCTCGGTGGGCCAGATGGAGGGAGTGGACGCGAAAAAGCTTTGGTTGTCCCGCAATGTGGCCAGCAGTTCCTCTTGGCGGAGTTCTTCGAGTTTGGCCTCGGCCTGGAGTTGCTCCAGGAAGCCGTGCATCTTTCTGACCAACAGTTCTTGTCGGTGGGCCGTCAGATACTGGTCCGAAAAGTCCATCCGTTCGACCCCGCCCAAGGGGGTCGTGGTCGGGACATAGCCGGGATCAAGGTTGGCCATCACCCGAACCTTGGCGTTGAAGTCCGCCACATGGAGTATCTGGTCCTCCAGATTTTTGATCTTTTCGGTCAGGGCCATGAATTGGCGGTGCTGGTTTTCCAGGTCGCGTTGGGCCTGTTCCAGCCTGGCTTGGGCCGAGTCGGCATGCAGGGTCGTGTTGTAGAAGTAGATGTTCAGGGCCAATGAAGACAAAAAAATACCGGCCACCAGAAGACAGACCCAGATGCGAAGCGTAAAGGTCTTGCAGGTGCCGGCTTTATCCTTGAAAACGAGGACTTGGTATTTTTTGCGAATCATTGTGCTCTCGAAATGCTTTGAGGTGCATTGGATGCTGAAGGGGTGGGGATACTGATGAACATCGCTGAGACGAGCAGGTCAGCCTCACGATTCGTCATTGCAGATGAGCACCTAATTGACTTCGATGCAGTACGTCAAGCTGCCAGCGCTTCAGAGCTCCATAAACGCTGCCGTGCATGGCCGAATCCTGGGACAAGATGGTCCGCAGCCAGGCCTCGGTCCTGGCCCGCTCGCTGTTGGTGGCCGAGGGGCAGGGGTTGCTCCACACGTGCAGCTTCCATTGGGCCGCGGCGCGGCGGATCATGGGCTTTTCCAGCAGGAGCAGGGGCCGAATCAAGACCAATTCGCCACCGAAATACTCCTCCTTGGGTGACAGCCCTTCCACTCGTCCGTTGCGAAACAGATTCATGAAGAATGTCTGCACCAGATCGTCGGCGTTGTGGCCCAGGGCCAGGTGGGTCAGGCCATAGTGCTTGCACAGCTCGAAAAGGCGCTTGCGTCGGTGCCAGGCGCACAAAAAGCAGGGCGAGTTTTTCCGGTTTTCAGGGCCGTGGGCCATGGGACCGTAGTCGGTGATCTCGGCGTGCAGGGCCACGCCATGCGCTGCTGTCCACGGCGCCAGCGGAGCATGGCTGGTCGCGTCGAACCCGGGATTGAGATGAATGGCCATCACTTCGAAGGGAAACGGAACGATGCGTTGGCGCAGCAAGAGCACTTGCAGCAAAATCCAACTGTCCACCCCCCCGGATACAGCCACCCCGACCCGGGCTCCGGGCCAGATCATGCCCGTGCGCTGCATCAACAGGCCGGTGGGACCGAGGCATTTTTTCTGGGCAAAAGTCAGCTTTCCGAGGCGGCTCATTCAAAGAATCCTTCGGGAAAAGGATGAAAGGATGGGGTCAAGTCTGCTCTTGGCTTTAAAAACATTACGGGTTGAATATTCCGGAGCATGAAGTGCCGCCGGTCGGTGCCGTATGTCACATCCCGCCAGGATAAGGCAATCCCGGTGCGTCGAGGAAATCCGGCGTGCATGGCTGCCGGCGCGGATCGCCCGGCTCAGTGCTGCCCGACCATGGAGGCGAGACTTTCCGACAAGCGGCGTAGTTCGTCGCCTTCCTCGAGACCGTCCAGGAAGCGTCGGGGGATGCCGGTGAGGCCTGTTTGGGCGCCGACGAGCGCGCCGGTCAGGATGGAGCGGGCCTGGTTCTGGCCTCCGCCGTTGAGCGCGTGCAGCACCGCGGACTCGAAGTCGTCGTGGAACCTGGCGGCAAGGTAGTATGCCGCCGGGAGCATGTGGTAGATGGCGCAGGGCATGCCGTAGACCAGGGAGACCTTCCAGGCCGGTTCGATGCGGATATCCGGGTCCACCGCCGCGGCGGCCATGTAGGAAGGGGAGAGCAAGGCGTCCGGCGAGGCGAAGAGACCGGCGCGGGGCGGTTCGGGTTGGCCCGGTGCCGGGGGCTGGAGATTGTCGGTGGTCACGGCGTGAAAGGGCAGTTCTCCGGACTTGACCAGGTCCATGAGCCTGGAGGACAGGTTCGCGTCCAGGGTGTGGCCCCGGACCAGCAGGCCGAGCACGGCGCCGAAGGCCACGGTCATGGACACCACCAGTGCGTTGGCCTGGGTCAGGACGGTGTTGTCGGCCACGGCCACGGCCAACTCCCGGGGTTGGAACGCGTAGCGGACGGCGATGGCCAGGGTGCGCTCGATGGCCTCCGTGGTGTCGGCCTCGCCCCCGGTCCGGTCCCAGGACAGGCCCAGCTTCACCCGGCGTCGCCAGGCCTCGCGGATCGACTGGCTGGTGTATCCCCCCGGGCCGCTGACCGGAGCGCCGTCCAGCAGCGGAAAGAGATCCTCTTCCAGGCGGCGGCAAAAATTCTTTTTGTCGTACCCCCCGCATTCAACAAGGGAACGAAGCGTCAGCTTCAGGATGAAGCCCGCCTGGGAAAGCTGCCCCGCCTTGAGTCCCTCGTGGTATCGGCCCGGTTTGGGGTCGGTATAGTCGCTGATCCATTCTCCGTAGTCGCGCCGCAGCTCGGCAAGATCGTAGTACCAGTGCGGCCCGAGTCCCAGGGCGTCCCCGATGAAGGCCCCCATGAGGGCCCCGGCCGCGCGATCCCGAATATTCGTGTTCGTCGACATGTTCCGATCCTCCATGCTCTTGTCAGGCGATTAGCGGTTGTCGCGTTTTCCTCTTGCGACTCAAGAACAGACGTACCCCTCGTACGACCGCGGCGATCTATCCATCTTGTTTGTATGTCATCTTGACAAGACTGGACAGCAAAGCAGAATGCTCCTCCTGATAACCAGCCCCCATTAAAATCTCAAGCCATATCCCATCGGCCGCGTATCTCAGAACTTGCAGCATTTGGTCTGAATCCGTGTCGTGATGCACTCTTTGTTTTTCTTTCATCCACTCGTTATACATGGACTTTAAATGTGGCTCGGATAAGGCGTAGATGGCAAAAGATACCCACTGTTCTTTCCGCCCTGAAGCAACGTCTTGCCGGATTGAATTGATATAAGCCCTGGTAAATTGTCCATATTCTACAGGATCTTCAGCCATCAATCTGTCAAGTTCAGTATCCAGCTGATCTACAAAATACCTTGATACGGCCTCGCCAAGTTGATTCTTGTTCTTGAAATGATGGAGGAATCCTCCCTTAGTGACACCGGCGGCGTCGGCAACGGCCTGGATTGTGACGGCATGAGAGCCTTGTTCGGTGATGATGCGCGCGGCACATTCAATAAGCCTGTTTCGGACTTTTTCAGGTTGTTTTTTCCGTTTATGAGCTGTCGGCATAAGAGATCCCCACATTTTATTAAGCATGATCAGTTGGAATCCAAAGCAGTAATTTGCCATGTGTGGTGAAAACTGTCTCAAACTGCTTTCCATGGTTAATCAAGTTGCTAAGCATACGTCTATATGTGTGAAAACAATTTTTTATGTGTCCTCTGAATCAGTATGAGCGCAACTCCCAGTGTCAGCAACTCCGCCAGCGGGATTGCCGTCCATACGCCGGTAACGCCCATGAATATCGGCAATACGGTGACGCCGACCAGCACGAATACCAAACCTCGCGCCGCGGAAACGATGATTGAACTCTTCGCTTCGCCCAGTGCGGTAAAGTAGGCGATGATCAGCACGTTGATTCCGTTGATCAGAAATACGAAAGCGAAGAGGCGCAGGCCGTCAACCGCGATCTGGAACGCCTGGCTTTCGCTGCCGTCGAAGAACAACAAGATCGCATGCTCCCCGAACACCTGCAGCACGATGAACACCATGACCCCGATGCTCATGTTGATCGCCGCGGCAAAGCGAAATAGCCGCTTGACCCGCTGGTGGTTGCCGGCGCCGAAATTGTAGCTCAGCACCGGAATCAGCCCGTCCGAAATACCAAGGAACAGCAATATACTCGTGAAGTTGATGTAGTTGATGGCAGTGAACGCGGCCACGCCGTCGGCCCCCAGGAGGCGAACCACGGTGAGGTTGATGATCAGGATGCTGACCGCGGCCGCCATTTCCGAAACGCCCTCGGATGAGCCGTTGTAAGCGGCACGTCGCAGAAGCGCCATCTGAAAACGACCCTTCAACATCGACAACCGCTGTTTGGGATTGAACGTGATACATCCGGAAATCAGCAACCCGATGGTGAAAGCGACACCGGTGGCCATGCTCGCCCCGGTATTGCCCCAGCCCAGCCCGATCACGAAGCAAAAGGTAAGCAACACATTGATCACCACGCTGAGCGACATGATGAGCATCGAAAACCTGGGATGCCCTAATGCCTTCAGCATGGCGTCGGAATAAAAGCATAGGGTCAGAGGCAGGATGAACGGCACCAGTCCTTTAAGGTAGTCCAGGGAGAACGGGAGCAGCCGCTCGTCGGCGCCTATCAGTTTGGTCAGGGGCTCAGCGAACAGCAGCAGCAACACCGTGACAATCAGGCTGATCCCCGCCAAAGCCCGGAAGCCGGTGGACATCGCGTCCTGGGCTTTGTCCGGATTCCCGCGTCCCAGCTCCATGCTGACCAGAGTCTGGCTTCCGATGCCGACGATCAGCGCCAGCACCATGATGAAGCTGTACAGCGGCATCATGATATTGATCCCCCCCAAAGCGTCCGGCCCCAGATGGTTCCCCACCACGATGCCGTCTACCAGAGTCTGCACGCCAAAAAACACCATCGTGACGACGCTTGGCAGCGAGTACTTCAGAAAGACCCTGCCGACAGGGGCTCGTTCTAATAAATGCTTGTCATCCAAATTGCTTTTCATGAATATTCTGTGGATTGTTGGAAGATTACCGCTGGTTGCGTTGCTGTCCGGCGCTCAGTAGAAGTGGCAAGCGTAGAAACATACCGACCGGACGGTTTCTTTGTCAACAGGAGGGTCGAGTTGTCTGCTTCAGCGGGGATGGTGCCGCCGGGCGCGGTCAGCCGAACCATGACGCGGAGCGGAAGGGCAACTCCGGAGCCGTTCGAACAGAGCGCGGCGGGCCGCGAAGATCCCGCGATTGCGATCCGCACCAAGCTGGAGTAGTCGCCTTTGCGGGTGTTTTTAGCAGAGCCGGGATGCCGGGCGGAGATTTTGATCGCATTCCGAAAGGTCAGGGGATTAGCCTGGGGTATCAGGATGATACACAGGTTTTCTTGAATTATTTGTTCAAGACCCTGACCGAACTGATCGAATCTACTTTCCCCTCAAGGAAGATTTCACAATGGACATCCCACGAATATTCACCATCACTGAAAGCGCTCACCGCATCCATAACCCGTTCACACCCGATAAGTTCGCCACTCTCGGCACGGCGTTGCGTCTGGCACCCGGGGCGCGAGTGCTCGATCTCGGCAGCGGTTCCGGGGAGATGCTGTGCACCTGGGCACGCGATCACGGCATCTTCGGCACTGGAATCGACATGAGCCGGTTGTTCACCGAGCAGGCGAAACTTCGCGCCGAAGAACTCGGCGTGGCCCGTCAAGTCACGTTCATTCATGGCGATGCAGCGGGTTACGTCTCCGACGAGAAGGTCGACGTGGCCGCCTGTGTCGGTGCCACTTGGATCGCCGGGGGAGTCGTCGGCACTATCGAGCTTCTGGCTCGGAGCTTACGCACCGGAGGGATCATCCTCATCGGCGAGCCCTACTGGCGGCAGTTACCGCCGACGGAAGATGTTGCGAAGGGGTGTCTTGCCAACTCAATCTCCGACTTTCTCATGCTTCCAGAACTTCTCGCGTCTTTCGGTCACCTTGGCTACGATGTCGTTGAAATGGTTCTGGCTGACCAGGACGGCTGGGACAGATACGAAGCGGCCAAATGGCTCACCATGCGCCGATGGCTTGAAGCCCATCCCGACGACGAGTCAGCCGAAGAGGTTCGAGCCAAACTGACCACGGAACCCGAGCGCTACACCGCTTACACGCGGGAATACCTGGGCTGGGGTGTTTTCGCGCTGATGCCGCGGTGATTATTGGTGTCTTGGTCGCGGTATCCAACTCTCACTCGACACAAAAGGCAAAGCAAATGCCTGATCGCCATCTCGGGGGTCAGCGCCGCGACTCGCCATCTCACAACCGCCCAGGAGGTGTCGTGGAATCTCAGTTCGTCTTGAACGTTCGCAGTGCCGCCGAGGATTCGTTCGCCTCCGGGCTGTATTGCGCGGAAAGCGTCGTGCTCGCACTTGCAGAGGCAATGGGCGTCGAGTCCGAGCTTCTTCCCAAGGCAGCTACCGCCTTTTGCAGTGGCATGGGCAGAATGTGCGGCACGTGCGGTGCGCTTTCCGGCGCGATCATGGGCATCGGCATCGCACTTGGGCGTACTGAATCCAGCGAGTCCGTCCAACCGGCATACGCTGGAACTCAGCGCCTCATTCGAGAATTCGAGCAAGAGTTTGGCGCCCGCGACTGCCATGTCCTGCTGGGCTGCGACCTCAACACACCGGAAGGTCAGACTGCGTTCAAGGAAAGGAAGCTGGGTATGCAGTGCGCCGAATTCACGGGAAAGGCCGCCGAAATTGCCGCCCGTATCGTCGAAGAAATGGCTAATCCGTAAGAATTGTGGCGACCTGCAAGATCGCTTCAATCCATTCCTGTCGTGACGACGACTTGCCTGTATTGCGGAGACATTAGGAATCCGGACCTCCGGCACGATCAGCGCCATCCTTGACCCTTTCCTTGCTTCGACTCCAGTCCAGGCTGAAGGGGAAAGGGCGCTTTGGATCAGGTTGGATTCGCTGAGGAAAGAAATACTTGCGAGCTAAGAGCAGACTTGACCCCTTCCTGATGGTTCCCAACTGGATGGGCCCCACCGCGCAATCCGTGGAAAAGGCGGCTCGTGTTGCCGGTGATGGGTACGTCGTGTTCATGATCGACATGTACGGCAAGGAGATCAGGCCGACGAACCGCGCCGAAGCCGCGGCGGCCGCTGGCTCGCTTCGGGCGGACAGGCGGCTGATGCGCGAACGGGTCAATGCCGCGCTGGAGGTGTTCAAGGAACAAGCCGGCGACGTTCCGCTGGATCCTTCCCGGATCGCGGCCATCGGTTTCTGCTTCGGAGGAGGGGTCGTGCTGGAACTGGCCCGCGGCGGCACGGAACTGCCCGGCGTGGTTTCTTTTCACGGCAACCTGGACACGCCGGACCCGGCCGACGCGAGACGGATCAAGGCCAAAATTCTGGTGCTCCACGGCGCGAACGATCCGGCTGTGCCGGACGAGCAAGTTCAGACCTTTATCCTGGAAATGCGTGACGCCGGGGTGGATTGGCAACTCATCCACTATGGCGGAGCCGTGCACTCCTTCACGGACCCGCACGCGGACACTCCCGGCAGGAACGAATACCACCCGCTGGTTGCCCAACGGGCTTTCATCGCCATGGAGGCGTTTTTCAGGGAAATATTCGAATAGCCCCGGGGGTCTGGTGGGGGTTGGGGGCAAGTCTGCTCTTGGCTTTGACCCGGTGCATGCGTCACCTTGGGGGCGTCTACACGCAACGCTTCAACCGGCGGCACGGGCATGACGGGCCGCTTTTCCGCGGCCGGTACAAAGAGGTTCTGATCGAGGAAGAGGAATATCTACTCGGTCTGGTTCGCTATGTTCATTACAATCCCCTGAAAGCCGGTGTTGTTGAGGATAACCGAAGACGACCTTCTCGCCTCCAGGCGAGGAACAACCAATGAACCCCGAAGCGTCGCAATCCAGCTCTTCAGATCGCTTCGGGGCGATACGCTTGCCTGCATCGCGCAGACTTTTGGAATACGGACCTACAGCACGGTCAGCAGTATCTGTTTCGGCTCCAGTCCAGGGTGAAGGGGGAAAGGGCGCTTCGGATCAGGTTGGATTCGCTGAGGAAAATAATACTTTCGAGCCAAGAGCAGACTTGACCCCTCCCCAGAACAACCCGTGCGATGGACAGCCGACGGTTTCAATTCCCGATTTCCAGCGTATGGGCGTAATCTCTGCGTTGGGCCGCTTCCTCCGGGGGCAGGGGCTTGTCGAAGAGATAGCCCTGGCCGTATTCGCAGCCCAGTTCACGCAGCAGGAGCAGTTGAGCGCGGGTTTCCACGCCTTCGGCCACGACGGTCATGCCCAGGCTGCGGGCCAGGTCGATGATGGTCCTGACGATGGCCCTTTTTTCCGCGTCATTTTCCATGCCCATGACAAAGGACTTGTCCACCTTCAGGCTGTCCGCCGGGATGCGCTGCAGATAGCGCAGGGACGAGTAGCCCGTGCCGAAGTCGTCGATCTGCAGCTTCACGCCCAAAGCCTTGAGTCGGGCCAAAACGTCCATGGAAAGCTGCACGTCGTGCATCAGTCCGCTCTCCGTGATTTCCAGCTTGATCAGGCCCGGGTCGAGGCCGAGATCCGTGATGATCGCGTCCAGGCGACTGGCCAGGTCGGCCTCGTGCAGTTGCTGCACCGAAACGTTGAAGCTCATGAACGGCGGGGCTTCGGGGTGGGCGTCGATCCATTCGCGAGCCTGCCGGCACGCCTTTTCCGTGACCTGACGGCCCAGGCGGGTGATCAGCCCGCTCTCCTCGGCCAGGGGGATGAAGGTGTTCGGCATGACCAGCCCGCGTTCGGGATGTTGCCAGCGGGCCAGGGCCTCGTAGCCGGCCAGGACCAACGTGTCCAGGCGCACGATGGGCTGGAAGGCCAGAAAAAAATAGTCACGGGCCAGGGAGCGATGCATGTCCCCGACCAGCACGAACCGTTCCGAGGCCTTGTCGTGCATGGATTTGTCGAAGAGACGAAAGCTGCCCTTGCCTTTGTATTTTGCCGCATACATGGCCGTGTCCGCTTCGCGCAGCAGGTCCAGCCCGGCGGTTTCCGCGCCCCGGCCCAGGGCGATGCCGATGGAAGCCGAGATATGCACTTCGTAGTCGCCGTGGCGGAAGGGTTCGGCCAGGGCCTCCTGAACGGCGCGGGCCCCGTCGCCGGCTTGCTCGGCGTCGTCGACACGGAGCAGCAGAGCGAATTCATCCCCGCCCAGGCGGGCCGCCATGGCGGCAGGGAGCTCGAGCGCGTTCAGTCGCTGGGCAAAGGCTTGCAAAAGCCAATCGCCGAAGGCGTGGCCCATGGAGTCGTTGACGATCTTGAAGTCGTCAAGATCGATGAAGAGCAGGGCCACGTGCGTTTGCCGTGTTCCGGATTGATGCAACGCCTCGTCCAGGCCGTCCAGCAGCAGTGCGCGATTGCCGAGACCGGTGAGCACGTCGTGATAGGCTTGGTATTCGAGCCTTTCGCGCTGCTTTTTACTCTCGGTGATGTCCCTGAGCACGGACAGCAGGCGGATCGCTTCCGTTCCCGGATCCACGGCCACGTCGCTGGTCTGGGCGATCCAGCGAATCCGGTCGTTGGAAAGACGGATGCGGTACTCCGTGCTGGCGCAGGCAAGCATTTTGAGGCAGGACGCGTTGAGTTCGCGGACTCTTGTTTCGTCGTCCGGATGCAGGCGGCTGTAAAGGAGGTCCAGGTCCTCCAAATCGGCGTCCGGGGGCAGTTCCAGCAAGGTGCGCGCATTCCGGGACCAGCGGACCCTGGTCCGGCCTTCGGAGGATTTGAGCACTTCGAAACTGCAGACGTCCCCGGCCTGCTGGGAAAGCGAAAGCAGCCGCTCGGACTGGGCGCGTTCCCGCAGGGCCTTTTGAATCACGGAAGCTAGTTCGTCCGTGGCGACCGGCTTGAGCAGAAAGCGGTAGATGCGGCCGTCGTTGATGGCCTGCATGGCCGCCTCCAGGTCCGCGTGTCCGGTGAGCATGATGCGGATGATTTCCGGGTGGCGGTTTTTCACTTCGGTCAGAAGCGTGCTGCCGCTCATGCCGGGCATTCGCTCGTCGCTGACGACGACGTCGATGTGTTCCCGGGCAAGAGTCCGCAGGGCCTGTTCTCCGGATTCTGCGGTGAGGGTGGTCAGGGGCTCGTCCATCAGGGCGCGTTGCAGAGACCGCAGCACGTGCACTTCGTCGTCCACGAAAAGGACCACCGGGTTGCCGTTGCTTTCCTGATTCATATGATGTTTCCTTGTTCCGTTGTCAGAATCGCAATCGCAATCGCAATCGAAATCGGTATCGCAATAGTTTCATGATCTATTTGTTTTTTCGATTTCGATTTCGATTTCGATTTCGAGCCCGAGCGTGCACGGGCTATTCGTCTTAAATTGAACGTAAATTAATACTATTCCCGCCGTCACTTCCCAGTAATCAGATTGCGGCAGGCCTCGCGCCAGACTTCGTAGCGTCCGGTCAGGCCGTGGTGTTCAAGGTAGGCCGTGTCCACCGGATGCGTTGCATAGCCTGGATTGATGATCCGCAGCTCATGCTCCAGAGCGTTGGCGGCGTGCACCGCCGTGGTCAGCGGGCGGGCTTCACGGGCCGACAGGTTGAGTTGGCAGAGCATGCCATGGACGATGTGCTCGTCAAAACCCCAAAGACCGAGGAGATAGGCGCCGATTTGCACATGGCTGACGGAAATGACTTCCCGTTCGGCATCGATGATAGTGATGTTGCGGGTATTGGCCAGGTCGATGATGGCGTGGAACTCGTCTTCGAAGGCGCAGGCCAGGACCAGTTTGCCGACGTCGTGGAACAAACCGCCGAGATAGGCTTGATCCGCGGTTTTCTGGTCCGCGCCTTCCAGTCGGGCGATGGTCTCGGCGAACCGGGCCGTATTCCGGCTGTGCGTCCAAAGGTCCTCCAGGGCGAAGCCGGGATGACGTCGAGGATTGAACGGGGAGATGAAATGCCCGGAAACGATCAATGCCTTGATGATTTCGATGCCCAGCAGGGACACGGCGCGCGCCGGGTTGTCGATGTGCTGCGGCAGTCCGAAAAAAGCAGTGTTCACCAGTTTTAGAATCGATGCGGAAAGACCCAGGTCTCGGGATACCAGGCCCGCGACCTCGTCGATGGCGTCTTTTTGTCCCGAAGTGGTGGCGCGCATCAGTTCATCGTAGGTCGAGGGCAGGACCGGCAGGGAAAACAGCCTGGCGACGACCTCGCGGATTGCGGGATTGGGCAGAATCTCCTGGAGCGCGAGGACGCGTTCCAAAGCGCTCTGGATGACCTCTCGCGAGCTGGGCTTGCTCAGAAACTGATGCGCGGTCATTGCGGATTTCAAGATCTGGGTATTGTCCGAATAGCCTGAGAGGATCAGGCGTACGGTCCCGGGAGAGCGCGAACGTACGCGTTCGAGCAACTCGGTGCCGTTCATCAAAGGCATCTGCAGGTCGGAGACGATAACGTCGAAAGGTTCCCGGTCCATCATGGCCAGGGCCTCTTCGCCGGACTCCGCGAAGTGCATTTGCCACGTGTCCTCCAACTCGAGAAGCATGCGTCGCAATCCCCGCAGCACGGATGGATTATCATCGACAAAGAGGATGCGGTCGTTCATGCGCTTCCATTTCCTTTGGTTCGTGGCGGGTCGACGGGGAAACGAAGGATGAAGGTCGTGCCTTTGTCCATTTCCGTCTCAAAATCAATCGTGCCGCCGTGCTTGTCCATGATGGCGTGGGTGATGACCAATCCCTGGCCGGTACCCTTGCCCACCTCCTTGGTCGTGAAAAAGGGGTCGAAAATCCTGTTTCGGTGCTCCGGCGGAATGCCCGTGCCCGTGTCGCTGATGCGGATTTCCACGAAGTCGCCGGACCGGGCCGTGGAAATGGAGATGATCCCCTTGCCTCCGCGCGCTTTCACCGCGGCCGAATTGGCGTGGGCCGCGTTGACCAGGACGTTCAGAACGGCCTGGTTGAATTCTCCGGGTACGCAATGAATCAGCGGCAAATCACCGGCCAGATCGGTGCGCACCTCGGAGTCGTACTTCCACTCGTTACGGGCCACGGCGACGGTGTTCTTGATGGCCTCGTTGATCTCCAGGGGGGTCATTTCCCCGATGTCGGGGTGGGAGAACTTCTTGATGGCTTGAACAATGGTGGTCACCCGCCGCACGCCGTCCAGCGAATCGTCGATGGCCTGGGGGATTTCCCGCAGCAGGAAGTCCAGCTTGGCCGTCTTCAACGCGGCGGCCACGTCCAGCACGAGACTGCCGGTGTCTCTGTCTTCGCCGGCGGCCCTGTACAGTGCATTGTACTTTTCCAGCAAGACGCGCAGCTTTTCGAAGGAGGTCTGGAAGAAGTCGATGTTCGTGGACACGTACTGGATGGGCGTATTGATCTCGTGCGCGATGCCCGCGGCAAGCTGGCCGATGGATTCGAGCTTCTGGGCCAGTGCGAGCTGGCGTTCCAAAGCCTTGCGTTCGGAGATGTCGAAAATGATGATCGCCATGTACTCCTGACCGCCCTTGAGAACACGCAGGCGGTTCAAAGAGATGGGCAACAAGGTCTTGTCCGGCAAGGCCAAGGTCGCCTCCTTGCCGAGGAAGGTGTGGTCGATATGTAAACAATCCCCGCATGCATCATGGTTGCAGATGGAAAAGCTCAAGATGTCCTGGCAGAGGCGGTCGATCAGGTTTTCCCTGTCCTGGCCCAGCAGCGCGGCGGCCTGCTCGTTGGTCTCCACCACCCTCATGGTGCGTGGGTTGATGATGAAAAACGCCGCCTTGATGCCGCTGAGGATGGCGTCGAGCATGGCCTCGTGCTCGATGCGCTCCCTTTCGGCCTGCTTGCGTTCGGTGATGTTCCTGGCCGTGGTCAGGACCGCCTTGCGGCCTTCGTATTCGATCAGCTTGGCGTTGATTTCCGTGGGCACCAGGCCGCCGCTTTTGCGCTGCTGCACGGTCTCGAAAAAGGTGAAGCCTCTGTTCTCCAGAATTTCGGAGATGCGCTCGTGAATGGATTTTTCACCGGACGGGTTTCCCGGCGCCAGATCGTCGGGAGTCATGGTCAGGAGTTGCTCACGGGTGTATTCCAAGCGTTGGCAGGCCACACTGTTGACGTCGAGAAAACGACCCTCCAGGTCGTGGACGAAGATGGCGTCCGAGGAGTTGTCGAACAGCGTACGGAAGCGACGCTCCGAGGTCTTGATCCGTTCGGCGTCCTCGTGCTCGCGGGTCACGTCGAGAAGGATCAGCACGTGTCCGCCGGCCTGGGGGCCTGCGTTCAGCTGGCGTCCGGTGACGCGGAAGACGCGGGGGGGAGGGCCGCCATGGATCAGTTGCAGATGGTGATCCTCGTGTTCGTGCAAGTCGGTCAGCAACGTCTCGATACCGATGCCGTTCAGGTGGTGCAGCGTCTCGCCTTCATGGACCCCGACAAGGTGCGCGAGCATCGCGCGACCTACGGGATTGGCCAGGACCACGGTATTGTTTTGATCCAGGAGCACCACGCCGGCAGGCATGGTATGCACGAGTTGCTCCAGTTCCTTCCGGCTCTCCTTCACCAGGGCGCGCAGTCTCCCCACGGAGGAGGAAGCTTGTTTGGTCACCTTGTGCAGCAGTTCCAACTGGTTGACGCTGAAGGCGTCGGGGGAAGCGGCGCCCACGTAGAGCATGCCGGCAATTTCGCCGTTGGTTTCAAAAAGCGGCACCATGACGGCGGTCTCGATACGTTGGATGTCCCCCCCTTGTCCGGATGTCCGGCAGGCCAGGGTGGTGTGCTCGGAAAAGGATTCCACTGAGTTGTTTCCGGTAAGTCGGCTGTTTTCCATGCGCATCGTGTCGAGAATGTTCTGCTGCAGCTCCGGACTCAGCGGGCGGTTGCAGTAGTTATAGAGCACTCCCTCGTTTTTTTTCATGAACAGCCCGGCGGCCACATCGAACTCCAGAACGCCGCCCAGATTTTCGATCATCAGCTTGACCAAGTCTTCGTAGTCCAGGGTGTAGCCCAGCTTGCGCGAGAGTTCGTGCAGCACCTCCAGTTCAAAGGCGCGCTGCTTCAACTGCTCCTCGGCCTGGATCTTCTCCGTGATGTCGCGGATGACACTGACCAGGAACAGAGGCTCGCCCGGTTCGCGGTCAATGGGCGTGACAAAGTGCTCGGAGCTGAAAGTCTCGCCGCTCTTGCGCTTCAGGTGGTATCTGGGCAACTGAAAGTACCCTTTTTCCATGATCGCGAGACGGGCCTGTTCACGGAACCAGGCATGGTTTTGCGCGTCCACGTGAACCAGCTCCACGCTCCTGCCGAGCAGTTCCTCGCGACTGTAGCCGACCATCCTTGCCGCGGCATGATTGCAGTCAATGATTTCGAAAGTGTGGTCGGCCAGGATGAACACTCCCTCGTTCAGGCTTTCGAAGGTCTTTTGCAGCAGCCTCCTGGAGTAGCGCAGTTCTTCCTCGGCTTTCTTGCGCTCGGTGATGTCCATGAACGTGATGATGATCTCCGTGAGTTCGCCCGTGTCGGAGAAGATCGGCGAGGCAGTCACCTGCAGCCAGGTGACGTGATCCTTTTCAGGCGCACTGACGCCCAGCGTGAAATCGGACAGAGTCTCCCTGGACCGCAGCACCCTGTTCACGGGAAACTCATCCAGGAGCATCCTGGTCCCGTCCGCCCTGAGGAAGACCCAGGCCGAGTCCGCGGCCATCTTGCCTTCCATCTGTTCCCCGGTCAGGCCCAGCAGCTTGCCGGCCGTGGCATTGGAGGCGATGATGTTCGTATCCGGGGCGCACACGATCACTCCGGCCTGAATGGACTGGAGCAGGCCTCGCCAGCGTTGCTCCCGTTCCTCGAGCTCGCGGGTTTTGCGGCGCAGCTTCTGGTCGCTGCGCTCCAGGGCCCTGCGCTTGCGGTCCAGCTCGACAAAGACCCGCACCTTGCTCAACAGGATGTCCCTGTCGAACGGTTTGAACATGTAATCCACCGCGCCGACCTTGTAGCCGTCGAGGATGTCGCGCTCGGTCTTGTGAATGGCGGTGAGAAACAGGATCGGGGTCTCGCGGTTCTGCTCCATGGAGGCCATGCGCTTGGCCACGTCGAAACCGCTCATCCCATGCATCGAGATGTCCAGGATGGCCAGGGCGAACTCGGTTTCCTCCAGACGATCAATTGCCGCTTCACCGCTGTCGGCCTTGACCAGCAGGACATTTTTCAGTGGCGCAAGAATTGTTTCCAACAAAAAGAGACTGGTGGGGTCATCGTCTACAATGAGAATATTCGCCTTGTGGCTGCCCATGTCCGTACCCTTTGCTCTTTTCGATGCATTTCTCCGGGGGTGGAGACCGAGACCGTGCAATCACGCATAACCATTATTGTGCATCATGCAACTTATCCTCTATGTTTGCAATATACGTTCGCCACCGCCACATCTCGGACGAGTCGGAGTTAAGGTCGGGTCAAGTCTGCTCTTGACTTTTATAGATTTCCTCCCGTAGCTTGGTCGAATGGCAAGACCATTGCGCATTGAATATCCCGGAGCCTGGTATCACGTCATGAACCGGGGCAGGCGGCGGGAGCGGACTTTTCTCGACGGTGCGGACTTTGAAGTTCTCCGACGATCCGGTCCTGGCCGGGAGAACGTATCGTCAGTACATGGCTCAGGAAGATTCCAAAGAAATCCAGCGGATTTTTTCGCTGAAGAAACTGCCGGCCGTACTTGGGAGCAAGGAGTTTATGCAGAGCGTCAAGGCCGGATTCTTTGGAGAAAAACTGCACGAGGAAATCCCGGAGTCCCGATTCCTTGCGCCATCTCCCCAGGACATCGTGAATGCCGTTTGCAGTGAGTATGGGATAACCGAAGACGACCTTCTCGCCTCCAGTCCAGGGTGAAGGGGGAAAGGGCGCTTCGGATCAGGTTGGATTCGCTGAGGAAAATAATACTTTCGAGCCAAGAGCAGACTTGACCCCTCCGATGACCCCTCCGATGATAATGATAAAGGCAGTAATACTTTGGGTCGGCATCCTCGTTCTCGCCATAGCTAATGGGGCCTTGCGCGAGTCCGTGCTCATTCCGGGGCTCGGAACCCCGACCGCGCTCGTTCTGAGTGGGTTGCTGCTTTCCGCCCTCATCATTGGCGTGGCGTACGTATCGCTTCCTTGGCTGCAAATTCGCCGCCCTGCGCAGTTCTGGTTCGTTGGGTTTGGCTGGCTCGCATTGACGCTCGTCTTTGAATTTTCGTTCGGGATCTGGCAGGGCAAGTCGTGGACTGTGTTGCTTGAGGCCTACACATTCAAGGGTGGCAATATCTGGCCCGTCGTCCTCGCGGCAACGGCCCTTGCACCGTATATTGCCGCTAAGCTGAGAGGTTGGGCGTCGTTACGGTAGTGTCTATCAAGGTACGCACATCGACACCTTTTTCGTTGCGATTTTGCCTCCATTATAAAGCTGCTTCTGGACAGTGTCGTGTGGATTGAGAAATGGGACTTGAAGCAAGGAGATCAAAATGGATATTGAAATTTTGACACAATTCTTTATGTGGTGCACCATCATCAACGTGGCCTTGCTGGTTCTGTCGTTTTTTGTGGTAGCATATGGATTTGGAAGTGAATTCGTATATCGAACGCACAGCAAGTGGTTCCCTATGCCGCGAGATACGTTTAACGCGGCTATTTATTTGCTTATTGGGATTTATAAAATATTTGTGTTTGTTTTTAACGTTGTTCCATGGATCGCACTTACAATCATCGGGTGACCATGTTGATCCGGGATTCGCCGTTCACGACCCCCAGCCCGGAGTTCAGGCAATACTCCAACAGGCTGTTGAAAAATCCCCGCTAGCTGCGTTGCTGCAAAAAGTTCAAACCCTTACGTATGACTCAATACGCTTCGGCCTTGATCTTTTTTTTGCGCCTTGCCATCGGGGATTTTGAACAGCCTGCAGAATCTGGCTTTCAACACATTGCCACGCCCTGAGGCCAGGGACGCCGGCTGCATCTCATAACTCCTCGACTGCGACACTCGTCGCGGCGAAATCTTTATTTCATTATCAAAATCAAGGTTATATGGCGGGCGCGAGTACGGTTTTCGTGGCGCTGGCGGCTCTTTTCTGGGGGTTGTCCGGCGGGATCGGCGGGATTCTCATGGCCGACGGCTGGGATGCGTTCGTCGTTTCATTTTACCGAGGCCTGATCGGGCTGCTGTGCGTCCTCGTCTGGCTCATGCTGCGCCCACAGGGCAGCGGGTTGACGGATCGGCGGTTATGGTTCTGGTCCGTGATCGCCGGTCTCGGCGTAGCAGGCAACTTCTCGTTTTATTTCGTGAGCATCGGCCAGGGCAGCGTCGCGGTTGCGGCGACGTTGATGTACTGCGCGCCGGTGTTCGTGTACCTTGTGTCGTTCGCCTTGAAGCTGGAAAAGCCCACCCCGCTGAAATGGGCCGCCATCGCGATGGTGATGCTCGGCATCGTGTTGCTCACGGGGATTTACGACATCGGCGCAAGCGGCGTCACGGCCATTGGCGTGGGCGCCGGGCTGCTTTCCGGGCTGTCCTACGCAATCTTTATTTTCGGATTCAAGTACGCCGCGCCCCATGGCAGCCCGCAGGCGATTCTCTCCATTGCCTTCGCGGTCCTTGCCGTCATCCTGATCCGGCCGGGAGATGCCGACCAGACCGTTGCCGTTCTGAGCACTCCGGATTGGCCGCTGTTCGTGGGCCTGGGCGTGCTCGGCGCGGGATTGTCGTTTGTTCTCTATATCATCGGTCTGAGGCATACGGCGCCGGCCGTGGCCTCAATCGTGGCCACGGTTGAGCCGGTCACCGCGTCGCTGTTCGGCGTCCTGATTTTGAACCAGACTCTGGCTGGTCCGCAAATCTTGGGTATGGGGCTGATATTGGCCACCGTGACCGCGCTGAGCATAACATCCCGAGCCGCAAGGCCGCCTTCCGATTGATGTCGGGACTGACCGCGGCCATCCGGTTGCCCTCGCCGCGAAAGCCGCGTCGAGAGCAACCGATTTGGCGGCTAGTTGAACGTATTTTGAATCAACTCCATGGCTGGAGTGCCGTCCGGGGTTGAGACGCCCGCGAACCAGCCCGAAACAATGTCCATGTTGTTTTTAATCCAGGTTCCGGCCACTTCAGCGACGGGCCGGCCTTCCTGTCCGTATGCGTTGATCCAGAGGCTTTGCGTCTCGGATGTGACCGTCATTTTCCGGAGAAACTGATACGCGTCAGGGTATTGCGCTTCAAACCCGTCGCGGACGACCGTATGGATCAGCGACGCGCTCGCGAAGCTTTCCGTGCCGTCAACAGGCTCCAGGTATTCCATGTCAATTCTGATATTCATCCAGTGCGGCTTCCAGCAGGCGAACGCGACCCATTGGCCGTTGTCGATCAGTCGCATGACCTCCGCCAGCATGATGGGAGTCGTGGTTCCCGTCTGATCCCAGTCGCCGAGCCCCGCCACGTTATTGGCGATGATTTCATCCATGGCCGTGTGCATGGGCGATCCGACTTCAATATTGTAGATGTGGCGATTGAACTTGTCGCCATGGGCGGCAAGGTCGGCGAAGCTCCGGACTCCTTGTTCCGCCACGTAAGCGGGCACGCATAAACTGATCAAGGCGTCGTTCAGATTGGTCTGGACGATTTCCACGGTTCCTTTTTCAAGCAAGGGGCTCAGCAGTGGATTTTGCTGCGGGGTCCAGGCTCCCAGAAACACGTCCACGTCGCCGTTTTCCATGCCCCTGTACACCACGGGAGGACCGATCTGGATCTGTTCCGTCGCATACCCCAATGCTTCCAGAAGTTGAGCCGAGATTTCGGTTTTGACCTCCACGCCGGGCCAGGGCGGTACGCCGAACCGAATGGGGTCTTGGGCCAGGGAGACGGATCCCCAGCTCAAAAAGAGAATGGTGGCCAGGCACGCGATGGTGGTTGATTTCTTCATGCTTCCTCCTTGGTTGCGATTCAGGAAAGAGAGCCGGTCGGGACCGGTCGCCCGGAAATGTCGCGGGCGATGCTCATAAAGCGAGGGAGTGTTTTTTCGTAAAAATACTTCCATCCCTCGCACAGGACGCTTGCGTGGTTGTTTTTTGTCAGGCGGAATGCGGGGCAATCGCCTTTGCAGAGTTGAAGAGAGGAGCAGCGGTGGCATTCCGGAGCCCAGGCCGATTTCTGGTCGGAAAACTTCAGATACCCCGCGGAGCCAAGAACCTCCTCAAAGGAGTCGTCATGGACGTTGCCCAGTTTGTGCCCAGGTTGGACAAAAAAATCACAGGGATAGACGTCGCCATTATATTCGACGACCAGGTACTGATCACAACGGTCCGCCATGCGGCATTCCGCCGCCCGGCCCATGACCAGTTGAGCCAGAATTGATTCGAAGTTGCGGATGCTGACCGTGCCCATGTCGCTCGTGAGCCATTTTTCAAAAATTCGGAGCAGGAATTCTCCCCATTCGGCCCCGGTCAGGCCGGGGTCGGGCCCGTCGCTCCAGGAATCTTGCCGCAAACAAGGAATAAACTGGATATGCCTGAACCCCTGGCTCGTCAGATGGTCGTACACCGCCTCCGGATGGTGCGCATTGGCCGAGGAAACCAGGCAGACCGCGTTTACCGGCACGCCGTGCTTCCTGAACATCCTGACTCCTTCGACGACCTTTTCATGAGTGGGCCCGCCCCGCGGAGTTGTGCGGAAGGCGTCATGCACGGTAGCGGGGCCGTCCATGCTGCATCCGGCGAGAAATCTGTACTTGCCCATGTGAGCGGCCATTTCCGGGGTGATCAGGGTGGCGTTGGTCTGGATGCAGTTGACGATTCGCGAACCCTTGCGGGCTGTTTTTTTCTGCAGATCCGTGACCCGCTTGTAAAACTCCTCGCCCATCAGGGCCGGCTCCCCTCCCTGCCAGGTCAGTGAGTAGACCTGCTGCCTGGTTGCAAAATACCGTTCCAGCATGCGTTGAAGCGTTGCGTCAGACATGCGGGGTCTTTGGTCTTTCGGGTAGAGCTTTTTTTTGTCCAGATAAAAGCAATACGTGCACTTGAGGTTGCAATCGGCGGAAGCCGGTTTCACCAGCAAGGAAAAAGCGCGCATCAGATTTCGGGAACCGGGTTTGCGTGCGGGCTGTTCATGTTCGTGAAGCAATCCTGGCGCACCGTTCCACAACGTTGAGATCAAGGTGATTGCGCATGTATTGCTGAGATGCGTCCTGGGTGGGCTGAAAATCCCACGACGTATGTTTCCCGGTCATGTGCGCCTTGAAGACGAGTCTTCTTCGTTTCTGACTTTTCAGGATTCGGTCGTGCAGCGCATTCAGGTCCTGGTGTTGGGAGACGATGGTTTCGAACTCCAGACACGCGTCGTGGTATCCGCTTTTGGGGGCAAGATTCTCAAGTTCGTCGGGGTCCGTCTCAAGATCAAAGAGCAGCGCGGGATCAGCGGGACAGTGGATATATTTGTATCTGCCCTTCCTGACCATTATCATGGGCGCGATGGCGCCTTCGCCCAGATACTCCGATATGACCGGTCTTTCGAAATCGCTCGTTTCACCCCGGAGCAAGGGCATCAGGCTTTTGCCGTCCAGTCCGTCCGCCGGATTTTGCACATGAGGGTCGGCGGACAATTCCAGCAGGGTCGGCAGAAGATCCACCAGGGAAACCGGGGCGGCGATCCTCCGTGGTTGAAAAAAATCAGGGCCGGAGACGATGAGCGGGACCCTGGCCGACCATTCATGAAAGGACATCTTGTACCAGAGCCCCCGCTCGCCCAGCATGTCGCCGTGGTCAGCCGTAAATATGATCACGGTGTTATCCCGGAGCCCCGCATGGTCCAAGGCCTTCAGGATGCGTCCGATCTTGTCGTCGACGTAGCTGATCTGGCCATAGTAGGCGTGTCTGGCATTGCGGACATCTTGCCCGTCTATCTCCCCCGTGCCCATTTTGCAGGCCTGGCGCAGCCTCCGGCTGTGCGGGTCGCACCGGTCATACGCGATATGCCCGACCCGGGGCGGATCGATCTTTTCGTGTTCATAGCGGTCCCAGTGCTCCTTGGGGCAGGCATACGGATCGTGGGGGTCGGTAAAGGACACCGTCAGGCAGAATGGGCGATCATCCCCGCTTCCGCTCCCGTCCCTGGCTCTTTCCTTGGCCCTGGCCAGGTCGTAAATGTGTCGTTCAGCCAGAAAACCGACCTCGTCGTCGAAATCGATCTGGTTGGTCCGCTCACAGGGCCCGGCCTGATAGACGCTGTCCATGTTGTGATACCACCAGTCAAAGCGATGGTCCGGCCTTTCCCAGTCCGGAGCCCAGCCGTGGTCGGCCGGGTAGACGTCCGTGGTCAGGCGTTCCTCGAACCCGTGCAACTGGTCCGCGCCCACGAAATGCATCTTTCCGCACAAGGTGGTCCTGTATCCGTTTGCCCTGAGATAGTGGGCAAATGTCGGAATGTCCGCCGGAAATTCTGCTCCATTGTCATAGGCTCCGATTTTGGACGCATGTTGTCCGGAGAGCATGGAGAACCGCGAAGGAGCGCAGAGCGGGTTGTTGCAGTAGGCGTTGTCGAATATCACGCCGTCCTCGGCCAATGAATCGATGTGCGGCGCCTTGGTGACCGGATGTCCATAGCAGGGCAAGGCCGGAGCGGCCAGCTGGTCCGCCTGGATAATCAGGATGTTCGGTCTTTTTTCAGCCATTACAGGTCCTTTTCCGAATACTGATTGTTGAATGTCTGTTCCAGGCTTTGTCTTGCTTCTTCCATCCTGGAAACGATCCTGTCGCGGATGTCGCTCCTGTTGAGACGCGCCTCGAGCACCCCAAGTCCCAGAACCAGCACGGTTCGCTCCCGGTCCCGTATGGGAACGGCAAAACGCCGCATTCCCGGATAAAACAGACCGCCGTCATCCTGCATCCGCGTTTGCAGAGCTTCCCGGATCATGATCTTCACGTCGTCCAGGGAAATCTCTTCACCATGCGCCGCAAGCTCTTGCTGCAACAATCCTTCGTCCCGGAGTTGCGCGGGGTCATAGAAAAATACCGAGCCCACCACCGGCAGGCTCAGGGCCAGACTCTGCCCCGCGGGCCACATGGAAGGCGACTGGGGGGCCACGAAGCTTTCCAGACAGAATAAATTGCCTTGCGAGCAGGTGAACAGATTCACGGATGCCTGGAATTCTTCATGAAGCTCGCGCATACGTGCCCTGACGATCCGCATGGGATCGTTGTTTCTGGCCGCGGCCTTGCCCCAAAAATAGGTCCTGGTACCCAGGACGTATGTTTTTCCGGAGGTCTTTTGCAGGACCTCCATGCCCAGAAGCTCCTTCAGAATCGTGTTCACCGTGGTCGGACTGGGGTTGCCCAGGAATTTCCGCAGAGCCGAGAAGCCAAGCCCATCAGGATGTTTGGATATTTCGTCAATCACCCTGAGCGCCCGGAGAAGGGTTGTTTCACTCATATTTTGTACCTATATGCGTAGCTCATTATTGATATATGTATTAGCTAGCATCGCTGACCAGGGCTGTCAAACCCAGAACCGCGATCCTTCTCACCGTAATATCCCCTCGTCATTGTCCGAGGCTTGCTGCAAGTCGAGCGGCACGGCTCCTTTGTGGCCTGTAACACGCTTTTGCGGGACATGCTTGCAAACGCCTCCCGCTTGAATTACGGCCAAGCAAGTAAATGCCATACGCCGAAAGCATCAAGGCGTTCCTTCCCCGGCCCGCCATCCGGAAAACGTATTGATCAACCCAGATGCAAAGAAGTGGTCTTTTTGCGAAGTCAGGATAAGAGCACTGTTGGAGTAAAAGGAATGACCACCCAAAACGTTACGCAGAAGCATTGATGGGAGTATGCGTACGTATACTATCCGGATGCGCAAGCATCGCGCACCAGGAGAATGCCGAAATGAACAGTCACACCAAGTTTAGCCATACAACAGGACGCCTCGTCGTGAGTGGTGACGCCGAGATATACGTCGAGGAAATCGGGATATCTGATGGTCCCGTCTTGCTCATGCTGCATGGGGGGTTCGGAACCATTGAGGATTTCAACACTATTGCGCCAACCCTTTCTCGTCACTTCAGATTGATCGGGATCGACAGCCGGGGACACGGACGGTCAAGCTTGGGAAGCACCAAGCTTTCCTACAAGACCATGACGGATGATCTCAATGCGGTAATCAATGCGCTTGATCTTCGGGCATTCAGCATATTTGGATTCAGCGACGGCGGCGTCGTTGCGTATCGTTATGCGGCAGCGAGCGACCCGAAGCTCCAGAGATTAGTAACGGTGGGTGCAAGCTGGGAAATGAACGAGAAAGAACCCTGCTGGGAGATGATATCCGGGATGACTGGCGAGGCATGGAAAGAGATGTTTCCAGCAAGCTATGACACCTATATGCGCTTGAATCCCAAACCGGATTTCGATGTGTTCTCCAAGAGCGTTGTCGCCATGTGGACAGACCTGTCTGCGGATGGACATCCAGAAGGCACTATGCGAGATATTGCCGCAGACATGTTGGTGATTCGAGGGGATAATGACTTTCTTACCAATTTGGAAAGCATGGCACGATTAAAGGCCATGAATAACAAGGTGAACTTCATGAACGTACCTTTTGCCGAACATGTGGCGTTTGACGAGTCGCCAGAGATCGTTCTTCGTGCGATGGGCAAGTTCTTGGGTGTTGAATTGAAATAAACTGCCAACAAGACGCTGCACCGGACGGCAATTCCGCTGCGCTCCATTGCCGCCAGTGAGCTTTGCGTTAGCCAACGAGAAACCGTATCGCGTAGCCATTTTTACCATGAAGTGTCTTGTCGTAGTCGCGCACCCAATTGCCGACAGCTTGTGCCATTCCTTGGCTCGATCTGCTATCCAAGCGCTGACCGAGGCCGGACACGAAGTACAGGTCGAAAATCTCTACGAAACCGATTTCTCGCCTTCGCTTACAGTCAGCGAACGCCAGAGCTATTATGATCCTCCGTTTGATTCCTCAGCCACTCAATCGCAGATCGAGCGACTGCTTTCGGCTGAGGCCCTCGTTCTGGTGTTTCCTACTTGGTGGTTTGGCTTTCCCGCCATCCTGAAGGGGTGGTTCGACCGTGTCTGGGCTCCTGGCATCGCCTACGACCACTCCACCGATCTTGGCCCAATCAAGCCAAGACTGCACCACTTGAGAAGAGCGCTTGCCATTACATCGCTTGGCGCACCGTGGTGGGTGGACCGCCTAGTGTTGTGGCAGCCCGTAAAACGAGTGTTGAAAACGGCACTCCTTGGCACCTGTGCGCCCACATGCCGGTTCGAGATGTTGTCTCTTTACAAGGCAGAGCGCCTTTCTGCCAAAGACGTCGAGGTTTTCTGTTCGCGTATTCAACGAGGGCTTGCCAAGTGGTCGTAGTTCTATCCAATTGCTGGCCGGACCGCGTCCGATGGATCTGGTCAAGCTGAAAGGCAAGGCGCGGAAGCGGGCCAGTGATAAGCGGAAGTCGACGGATAAAGGGCCGTGGCAGTGAGGTGACGAGATGCCTTCGGCATCACCATTGACGAGAACACCGCGATGATGCTCTACGACATGCATTTGGACGAAGCGGCAAGGAAGATCATGGACATGAGGATTGAGCAACTCCAATAATGACCGTATCCCCCCATAATCTCCTTGCTCGTAGCCCCAACGGGGCGGCATACGATAGCCCAGGGCAACGCCCTGGGACAGAGTACAACAAGGTACCGCCCCTGAGGATGAACCCACGATTGCCGCATAATGCTAACTTCAGTCCAATGCATAAAGCTGACCTCAGAGCCCGATGAAATACCTGACGGGCAGTTTTCATTTTGAAATATTTGCCAATTTTTTGCTGAAATTTTCTTAGAACGGTATCTAGCAACCTAGATGGAAAGAGGTGGTCTTTTGCAAAGTCAGGATAATAACACATTAGCCTCAAAATGGAGATGCAATGGCGGTTTACGAAAGCTTAGGATTCAATCAGCACCCGTTCTCTAAAACGAATGCTGACGAAGAAGAGTCGCTACACGAGTACTTCGTTCCTCCACCGTATTTTGATGCGATCATCGGGGATGCTGTATCACCATCTTCCGGGATAGTGCTCGCCCCAAGAGGCGCAGGAAAAACAGCGCAAAGAAGAATGGTGGAAGCGGATGCCATCAGTTCTGGTTATCTTGCAGTCACGTACGATAGATTTGAATTTAGCTCTGGGGAGTCCCTATCGGATATTTCCCTTCAGTATCACTTACGAAACATCATTATTAGAATTCTTGTATCCTTTATTTCCTACTTGTCTGAAAACCCTGATGTTATTCGAAAGCTATCAAAGGAAGAAAAAAGGCAATTTGCTGTTTTTGTGCAAACATATTTAGGCCACCTTACCGGGGATGGCATTCAAGAATTACTCAACGAACTTAAAAGCCTTCCCGATAAATTCAAGGAGTTTTGGCATAAGAACGTCGGATTCATGGAGTCAGTTGTCAATTTCCTATTAAAAACATATGCCCTTGAGGCGATTGACCTCCCAGATGTTAGACAAGATGAAAAAAGGCTAACGGAAACCTATAAGTTTCAACTTGAAACACTATTCAAGTTTGTTCGGAAGATAGGGTTTAAATCAATCTATGTGCTCGTCGACAGACCTGATGAAACAGAAAAAACCGGCAACGACCCGGAAAAGACGTACACCCTTATTCAACCCTTGATTCGTGACCTTGAATTATTAGGGTTGCCTGGATACGGATTTAAGTTTTTCTTATGGGATCAGATCGAGCCGTTTTTTAGAAAAGATGCTCGTCCAGACAGAGTCCCTCAATACCAGTTGCAGTGGAATCGCAATCGACTGAAGGAAGCATTGTCGAAACGTCTATCTGCATTTAGTAACGGAACGATAGTAAATTTTTCTGAGCTAATGAAATCCGGGGAACAGGTCGACGATACAATCTGTCTTTTAGCTAACGGCTCACCTCGAAATATGATTCGCCTTTGCGAAAAAATTTTTGCTATTCAGGGTGATAAAGACTCAAACTCTACAAAGATCGACTATTCATCGCTTGATCTCGCTTCCGTTCAGTTTGGAGAAATACTTCTTACAGAGCGATATGGAGATGTATTTATTAAGGAAATACAGCGAGTAGGTCGAGAGTTGTTCACCACAAACTATGTCGCAAATGATGTTTTAAAAATTACAGGAAATGGCGCAAGAAACATAATCAATGGTTGGGCGAGTTGTGGTTTGGTAACACAAATTGGAACGGTGGTTGTTCCGCCAGCCAAGCGTCCTACACATCTATATTGTGTTATAGACCCTTCAGCGGTCAGAGTGATGCATAGATCAGTCCCTCTTGATAAATTTTTAGCAGATAGGTGGTTGCCTTGTGAGCATTGTGGAACAGATAACTTGGCAAACATTGAGTTGTACCCAGAAGGCAATACGGCAGTGTGCCGGAAATGTGGTCGTGAACTACTTTGATGGCTAACAAGGCCGCAAACTCGGACGCATTTTTTGTTCGGGCTCATTACAAATGTGCCGTTTACGGCTTGCGTTAAACCATTTTCCGAGGGAGAATTAAGTTGATCGAATGGCTCAATGAGAACTATCAAGCGGTATCCGCTATTTTATCGGGTGTGTCCGGCATACTCGTCGCTTTATTCACTGCCGGAGTTTGGATTCTGCAGAGACGGACATTCTCCGTTGCAAACGATGCAAATGTAAAAGTGCTATGCAAATATCGATACAACAATGAATACAGCTAGAGTTGAGGTCCTTTTTATTAATGCATATCAACCTCCTGTAGTAATTCATGAATGGCCCATCATCCTTCAGGATGGACATAATCAAGAAGACATGAGCCGTTCGAAAATTGTAAAATCAGTGCATATCAAGGCTCCTGGAAATATTCGGAGAATCGGGTGGACACTAAAGCGTGAATCTCCATTGGCGCTTGCAGTAGAACACCAAGTGACTAACTCAGGTATCTCGTCTAACGCGAAGGCTAAGATAAAAGTAGGTTATACAGGTGGCGCTAAAGAAACCGAATATGTCGAACATGAGATTAGAATGGTTTAACAAGTCGCTCAAGTTTGCTCCGTCCCTTTCGGGCTACGCAGGACGGCTTTTATGGACGGCCAAAACAGCTGTCTTTCACATCAAGGGTGGCGAAAAAACTGAGCTCAAATTACGACACGTCCGCCACGATAAGACGCGGGACAGTATTTTCGATCCCATTCGTTGCCTATGAGCGGGAAAAGCGCTCCAAGCTGAAAGCGGCTAAACCCAGGCTGGCCCTAGCCAAATTACTATCCGCTCTCAGCGGATGCACCCGGGGCTGACTACGTCCATCCGGTTGCCCTCGCCACAGAAGCCCCGTCGAGAACAACCGGATGGACCGGACTTCGGCCTATCCTTCCGCTAGCAAGCTTGCTGCACAGACGGAAGCCGGTCAGCTCCGGCCCGTGAGTGTTTATTAGACCAAAAATATCATGATACGCCCTTTTAAATCATCAGACATGGATGATGTCTTGAATATTTGGCTGGAAGCCTCAATCCGGGCACATCGTTTTGTTGGAATGGAATTTTGGGAATTACATGTTGATGATATGCGTGAAACATATATTCCAAATTCCGATACATATGTCTTTTCAGAGAGCGGAACCATTAAGGGCTTTTTTTCGCTCCAGGCAGATTCGTTAGCGGCGATGTTCGTTGCTCCTGATGCTCAGGGTAAAGGCATTGGGCAGGAGTTGATGAAGAAAGCAAAATCGCTGAGAATGAAATTGAGTCTGACCGTATATCGTGAGAATGAGCAAGGCGTCCGATTTTATAGGAAATGTGGATTCAAGGCCGTAACGGAAAGAGTTGACGAACACACTGGACATATTGAAATTTTGATGGAGTACAACGCATAACCGCATGGAGCTGGTCCATGAGTTTACTCATTTATAGAAGGAGATTGCGAATTGGAAAACATTTTCCCTCCTCCAATCCAAGCTTTGCCCGAAGCTGATTTACCGATCGACGGCATCAAGGCATATTTATCCCAAGCCGCTGATCACCAATTGATATTCATGCAGTTTGAAAAGGATGCAGATCTGCCGGAACATGCACATGCGGCGCAAGTTGGTTTTGTTTTGAGCGGTGTCATCGAATTGACCATCGACGGTGTAAAGCAGCAATTCGGTAAAGGCGATATCTACTCTATTCCTGCCGGCGTTTTGCATTCAGGAAAGATTCATGCTGGCTATTCAGATATAACCTTTTTCGCGGAAGCTGGTCGGTATAAAGCGAAAGAGTGAACTCTTTTCATACCCAGCCTGTTCAGCGGCCGGAAAATGTCGGACCACTTGCAGTGATATCCAAGGCAATCATGATGATCGAGAAGAAAATCATAAATGATGAGGAAACGTATTTCGCCGCCCCTGGGCGGGCGGGGGGCGATGAACTGCGGCTGGATATTGAGATCGTCAGCAACAACCCGGTGATGACCGGGTTGTTGACGAATATCGGCGGCCTGATTGCGATACTCAACAGCCACCGCCAGATCGTCTCCATCAACTCCGCTTTTCTCAAGCTGCTGGGCATCGATGATCCGGAGACGGCCCTTGGCCTGCGCCCCGGTGAGGCGCTGGACTGCCTGCATGCCGACGACGGTCCCGGCGGCTGCGGAACCGGCAGGTACTGCTCCTCCTGCGGCGCGGCGATCGCCATTGTCGCCTGTCTGGAGCAGGAAATCCCCATTGAGAGGAAGTGCGCCTTGGCGGCTCAAAAAGGGGGGGAGCCGGTCCAATTGCTGCTCCAGGTCCGGGCCAACCCGATCCGCATCAATTCCAAGGTGTACATTCTGCTCTTTCTTCAGGACGTCACGGTCCAGGAACAGCAGGCCGCGCTTACCAGGACGTTTTTTCACGACGTCAGCAACATGCTGACCATGCTCGTCCAGTCCGGGGAACTGCTGCGGATGAAAAGCCCGTCCCCGCTCAGCGAAATCATCCATCAATCATCGGTCCGACTGGCCGGGGAGATCGCCCTGCAAAAGGCGCTGTTCGAATCCGGGGCCTGCTCCTATGTCCCGAGGTGGGCGGAGTGCGATCTTGGGCGACTCTTTGCCGAGTTGCGCGGCTTCTTCCAGAGCCATGAGGCGGCTCGGGACAGGGTGCTGCGATTTCCCGAAACCCTGCCGCGGATTCTGCTCAGAACCGACGGCGCGGCGCTGTACCGGATATTGCTGAACATGATCGTCAATGCTCTGGAGGCGACCGAGGAAGGGGGCGAGGTGAGCGTGTCGCTGGGGCAGCAAGCCGAGGCCGTCGTGTTTTCCGTCTGGAACGCGGCGGTGATTCCTCCGGAAGTCGCCTTGCGCATCTTTCAGCGCAGTTTCAGCACGAAAAATCAATCCGGCAGGGGCATTGGAACGTATTCGATGAAACTGTTCGGGGAGACGGTTCTGGGGGGCAGGGTTTTCTTTACTTCCAGGGAAGGGGCGGGAACCAGCTTTTCATTCGCCCATCCCTTGAAGACGCAGGAACAGTCTGAAAAGGAATGCCGGTCATGCTTGCCACAAGTTTGAGAAGTCACCTCTTCCCCAGGCAACGGACCGGACTTTGTGAGCAGTCAGTGGGTATGATCGTCGTGACGAGGGCGCAAGTACGCATTCCACTCTGCTGCTATGCAAGAACAAGTCGATTCTGCTGAGAATCATAGGAGATGGTGGGGCCGGCCAGAGGGGTGGTGACCTTGTAGCTCGCCGTGAAGCAGAGGATGACGACATCCGGGTGGATAATATTCTGCGCCTTGACCCGCAGGTTCATATCTGTCCGGAAATTCTCCCGCTCCTCGCGGATTTGTTGTTCGATCTCAGAAAGCTCCTGTTCACAACGCACCCTGGCCTTGAGCACCTCGGCCACGATTTGGCGTTTGTGTGACGGAGCTCTTTCCAGGATGCTTTTGATGTCTCCGGAGCCCAGGGAAGTGTAGATTTTTTGCAGAGTCTCCTCCAGTTCCTTTTTGCGCTCCATGTTGACTTCCGTCACGCGGTTCGCCCCCAGATAAATCTGGGTCTCCACTCCCGCGGGCGAGCCGATTTCCTTGGCCAGGACTCCTTCTCCGCACCGGAGAATGCCGCCGATGATCTTGCCTCTTCCTCTGGTGGCGATGATGTTTCGTTTGGCGGTAACTTTGCAATTGTTGATCTCGTGGGCGATGTTCACGTCACCTTGGGCCAGGAGCACCGCGTTTTGGGCATACAGCGCGGATATGCCGCCCCCGGCCTCCACCTTCCCTCCCTGGTCCATGATAATGCCGCACCCCACCTGAACCTCGCCGCCGGCAATAATCACGGCGTTCTCGACCACATCCTTGACCACCACGTTGCCCGGCGCTTCCACGCAAAAGCCGGACAACACGGAACCGCGGATGTTGACCGAACCCCGTTCCAACTTGATGTTGCCCACTTCCAGGTTGACGTCGCTCTTGGTTTCGAAGACTTCCGTGACCTTGAGCGTGTTGCCCTGAAAAAAGACCATCCCCGAGGCCGTGGCGGAGTATTCGCTGCCTTCTTCGGAGCAGCGAACGTTTTCTCCGGCCAACAGGGTGAACGGGCGCCCCTGTTTGGCGGAGACGGGTTTTCCGAACACGTCGATACCCGGCTCTCCGGGTTGCGAGGAGATCAGTCGGCCCAGAATGTCGCCCTCGTTCACGGCACGAACGACGCCCCGTGCACGGAAGTCGATCCTGCCGTCGGCGGTTTCCAGACCCAGGGCGTCGGGGGTGGAAAGCATGGTCGGTTCGAAGCTTCCGTCAACGCCGTCTTTGGGGAGCTTGCCCCAACAGAGGATGACGTTTTCCACCGGCGCTCCACGCTCCTTGGCCTTGGCCGCGGCCCTGCTCACGGATTCTTCCTGAAGCGGGGCCTTGACCTGCATCCGTTGCAAAGCGTGCTGGAAAAGATGGGGCCCTGTCGGCTCGTCCTTGAAGGTGCGGTGGTAAATCGTGGCCTTGATGGCCATGTTCTTGTCAACAAAGGAAAGCAGCGATTGGACGCTGACCCTGTGGTCTTCGATGTTTGGCAACCCATACTGCTCGGCAATGACCATGGAAGCGTCCCGATCCAGGCTGCAACCGGCGTCCTGGGCAATTTCAATGTCCGGCCCTCTGGCGCTTGCGGGAGGAGAGACCTGTTCTCCGGTTACCAGGAGACCAGCTTCGCTGGGCTGCGCGGGGACGTATGCGGCAATGGCGTCCCCGGGGAAAGCCGGGAAATCCCAGTCCCCCAGGGGAGTGATGGATGCGTCCTTGGCCGGCCGGGCAAGAATCCCCTTGGCAATGACCGTCCCGGCAACTTCAGTTCCAATAAAGAGTTGTTCAACCACCCGCGCGGCAACATCCGGGTCCGGGGAAACGCGTACCCCGGCCTCGGTCAGTTTTTTCAGCAGACTTTCCAGGTTCAGGGGGCTCCCCTTGCCCTTTGCCGGGATGGAGCCGACGATGGTGGCCTTCATTTTATCCGGTGAGATTTCAACCTGAATATCAGCATCATGATCCAACAGCTCAGCCCTGAATCGACCGTCCTCGAGTACGGTAATTGCGACACTTTCCGGAGGGCAGTGGAAGTCGGCCACGGCCATGGCCGTCGCTTCCCCGCTGCTTGCCGCGGTCAGAGTCAGGACTGTTTGACGCATAAGAACTCTTTCGGAGTGAGTTTACCAGTCCGTTGAAAACTCCCAATTGCTTCGTCGCTGGAAAAAGTTCAAATCTCTCCGCATGAATAACTACTCTTCAATATTGAGCTTTTTTTTTGCTTCCAGCACTTGGGGTTTTTGGGCGGACTGTGGATAAGGGCTTTGTCAATACGCAGTTACATCCTGATATTATTGTGAATATCTTGTCATTCAGCATGAATGGCAACTGTGCGGGCAATTGATTGCAATGCTTAATCATTCTGATTAGTTCCATATTTCATCAATGTCATGAAAACGCAAGCATACCGAGCGCGTCATGGGTCAGTGTCAGCGCCCTGATAACAATCAACCCCAAAACCCCAAGGAAGAAGCATGCATCCATTACAGCAACTGCTGATCAAGAATCTCTTTCAGGCCCCCCTTCAGGATCACCCGGATCAGGAGATCGTCTACGGCGAAACCCTGCGTTTCAGCTACGCCCAGTTTCGCGAGCGGGTGGCCCGGTTGGCGGGGATGCTTTTGGCCCGGGGGGTGAAGGCCGGGGACACCGTGGCCGTCATGGACTACGACAGCCATCGCTACCTGGAGTGCTACTACGCCGTGCCGATGATCGGCGCGGTGCTGCACACCATCAACATCCGCCTTTCCCCGGAGCAGATGGTCTTCACCATCGGGCACGCCGAGGACGACGTCATTCTGGTCAACGCCGACTTCCTGCCCCTGCTGGAGCAGATCAAAGGGCGGCTGGACACCGTGCGCGAGTATATTCTGCTCACGGACACCGACGCATCCCCCCGGACATCCTTGCCCTTGTCCGGCGAGTACGAGGCCCTGTTGGCCGCCGCCGAACCGCTGGCCGACTTCCCGGATTTGGACGAAGACACCCGGGCCACCACCTTCTACACCACCGGCACCACGGGGCTGCCCAAGGGCGTCTTCTTCAGCCATCGACAACTGGTTCTGCACACTTTGGCCGGACTGACCGCCCTGAGTTCCAACGCCACCCAGGGCCGTTTCCACCGCGAAGACGTGTACATGCCCATCACGCCCATGTTCCACGTCCACGCCTGGGGCATCCCCTACATGGCGACCCTGCTCGGGGTGAAGCAGGTCTATCCGGGCAGGTATATTCCCGAGGTCCTGGCCCGGCTGATCAGCACGGAAAAGGTCACCTTCAGCCACTGCGTGCCGACCATCCTGCACATGCTGCTTTCCGATCCCAAGTGCGCGAGCTACGACCTGTCGGGCTGGAAGGTGGTCGTCGGCGGGGCGGCCTTGCCCAAGGCCGTGTGCAAGGCCGCCCTGGACCGGGGCGTGGACGTTTTCACGGGGTACGGCATGTCCGAATCCTGCCCCATCCTGACGCTGACCCACCTGTCCGACGCCGAGCTGCTCCAAGACCAGGAAAGCCAGATCGCCTTGCGCACCCGCACCGGACGCCCCCTGCCCCTGGTCCGGCTACGCCGCGTCGACGACGCCGACCGGGAAGCGCCCGACGACGATAAAACGCCCGGAGCCCTGCAAGTGCGGGCACCGTGGCTGACCCGTTCCTACCTCAAGGATGACCGCAATTCGGAAAAGCTGTGGACCGACGGTTGGATGAACACCGGGGATGTGGCCTGCCGCGACGCCTCGGGCAGCCTGCGCATCACGGATCGGACCAAAGACGTGATCAAGGTCGGCGGAGAATGGCTCAGCTCCCTGGAACTGGAGGACATCATCCTGCGTCACTCGGACGTGGCCGAAGCCGCGGTGATCGGCAAGCCGGACCTGCGCTGGGGAGAAACGCCCCTGGCCCTGGTGGTGCCCAAGCAGGGAGCCACGCCGCCGGAAAAAGGGATCGGCCATCACGTCAAGAGCTTCGTGGACAAGGGCGTGCTGCCCAAGGAGGCCGTGCTGGTCAAGGTCCGTTTGGTGGAGGCCATTGCCAAGACCAGCGTGGGCAAGACCAACAAGGTCGCCCTGCGGGAGATGTATCTGAAGGATGGGGAGTGAGACGCGGGCGCTGGTTGGTCGTGTTGCCGGACGTTGACGCCGGATTTATTTATTGGTAAAAAGTAAAGTTTTGCGAATTCAAAGACCGGCGTACACAGCTTACTACCGGGGGGAGGACGTATGGCCAGAATTACCGTGGAAGACTGCTTGCAGCAGGTGGACAATCGATTTCTCGTGGTGCAGATGGCCATCAAGCGGGTCCAGCAATACCGCAAGGGGTATCATCCGCTTGTGGAGAGCGACAACAAGGACATCGTCACCGCGTTGCGTGAAATTGCCGCGGGCAAGGTGCTGCCCGCCGAGGACATTAAGGAAGCCGGCATCGTCGGCCTGACGAAGTAATCATGGCCGGTCGCAAGGATTTTTACGACGTTCTCGGCGTGGCCCGTGACGCTTCGGAAGACGAAGTCAAGAAGGCCTATCGTCGTCTGGCCATGAAATACCATCCGGACCGCAACCCGGATGATCCGCAAGCCGAAGTCCGATTCAAGGAGGCCGCGGAAGCCTACGAAGTGCTGCGCGATCCGCAGAAGCGCGCCCACTATGACCGCTTCGGCCACGAAGGTCTGAACAACTCCGGTTTCCAGGGCTTTCGGAGCAACGAGGATATTTTTTCCACGTTCAGCGATATTTTCGGCGAATTTTTCGGATTCGGCTCCCGAGGTCCACGCCCTCAGGCCGGCGCGGACTTGCGGTATAATTTAAGCTTGGCGTTTCGCGACGCGGCCAAGGGAACGGAGGTCGAACTCCAGATCCCGCGCAATGAAGTCTGCGGTGACTGCGAAGGCACCGGCGCGGCACCGGGCACCCGGGCCGAGACGTGCAAGCATTGCGGCGGTCAGGGGCAGATGATCCAGAATCAGGGTTTTTTCCGTCTGGCCGTGACTTGCCCGGTTTGTCAGGGCCAGGGCGAAATCATCACCTCTCCTTGCCGGGCCTGCCATGGACGGGGGATTGCCCGTAAAACCAGGGAACTGAAGGTCCGGATCCCCGCCGGGGTGGACAACGGCAGCCGCCTGCGGCTGCGCGGCGAGGGCGAACCGGGTCTGCACGGCGGACCGCCGGGCGATCTGTACGTGGTCGTCCATGTGGAGGAAGACAAGGTCTTCCGGCGTCAGGGGCAGAATCTGGTGGTCAAGAAGGAAATCAGCTTCGTGGACGCGGCCCTGGGAGCGCGCATCGAGGTGCCCACCCTGGATGAGCCGGTGCCCATGGATGTTTCCAAGGGCACCCAGAGCGGGCATATTTTTCAGATTTCAGGCATGGGCCTGCCCCACCTGGGCAGCACCCAGCGCGGGGATCTGCTGGTGGAGGTTCAGGTCAAGACCCCCACCAAGCTGACCGGCAAGCAGGAGGAACTGCTTCGGGAGTTCGCCCGCCTGGAGGAGGATCGCCCCATGAAGAAGGTCAAACGGTTTTTTAATAAGGCCAAAGACGCGGTCAAAGGATAACGGCGATGGACGACAAATTTTCGCATCTGACCGAAGACGGCGAACTGACCATGGTCGACGTGGGAACCAAGGAGCAGACCCAGCGCCTGGCCATGGCCAGGGGCGAGGTGGTGCTTTCCGCCAAGACCCTGGATCTGCTTATGGCCAAGGCCCTGCCCAAGGGCGACGTCCTGGCCACGGCCAAAATCGCCGGGATCATGGCGGCCAAGAAGACCGCGGAATTGATTCCCTTGTGCCACAGCCTGAATCTGTCCTACGTGGATTTGCGATTCGCCGTGGACGTCCAGCGGCAACGGATCGTGATCGACTCGGAAATCCGTTGCACGGACCGCACCGGGGCCGAGATGGAGGCCTTGATGGCCGTGCAGATGGCCGCCATGACCATTTACGACATGTGCAAGGCCGTACAGAAGGACATCGTCATCGGCCCCTGCCGCCTGATCCACAAGGCCGGAGGCCGGGGCGGGACCTATGACGCCATACCGGACGACGATCTCGACTAGCAGTCCGTTGAAAAACACCCAATTGTGGCGTCGCCGCAAAGAGCTCAAACCCTCGCGTATGACAAATACGCTTCGGTCTTGAGCTTTTTTTTTGCTCCGTGCACTTGGTTTTTTTGAACGGACTGCCGGATAAAGCTCTTTCAGCATGGCGAGCGGGTCGGTAAAAAATCTTCGCTGACCGCATGCCACAAAATAAAAGCTCAAACCCTGGCGCTTGATGAACAGCGCTTCGGGTTTGAGCTTTTTTGTTTTTGGCGGCTTTTTTGTAACGACTCAGCACAGAGTAATGCTGTTGCCGGGGTCGGCGTCGGTATCGGGATCGGAATCGAAAACGCTGGGAAGCGTTCAAATTCTTCCTGTTCCGATTCCGACTCCGATACCGACCCCGATTGTCGGAGCAAGAGCGGATACAAAATGTGCTGAGTAGATACGCTTTTTTTTAAACAGCCGGGGCGTGCTTTCACCAAACCTGGCGGACTTTGATCCCCTGGTATGCCAGGATGTCTTTGATGCCCCGGATCGTATATTCGCCGTAGTGCACGATGGATGCGATCAGGGCGGCGGAGGCCAGGCCCTGGGTCAAGGCGTCGGCCATGTGCTCGGGTTTGCCCGCTCCGCCGGAGGCGATCACCGGGATGGACACGGACTCGGCAATCAGCCGGGTCAGGGTCAGTTCATATCCTTCCTTGGTCCCATCGGCGTCGATGGAGTTGAGGCAGATTTCTCCCGCGCCCAGTTCCTGGACCCGCTTGGCCCAGGCCAGGGCGTCCATCCCCGTGGGCGTCCGCCCGCCGTGGATCACCACCTCGTAACCGGAAGGGATCTCCGGGGTGACGGCCACCTTGAGCACGTCCATGCCCACCACCACGCACTGCGAGCCAAAGGCCGTCGCGCCCTGGGAGATGATCTCCGGAGTGCGCACCGCCGCGGAATTGACGGAGATCTTCTCCGCGCCAGCCAGGAGCACGGCCCGCATGTCCGCGACGTTGCGGATGCCGCCGCCCACTGAAAAGGGAATGAACGTCTTGGAGGCCACTTCCTCCACCACCCGGAGCATGATGCCGCGGCCCTCGCTGGACGCCGTGATGTCGTAGAAAACCAGTTCGTCCGCCCCTTCGTCGGAGTAGAACTTGGCCATATCCACCGGGTCGCCGATATCCACGTTGCCCTTGAACTTTACGCCCTTGGTCAGCCGCCCGTCCCGAACGTCCAGGCAGGGAATGATTCGCTTACTGAGCATGGGCCGCCTCCTTGCAGTAGGCATGAAAGTTGGCGAGCAGGGTCAGGCCGGGCCGACCGCTCTTTTCCGGATGGAACTGGGTGGCCCAGAGTCCGGGCCGACCGAAAAGCGAGGCAAACTCTTGCCCGTAGAAGGTCGTGGCCAGGACCAACTCCGGCGACGGCACGGGGAAGTAGCTGTGCACGAAATAGAATTCCGCCTCGTCGGGGACATTGTGCAGCAGGACGCAGTCCTGTTTGCGACGCAGACCGTTCCAGCCCATGTGCGGGATGATCAGGTTCCGTCCGTCCTCGTCCTTCCAGGTCGGGTCGAACCGACGGCACTCCCCGGGCAGGATGGACAGGGTTTTGGTATCGTTTTCCTGGCTGTAGTCCAGCAGAATCTGACAGCCCACGCAGATGCCCAGAAGCGGCTTGCCCGTGCGGACCACTTCCTTGAGCACGGCGTCCAGCCCCTTGTCGCCGAGTTCGGTCATGGCCTGTCCAGCCGCGCCCACCCCGGGGAAAATCACCCCGTCCGCTTGCAGCAACGCGCCTGGTTCCGCGGTGATCGCGCAGGGGATGCCCAGGAAGTCCAGGGCCCTGCGGACGCTGGTCTGGTTCCCCGCCTCGTAATCCAAAATAGCCAACATGGCTTGCTCCTCTTCTTTCGTGACGACGTAAACAAAAGAGCCGCCGCGCGCCTCGCGGTCAGCGGCCTTGTTTCCAATCACATATCGCCGTGTTTGTCATCCAATCGGGACATCCGGCTTCTGCGGCCCCTGACTGAAAAAAACAGGCACCCTCACGAACCCGGTTCGCCTGAAAGGTGCTCGCGCAGGGCGGCTCTCAGTGCTTCGGCGGCAGGTTCGGATTGCGTGAAAATCTGCTCAGCCTTGTGGAAGTGCAGCAGACGAACCCCGGATGTTTCCGGGCGAATGAAGATGTGAGGCTCACGGTTTTTCAGCTTTTCCGCGGTGATGGCCCGCTGCATGATTTCAAAGGTGTTGAACAGGGAGTCCAGCACGTCGGGCTTGTCCTCGGCCGGTTCCGCCGGTTCCGCCGGTTCCGCCGGTTCCGTCGGTCCCGCCGCCCCGCCGGAAACGTCCACGGCCACGACCAGGTCGCACCGGTCGTGGAGCAGGTCAAAGGGCAACGGGTTCACCGTGCCGCCGTCCACCAGCAGGCGTCCATCCAGCTCCACTGGGGCGAACAGGCCGGGAACGGCCATGCTGGCCTTGATCGCCGGGATCAGCGGCCCCTGGCCCAGGACAACCTGTTCCCGCTTCCAGTAGTCCGCCGCCACGACCATCAGGGGGATGGCCAGCTCCTCGAAGGTGGAAACGCGGACCTTTTCGCGCAGAAAATCGAGAAACCCCTGACTGTCCAACAGCCCTCCGTTGTCCAGATCGGGGCGGATCAGGTCCAACAGGCTCAACCCCGCGCTGCCCCGGATCAGGGTACTCATGATGTGTCTGTCCTCGGAGGCGAAGTCCAAGGCCAGCCGACGCAGGTCCGCTCCGGAAAGGCCGGAGGCGTAAAGGGCCCCGATCACGGCTCCGATGCTGGTCCCGGCGATCATCTTGGGGACGACGCCCAAGTCGTCGAAGACTTCGAGCATGGGAATATGGGCCAGGCCGTTGGCCCCGCCGGAGCCGAGGGCCAGGCCGACGGTCAAGCCGCTCCAAGGCGTTTCTCCGGACCGGCCCCCGGCCATGGCGGAGAAAGGCAGGGAAGCGGCAACGGTCACGGCTCCGCCCAGAAAGCGGCGACGGGAAATCAAATCTCCTTCTCGCACTTCGGCAAAACTTCCTTGAGTTTGGCAACGTGCTCCAGGAGTTTGACCGTCACCTCCTGGACCTGCTCCTCCGTCAACCCCAGGCGTTCAACCACGGCTTCGGAAACGGGATACTGCATGCCGTCCAGCCCCTGGCCGATGCCGGTCATGGCGGCGGCCGCGGAACCAATGTGGACGAGATCCAGCGCAACGTCCCGCTCAGCGCAGGATTCGGGGTTTCGAAAATGGCGGACCACGCGCACGATCTCCTCGGGCAGGTTCCAGGAGGCCAGCAGTTCGGCCCCGATTTCCGCGTGGTCCGCTCCCAGAACGCGGCGTTCGGCTTCCTCGAAGGAGACGTTTTCGCGCTCCACCAGTGCGTTGACCTGCTCGTATTCGTTGTCCAAAAACTGACTCAGCACGATCTTGCCGATGTTGGCCAAAAGTCCGGCGGTGAAGGTGTGCGACGGAGCGTCGATGCCCAATTCGGCGGCGGTGAGTTCCGAGGCCACGGCAATGGCCAGGGATTGTTCCAGAAGGGTGCAGGGAGCTTGATCGTAACCTTCCAATTCCCCGCTGATCCTGGGAGTGACGGCCACGGTGAGCAGGAGCTGGGAAACCCGTTTCGCGCCGAGGCGGACCACGGCGTCGCGAAGATTGTTCACCCGGCTCATGGAGCCGAAATACGGGGTGTTGGCCAGCCGCAGGATGTTGGCGGTAATCCCTGGATCATGCTGCAAGACCTTGGCCAGGTTGCCCATGTCCACCTGGGGGTCGCGCAGCAGGCGCATGCCTTCCTGTACGGCACTGGAAAGCACCGGTACCCGGGTGATTTGAGAGAGAATGATCTTGCGCTTGATCATAGTTCGCGTTCCTCGCGTTTGGACCGGATCAGGACCCGGCCGGTATCCGCAAGCAGATACATGGTCCTGGGGACGCTCCCGCCCATTTCACCGGCCGCGAGCTTCAGACCGTTGTGCTCCAGCAGGGCCAGCAAGGTCTCCTGGTTGCGCAGCCCGGTGTTGAATTGGTTGAGCACGTTCATCATCCGGCTGCATCCGGCGGCCTTCAGGACCAGATTCTGGCGCTGGGCACCCATGGTATACATCTCCCGGATCATGGCCGGAACCCCGGTGCTGACGCACATGGCCGGATTTTCCAGGGCCTTTTTACTGCCCGAGGGTTTCGGCAGCAGGCAGTGAATCAGCCCGGCGACCTTGAAGACCGGGTCGTAAGCCGCCAGCCCCATGCAGGAGCCCAGGGAGTGCGTGACGAGAATCACTCCAGGTTGTTTGGTCACGCGCATCTCGGAGATGCCGACATTGATTCTCATGGTTTTTTTGCGTGCTGATGGTCAATCCACGGACGTGGGGTCAAAAGGTTGCGCGACCGGGCTCAATAGGCGTCGCAGAGCCTGCACTCCATCTTTCCCCTGGCCGCGAGGCGCGATTTGAGATGCATGATCCGGGTGTAGGACTGGTGGATGCGCCACTCCGGCACCCGGCCTTCCCGGACCAGGTTCAGGATGATCTCGCCGGCCTTTTGGGCGATGTTTTCGTCGTAGACCAGGTTGTTGCCGAAAATGATCATGTCCGCCCCGGCCCGAATGGTCTGTTCCAGGGCGGTTTCCAGGTCGTAGTGGTCGGTGATGGCCTGCATCTGCATGTCGTCGGAAATGATCACGCCCTGATAGCCCATCTGGTCGCGGAGCAGACCCTGCATGGTGGGCGGGCAGAGGGTCGCGGGCCAGTCCGGGTCGAGGTGGGCGTTGAACACATGGGCGGTCATGATCATGTCCGCTCCGGTGGTGCGCAGGATTTCCCGGTACGGCTCCAGTTCCTTCTCGGACCAGGTCCGGGTCACGTCGGTGAAGCCCAGGTGCGAGTCCGTGGTGGAGCTGCCGTGGCCCGGAAAGTGCTTCAGGGCCGTGAGCACGCCTTCGGTCTGATGGGCGGCGATCACCGCGGCGGCGTGAACCGCCACCGTATGCGGGTCCGCGGAAAAGCTGCGTTCCAGCTTGCCGATCACCGGATTGTCCGGATTCACGTTTATATCCACCACCGGAGCCAGGTTGACGTTGATGCCCAGCCCGGACAGCGTCTTCGCGGTCCGTCCGGCGTATTCGGCCGTCAGACGCGGGTCGTTTTGCTCGCCCAACCAACCCTGGGAGACCGTGGGCGGAAAGCCGTACCGCTCCTTGAGCCGGTTGACCCGCCCGCCTTCCTGGTCAATGGCCACGAACAGGGGCGTTCCGGGGCTTGCGGCGTGCAAATCCGCCACCAGTTTTTCGAGCTGCTCCGGCGAGGCCACGTTGCGCACCGGGCTGCGCAGGGCCACATCGTAATCGAAGATGATCACTCCGCCGACGCGCCCGGCCCGGATGTCCCGGACAATGGGGCTGTTTTCATCCACCTCCAGGCCGCGAAAGCCGATCAGCAGCATCTGCCCGACCTTGACGTCAAGGTTTTCGTCCGAATCCGCCCCTCCGGCCAGGCAGGCGGACAGGAACACGGGGATCAGAATGAGCGGAAGCAATCGTCGGCCGAAAAGGAGAAATGGGAAACGCGGATGGTGTCGGGTCATGGGGTATTCGTGGGAATATGGTTTATGGTTTACCGATAAACACGAGCCGCAGGCACTCTGGATCGGTGTCGAAATCGCTATCGAAATCGTGATCGAAATCGAAAAGTTACCGGAAATCGATTACGATTTCGATTCCGATTTCGATTCCGATTGGCGCCGGCGCTCCATGGGATGCGCTTTGAACTCCATGGCGCCTCATGGAGTGCTACAAAACCCGGCATCCGTCCTCGGTGACCAGGATCATGTACTCCCAGCGGATGCCGCCCCAGTCCGGGTAGTACAGGCCGGGTTCCACGGTGACCACCATGCCCGGGGCCAGGATGGTCTTGGTGTCGTGGGGGCTCAAGCTTGGGCCTTCGTGGGTTTCCAGGCCGATGCCGTGGCCCAGGCCGTGGTTGAAGCGCTCATCCACGAAGTGGTCCCGAAAGAAATCCTTGACCAGTTGATAGACGTTGCACACCGGTACGCCTGGACGGATGGCGGCGATGGCCCGGTCCTGGGCCTCGCGGACCAGGTTCATGGTTCGTTTGAAGGCGTCCGAGGGCCGCTCCCCCACCCAGAAGGTCCGGGTCTGGTCCGAGCAGTAATTCCCCAGCCGAGCCCCGGCGTCCACCAGCACCAGGCAGCCGTCCCGGACCGGGGTGTCGTTGGGCACGGCGTGGGGTTGAGCCGCGTTGGCGTCCACGCCCACGATGGTCGGAAAGGCCAGTTCACTGGCCCCGCGCTCCCGGAACAGTTTTTCCATGTCCCAGGCGATTTCCCGTTCCGTGCGTCCTGGACGCAGCAGGTCGGGAACCAGGGCGAAGACCTCGTGGTTGAGTCGGCAAGACGCCTCCAGCAGGGCGATTTCCCCGGCGTCCTTGATCTGCCGCAAGGGCTCCACCATGTTCGTGGTCGGGATGAAGGTCACTTCTTCGGCCAACTCCCCGTGAAGATCAACGCTCAGGGCCCTGGCCTCGAACCCCAGGGGCCGGTGGCCCAGACCGGCCAGGAATTCACGGATCTGCTTGATTTTGGGGCTGGTGTAGATGAACAACCGTTCCTTGGGCCAGACCTTGTTGGCGACGATTTCATAGCGCGGGTCCGTGAGCAGCCAATCCTCGCCGCTGGCGGCGATCACCAGCATGCCCGCGCTTTCGTTGCATTGCGGGTCGTGGAGTTCGAAGCCGCTGAGGTAGAACCGGTTGGCCGGGCTGGAAATCAGCAGGGCCGGCAGTCCGGCAGTCTTGAGCTTTTCACGCAGCTTGTCGCGGCGTTGGGCGTGGATTTCAGGCATGGAGGGAGCGGGGTTGAAGGTCGGCAGGTGAAAATACGGTGCGGGCGGCGGATACACGTCTCCGGATTCCCTAAACCATTCAAAGTTGCCCTGCAATCCTCAATCCGCTATGGACCGGAAAGCCGTCCCGATTCATCCAAGTCCTCGGGCGACATCACGATAAGGAGAACACAGCACGATGAAAAAAGCACTGATCACCGGCATAACCGGTCAAGACGGGGCCTATCTGGCGGAGTTCCTGCTGGAAAAGGGCTACGAGGTCCATGGCATCAAACGCCGCTCCTCGCTGTTCAACACCCAGCGGGTGGACCACCTCTACCGCGACCCTCACGAGGAGAACGTCCGGTTTCTTATGCATTACGGAGACCTGACCGACGCCACCAACCTGACCCGGATCATTCAGGAGGTCCAGCCGGACGAGGTTTACAATCTGGCGGCCCAGAGTCACGTCAAGGTCTCCTTCGAAAGCCCGGAATACACGGCCAACGCCGACGCCCTGGGCACCCTGCGGATGCTGGAGGCGATCCGGCTCCTTGGCCTGACGGACAAGACCCGGTTCTACCAGGCCTCCACCTCGGAACTTTACGGTAAGGTCCAGGAAGTGCCCCAGCGCGAGACCACCCCGTTCTATCCCCGATCACCCTACGCCGTGGCCAAGCTCTACGCTTTCTGGATCACGGTGAACTACCGCGAGGCCTACAACATTTTCGGCTGCAACGGGATCCTCTTCAACCACGAATCCCCGGTGCGCGGCGAAACCTTCGTCACCCGCAAGATCACCCGGGCCGCGGCCCGGATCGCCCTGGGCCTGGAAAAGGACCTGTTTCTCGGCAACCTCGGCGCGTTGCGGGACTGGGGCCATGCCAAGGACTTCGTCCGCGCCCAGTGGCTGATCCTTCAGCAGGACCAGCCCGAAGACTTCGTCATCGCCACTGGCGAGCAGCATTCGGTGCGGGAGTTCTGCCAACTGGCCTTCCGGGAAGTGGGCATTGAGCTGCGCTGGGAAGGCGAGGGTCTGAACGAAAAGGGCATCGTCGCCAAATACGAGCCCTCCCCGGTGATTCAAGCCTGCCTGGAACGCATCGGCAAACAGGTCGCCTTTGCCGAGGGCGATGTCCTGGTGTCCGTGGACCCCCGCTACTTCCGGCCCACGGAAGTGGAAAGCCTGCTGGGCGATCCGACCAAATCCCGGGAAAAACTGGGCTGGACCCCGGAGATCAGCTTTGCGCAGATGGTCACGGAAATGGTCGCCTACGACATCCGGGAAGCCTCCCGCGAGTCCATCTGCCTCCACAGCGGCTTCCCCCTGCCCGGCAGCTGCGAGGCGTTCATGTAGCTGTTGCAGATTGCTTTGCTTTGGAAACCGTAAGGCCCGACCTCCGCGTTTTTCGCGGAGGCCGGGCCTTTTTATTCAGTTGCAGGCACATTGCTCTCACTCTTCCATCCTTGAGGCCTCCTTTTCGGAGTACGCTCCAAATGGTCATTCACTCGCTCGGCTTGGGAAACGGGGCGAGGTCGTCCCCGATGAAGTCCATGGGCAGGGGGGAGCGCAGAATTTCCAGGTCGGCTGGTGGGTCGTCGAGCAGGGCCGGGGAGACGAGCAGGCGTTCCAGGTGCTTGGTGTTCCGGATGCGGACCATGCGCAGTTTTTCCGAGGATATCTCCCCCAGGGTGTGGATGGTCGCGGCCAGGGCCAGGCGGTCCGTGGGCAGGTGCAGGGGCAGGGCGGCCTTTTCCGGGCTCAGGCCGGTCAGGGCGTTGATCACGGTCTTCTCGGAATCCATGGCCCGGGCCACCCGGTCCGTTGTCACGTCCGCGAACCCGATGCCCAGGGCGTTGCCCGCGGTGCCGGGGCTCAGATCCCGCACGAAAATACGCTTGATGCGCGGCGTGGTGGTGAAGTCGCCCAGGATGTCCCGGTTGCGGCCGGTGACGTTGGTGTCCATGCCCGTGCCGCTGATGTCCTTGCCGATTTCGTCCACCACGAGCACGTCCAGTTCGTCAAAGGGCAGCTTGGGGGCCAGACGCTTGGCCAGGGTCAACAGCCGCGGCTCTTGCTCCGGAATCTCGCCTGGCGGCAGCAGGCGCAGGGTATGCAGCCGGCCCAGGCCGTTCTCCACCAGTCCCACCCCGCAGAGCAGATTGCCGCGCTCCAGGATCATCCGGGCCGCGGCATCAATCAGCGCGAACATTCCGTGGGCCGGGGCCAGGCCGTGCAGCAACCGGGCGCCCTCATCATTGCCCAGGCCCACGGCCAGCATCTTCATCAGCCCGCTCTCCACCGGGGCCTTGAACTTGGTGTGGGGCTTGATCCGGTTCACGACCACCAGGTGGTCCGCCTCGGCGGCCAGGGCGTCCACGAGCACGGGCATGCCCAGGCTGGTTTCGCCCAGGTTGATCGTGCCCAGGTGGACCGTTCTCAGGCCGATGCGCAACGGCGCGCCCATGGCCTGTTCCGTGATTCCCAGGTCGGCCAGGACTTGGGTCTGGCCCTCGGGCGTGGCCCCGCCGTGGCTGCCCATGGCCGAAACGATGAACGGCCGTGCCTCCAGGCCGCGAAACAGGTCGCACAGGCTCCGGGTCACCTGGTCCAGGCGGTCGATGCCCCGGCTGCCCACGGCAATGGCCACGCTCTGTCCGGGCCGGACACGCTGTTCCAGGCCGATACGCACGGCCTCTTCGGCCATGGCACGGGGGACGCCGCCCAGGGTTTCGTTCTCCAGCCGTTGCCGGACCAGGGCCATGTCCGGCAAGCGGATTCGGGCCAGGAGGGCGGGCAGGGTCGAAGCGCGCATGGCGTTCCGTTCAGGTACCCGACGTGTCAGATTCGGCGGCAACCATGGTCTTGATCCGGCACACGCCGCAGACCTCGGCCGAGGTGGGATAGCCGCAAGCGGTGCAGGGCGAGAGCGGATCATCCCCTTGTTCGGCCCACGCGGCGAACACCGGGCGACCGTCGCGCAGGAAGTTCTCGTAGAACTGAACCTTGGCCCCGGGCATGCGCTCCTCCAGGCCGGACCAGAGGCCCTTGTAGATCGGGAAGCTGGCCTTGCCGCTGTAGGGGCACCCGGCGATGACGTGGTCGATGCCGCGCAGGAAGCTGAAATTGGCGATTTCGAACTCGGTCAGCCGGTACATGGGCTTGATCTTGCGGGCAAAGCCGTCCGCGGCCTGCAGGACCGGTCCCTGGTCGCTGAGATAGGACGCGTCCCAACGTACGGTGTTGGCGAACAGGCGGCTGACCTCGTCGTCCAGATTGTGACCCGTGGCCAGCACGGAGTAGCCGTTTTCCAGGGCGAACTTGTTGAAGTAGTAGCGTTTGAGCTTGCCGCAGACCGAACAGATGGGACGCTTGATCCGGGATTTGACCAGGGGAATGGCCAGCCCCTCTCGGCGCAGCTCGATGACCGTCAACGGCAGACCCAGCTTGGCGAAAAAGCCTTCGCAGGCCGTTCGGGCGTCCGTGGAGGAGCCCGGAATGTCCAGATCCACGTGCAGGCCGTGCACGTCGTGGCCGAGTTCGTGGAGCAGCAGGGTCAGGGCCAGGGAGTCCTTGCCCCCGCTGACCGCCACCAGCACCCGGTCGCCCGGAGCGATCATCTTGTGGCGGTGTACGGCCCGCTCCACCTGGGAGCGGACGAAATCCGGATAGCAATCGGGACAGAACGCGGTATTGTGGCTGGGCAGGGCCACGGCCGCCAGGGCTTTGCATTTGCGACATTTCATGGGGTCATCCTCGGGAAGTGACGGTCCGGACGACGATTTCGTCGCCAATGTTCAGGCGGCGATCCGGCGTGAGCAGTTCGCCGTCGCGGATGATCAACGCGGAGTTGACGCCCAGCCCCAGTTCACGCAGCAGCCGCAGCGCCGTGCAGGCCTTGGGAAGCCGGATTTCCCGGCCCTGGGGTTCCAATCGGACATGAATCATATTCTCACCTCGACAAAAAGTTCGTCTTTGTCTATCCGTGAACCTACGTAAACTCAACCGCATCGTCGTGACGACAAGCCGGAAGACTTTTGATTTTGAGCCCAAAATGTCGATCAGAATAAAATTGTCCCGCGGTCAAACATCCACAGTTGAGTGTCGTGACCGTTCCGTGTATGTTCACCACGTTTTTATGGTAGTTTCCGGACTGATCGGACGTTGTCTTCTTCCCGCCCGGCACCGCCCCTCCGGTCGTCAATTTCGAATGCAAGCACCGCCGGGCCGAAGCATGATCTTATTGAGAACACATTGAACGTACCGCAACCCCGTCGCATTGCATCGCTGAAGTCGTGAAAGCTGGATGCGTCCCATCCCAAGGAGGGCATTATGGCCAAAGGAAAGATTCTCGTCGTTGACGATGAGCACCACATCCGGTTGTTGTATCAGGAAGAGCTGCAACTGGAGGATTACGACGTCGTCACGTCGGACGGCTCGGAGAACATTCTGGAGGTGCTGTCCAGGGAAAAGCCCCAGGTGGTGGTCCTGGACATCAAGCTGGAGGGCAATCGTTCCGGGCTGGATCTGCTCCAGGAGATCCGCGGCCAGGATCAATCCATTCCGGTCATTCTCTGCACGGCCTACGACAGCTTCCAGCACGACCTGAAATCCATTGCCGCGGATTTCTACGTGGTCAAGTCCGTTGACCTGACCGAGTTGAAGAGCAAGGTGGAACAGGCCCTGAAAAAGGCCGAAAAGCAGAGCGGTGGTTCGGGCGAGAGCCAGCCGTCCTATTTCTGAACATCGACAAGCATCGTTGAGCGTAAAAAAGCCGGGCCTCGCAACAGGCCCGGTTTTTTTTGCGTCGTGACGCCTACCTGCCCTGGCTGCGGCGAAATTGCCGCACGGCCCGGTTGTGTTCCTCCAGGGTGCGGCTGAAGGTGTGCGAGCCGTCGTTGTTGGAAACGAAGTAGAACAGGTTGTGTTCCTCGGGCTGGAGCGCGGCCCGGAGCGAGGCCAGTCCGGGAGAGGCGATGGGCCCGGGCGGCAGGCCCGCGTGCATGTAGGTGTTGTAGGGGTTGTTCGGATCGTCCAGGTGCCTTCTGAACAGCGGCCCGGAAAAGTCCGGCCCCAGGCCGTAGATGGTCGTGGGATCGCACTGCAGACGCATGCCGATGCGCAGGCGGTTGGCGAAAACCCCGGCCACCCGTTCACGCTCTTCGGCCAAGCCGGTTTCCTTTTCCACCAATGAAGCCAGAATGACCAGGTCCCGCACCGTTTCCGGAGCAGGACGGCCCTTCGGCCAGAGGTGTTGATCCGTGGCCCGCCGGAACATTTCCAGCATCATTTCCACGATGGGCCGGGCGTCCTGGTTTCGGGGCCGGGGGAGATGATAGGTTTCCGGAAACAGGAAGCCTTCGGCGTGGTCCGCGGGGATGTCGAACCGGCGCAGCAGCTCCGGGTCCGCCGCGGCCTTGGCGAAACTCTCGAAACTGGCCAGCCCGGATTCCTCCACGATCCGTCCGGTCTGCCACCAGGTCAGGCCCTCGGGGATCCGCAACCGGTGCAGATGGACCCGGCCGGAGGTCAGGGCATCCAGGATCTGGCGGGGCGTCCAGCCGGTGTTCAGGGCGAATTCGCCCGCCTGAACCGAAGCGCTCAGGCCCAAAAGCCGGGCGTAGAGCTGAAACCTCGGCCCGTTGGAAATGATGTTTTCCCGCTCCAGGAGCAGGCTGATCCGGGCCATGGACATGCCCGGAGCGATGTCCACGAGGCGGGTTTCCCCCGGCTGCTCCGGCGGAACATGCAAGAATCGATACGCATCCCAGGCCGCCGCGCCGACGACGACCAGCAGGAGAATCGACAAGAACAGGAAAACCTTGCGCATTCGGCCCCCGGGCTTGCCGGCGGACGCCGCGGCTGGGAGGTCCGGGCGGAGCGGCTCGGCTTCAAAGTCGGAATTCGGGCGATCAGCCGTCACGCGCCAGCACCTCCATGGCTTGATCCACGCTCAGATCGTCGTGGACGATGCCGTGCATGGCCTTGAGCAGGGCCAGCGGATTCTCAGCCTGGAAGATGTTTCGGCCCATGGACAACCCCGCGCCCCCGGCGCTGATGGAGTCGGAGACCATCCGCAGCACGTCCCGAACGCTGTCCACCTTCGGGCCGCCGGCAATGACCACCGGCACGCAGCAGGCCTCGACCACCCGCTGAAAGCTGTCCATGTCCCCGGTATACGGCACCTTGACCAGATCCGCGCCCAACTCCACGCCCACCCTGGCGCAATGGGCCACCACGTCCGGGTCGTACTCGTTGGAAACCTTCGGCCCCCTGGCGTACATCATGGCCAGCATGGGCATGCCCCAGGAGGCCGCCGTAGCGCTGACCCGACCCATGTCCTCCAGCATTTCCCGCTCATTCTCGTCGCCCAGGTTGACGTGCACGGAAACCCCGTCCGCGCCCAGGCGCAGGGCTTCCTCCACCGAGGCCACGAGGGTCTTGGCGTTGGGGAAGGGCGATAGGGAGGTGCTGGCCGAGAGATGAATGATCAGCCCGATATCCGGCCCGCTGCCCCGATGTCCGCAGCGCACCAAACCCTTATGCATGACCACGGCGTTGGCCCCGCCCCCAGCGATCTGGCTCAGGGTCCGGCGCATGTCGGTCAGGCCCGACAACGGTCCCACGGTCACGCCGTGATCCAAAGGCACGATGATGGCCCGCCGAGTCTCACGATTCAGAATTCGTTCCAGTCTGATCTGTTTTCCAAGGTGCATGGCGCTGACTCCTGTAAGGGCGGTTGAAAGGGCGGAAACCGGAAATCATAATCCGTTGAAGGAGTGATCTAGCCAAGAGTGGTTCCAAAAATCAAGCGCAAGGGGGGCGGTCCGACGGGCTGGCAGGTTGCCCGCTTCCTTGAAAGGATCCCTCTCTCTCATCTGGCCTCCCAAACCACCTGAAACAGGGGCATATGCCTGAACGGAACCTCTCCGTGTCAATCCGGTCTCCAGAGCAACTACTCAGCACTTTTCAAGACAAGCCGGAATGTAGCTGAGTAGTTACGAGACTTTTGTCCACCTTTCTGGACAAACCCCTATTTGTCCATTAGGCTGGACAAAAAAGAAGGCAAGACATGCTCGACAACGAAACCCTGCAACATATCCTGGACGACTGGTCAGACTGGTCGCGGCGGCCGGCCGACATGGTGCCGCGGACCCTGGTTGAACAGTGTGTGCTGACGCCGGAAGTCGTGACGGTGATCCAGGGCGTACGCCGGTGCGGCAAGTCCACTCTGTTGCGCCAGTTGATGACAACCAACCGCATTCCAAAAGAGCGGGCGGTGTTTATCAACTTCGAAGATCCGCGCCTGGTGAATGATCTGGATTCCGCCTTGCTGGAACAGATTATACAGTTGGTAACGGGCCGCGCTCGTGAGCAACTGACATTCTTCCTGGATGAAATTCAGAATGTGGCCAACTGGCAAAAGTGGCTGAACACCCAACTTGAAACTAAAAGCGGGCACTGCTTTGTTGTGACCGGCTCCAACAGCCAGTTGTTGGGCGGAGAACTGGCCAGCTCCCTCACCGGACGCCATCTGCGTCACGAACTATTCCCCTTTGACTTTACGGAGTTTCAGAATTTGGGAAAACCAGACGAACTGGAACAATTCATCCGCTTGGGCGGCTTTCCCGCGGTTCTGGGTTTTCCCCAGCCGGAAAAACTGTTGCAGCAGTATTTTTTGGACATCGTTGAAAAAGACATTCGCGAACGAGTCTCGGCCAGGTCCAGCCGCCCGTTGCAAGCGGTGGCCAAGATGGTGCTGGAATCAGTGGGCTCGGCTTTGAGTCTGCGGCGCATTGCTGGCGCCTTGCAATTGAGCCCTGAGACCGTCAGCCATTATCTGCAGGCCTGTGAAGATGCCTATCTGACTTTCAGCTGCTCCTACTTTGCCTATTCCGAAGCGAAACGGGTACGACACAACCGCAAATACTACGCCATCGACACCGGCCTCCGCCGGGCAATCAGCACAAGGGTCGGGCAGGACCTGGGCAAGGACTTTGAAAACCTCGTTTATCTGACCCTGCGCCGCAAAACTACGGAGATCAGCTACTGGAAAGGCAAGGGAGAAGTGGACTTCGTGGTCAATACCCCAGCCGGCATTACCCCAATTCAGGTGACGTACGGTGAACCGCAACAACGCCATGACAATGCCCTGGAGCAATTCTATCATCAATTTCCTCACGCCAATGAAGCGATCTATGTGACGCCCGAGTCTTTCGAGGGATTATTGGATATGAAATTGTGAGGGGTGGCATGGACATCGCGTCGCACATCCAATGCCCTCTCTTGAGGAACAACCCAGGATCCAACTGAAAGAAGAAAGCCGAAGAGGGCGGCATGGCGCGGTATCGGGACGAGTTCGATGATGCGATGTAGCGATTCATACGATCACATCGTATGAATTTGTTGCATTCTATACGATGCCATCGTATAGATATTAGTCATGGACGATTTGCTGCATCAATACAATCCCTGGTGGGAGCAAGCCCATGACCTGTCCATGGTTCGCCCCAGAGATGCCCAGGTGGAGGCTATCCTGGCCAGGATGTCGGATAAACGCATCCTCTTTCTCTCCGGCTTGCGGCGGGTCGGCAAAACCACGCTGATGCGTCTTGTCGTTGAGCGCCTGATCGCCGCGAACACCGAGCCCAGGGACATCTTCTACGTCAGCCTCGATGATTACCTGCTTCGGGGCCATTCCCTGCTTGACGTCGTTTCCTTGTTCAGAAGCCTGCACAAACTCAGCGTGGACCGTCCGGTCGTCCTTATATTCGATGAAATTACCTCGCAGGAGGACTTTCAACGACAGCTCAAAAATCTCCTGGACCGGGAGCGGGTCACCATCATCGCCGGCGCATCCTCGGCCTCGCTGTTGCGGGATCAGAAGGCATATCTCACCGGGCGTTCCGTGACGTTCGAGGTCCAGCCACTGAGCTTTCCGGAATACCTGGCGTTCAAGGACATTGATCTGCCTCGCCGGGACAGCCGACTTCTCGACCGGTATTTTATGGACTACATGCGTGAGGGAGGGCTGCCGGAGCATGTGCTGGGCGGCGGACGGGAGTATTTAATGGGGCTGGTGGACGATATCATCCAAAAGGACATCGTCGCCTTCCACGGGCTCAAGGACCAGCAGGTTCTTCGGGATTTCTTCACGCTCTTGATGGAGCGCGGCGGAAAGCAGATCAGCGTAAACAAGATTTCCAAAATACTGAAAATCTCCCCGGACACCGCGCGGCGATACCTGGGCTTTTTCGAGGAAACCTACCTCGTGCATCTCGTGCCGCGCTGGGGCACGACCAATGAACGTATCCTCTCGCCCAAAAAAATCTACGCCTGCGACCTGGGGGTGAAGCACCTGTTCATCGGCAACCGCGACCTGGGCAGCTCTTTCGAGAACTACATCTACCTGCGGATTCGCAAACACCAGCCCGTATTCTATTACAAGGACCAGGACGTGGAAATCGACTTCATCACCCAGGACGGAACGCTCATCGAGGCAAAATACAACGCCGCGATGGAGGGTCGGCAACAAGAAGTATTCGACAGCCACCCGGCCCGAAGAAAATACGTCATTGATTCCGTGCGTTCCCTGGCCGTGATTGACGAATTGTGGGATGCTTCGCCCGAGCATAAGAATACGGTAGCAAAGCATGATGACAAGTGATGTGAGTACCTGAAATCCTTATCCAGCCAATCGTGTCCATCTAAAAGAGGACTCTTATATGCTTGAAATTCGACCCGAAGAACACCAAGACCAGGACGCCATTCACCACCTGAACCTGGCCGCGTTCGAGAACGGCCCGGAAGCGGGTTTGGTGGACGCGCTCCGGGTCTCCTGCAAGGAGTATCTTGCCTTCGTGGCCGTGGAGGACGGTGCCGTAGTCGGCCACATCCTGTTCACCCCGGCCACGGTGGACGGCTCCGACGCGACGGGCATGGGGCTGGCGCCTATGGCGGTGCTGCCCTTCCATCAGCGCAAAGGCATCGGTTCCCGGCTGGTCAGGCACGGGCTTGACCATTTGCGTCAGTCCGGCTGCCCCTTCGTCATCGTCCTGGGCCACCCGGAATTTTACCCGCGCTTCGGCTTCGAGCCGGCATCCACGTATCGCCTTGTCAGCCAATGGGAGGGGGTGCCGGATGCGGCGTTCATGGTCGCGGTGCTGGACCCGGGCATCCTGCCTGAAAAAGGCGGCACGGCGCGGTATCGAGACGAGTTTGATGACGCGATGTAGGGGATGGAGTGCATCCAGGAAGAACGGAGTTTGCCAAGAGCAAAAACTGCGAACAGCAAGGGATTGGCGACCATCGGCATAGTTGCTTTTTCTTCACATGATACTACAATGCGATATCAAAAGCCATGAATAAGAAACAACGTCTTGTTTTGAAACTGTTGTTCGAAAAGCCAGAACGTTCGGATATTTTGTGGCGAGATATTGAAGGCTTGCTTGCGGCGCTGGGTGCTGAACTGAGTGAAGGAAAAGGATCGCGAGTGAGGGTGGCGCTCAATGATGTCCGTGCTGTTTTCCACCGTCCTCATCCGGAACGGGTATCAAGCAAAGCCGCGGTAAAATCCGTTCGAAGGTTTCTTGTCGAAGCGGGGGTGCAATTGTGATGGAATACAAGGGCTATTACGCAAAAGTCGAATTTGATGACGACGCGGATATTTTTCATGGCGAAGTCGTCAACTTACGGGACGTCATTACTTTTGAGGGGGAAACGGTCCAGCAACTCAAGCAGGCTTTTCAGGATTCCGTCGACGATTATCTGGAATTTTGCGCAAAGCGTGGAGAGAACCCTGAGAAACCTTATTCAGGCAGGTTCGTGGTGCGCGTCGAACCCGAGTTGCACAAGAATGTGACGGTTGAAGCCCGCAAAGCGGGAGTCAGCCTGAATGCCTGGGTTGCCGACACGATTTCCAAAGCATTGAACGGCCACGCCCATCAGGGCCGTTCATGCTGATCGACATAACTATTCGAGTTGATTTTGCAGTTATATATCCGCGCTTCGGCTTCGAGTCGGCATCCACGTATCGCCTTGTCAGCCAATGGGAGGGGGTGCCGGATGCGGCGTTCATGGTCGCTGTGTTGGACCCTGGTGCCCTGCCTGAAAAAGGCGGCACGGCGCTGTATCGGGGCGAGTTTGATGACGCGATGTAAGGGCATCGTAAAAAACGCCAAAGGTACGATACCCTGCTGATATAACAAAATTATTTTACAAAAATTGGAATAAAAGGCAGTAGCGACATGATCCTTCCCCGCCCGAGAGCATTTATTGACTGGACTGTTCCTTTTGACGAGCTTGGAAACGAAATCGGCATGTGTCATGACACGGAGACCTATCAACGGTATATCAAATGGCTTGCTGATTACCTCTACCGCACTGAGATTCCTGTTCCGGAGAACCAGTTGCAAGACTTGGCGAAGTTTGAGGCCAAAGAAGGAATCGCAAGCGCCGTTTTTTGGCTTTCCGACGACTTGGGCTATTCCATTTGGGAAACCGAATTGATCGAAAGTTGTTGTTCTGACGGATTGTCTTACGAGGAATACCACCAAGTAGAGGTAAACTTGTGGAACGAGATGCCTGAAAATGAGCGTGAAGTGTGTGAGGATCCGGAAGAAGAGTTCTTCACGTCTGAAGCGGACTACAAGAGAATCTGTCAGGAGGCGATTGATGCCAAGAAAGTCCCGCCCCATATCCGGCATGCCGACATTCCCTATCGCCCTATATTGGCAAAACTGCTCAAAATAGTGGCAAGCAAGGATGAGCGGGTCGCTCATCTGGACTATTTTTATCACAACTACAACGAGTGCGCATCAAAATGAAGGATGTTTTTCTTTTCCCTTTCTCGGCAAGCTCTCATAGAATTGGCTCCCGTTGGCGAACGACAAGCAAACAACCTTATGAAGCGAGAAATTTCCAAAAATGTCAGCAGTTAACGATCTGATTGCCCAGGTTGAGGACAGAACACTTCGCGAGCGTTTGGCAGCGGAAGTACGACGGATCACCAAGGAAAAAAAATTCGGCCTGGTTTTCGAAGAGCACCTGCCGGAGATGACGCCCATCTACAGCGCCGAGATCAAAAAACACAGCAAGGTTGCGCTACGGACCGGTCCGCTTACGGACTTGTGGCGGGTACTTTCCATCAAGGAGGGTGAGGCCCATTGCCGCAACATCAGCAGTGGCGAGTCACGAAGAATGTCAGTGGATGATCTGGTTGTGGTGCGCCAATTCGGTGAGCCGATCTTCCCCGCTTTGATGCCGGTGGACAAGGTGCAGAACGGCCCGGACGACGCCCCTTGGCATACCCTGATTGAGGCGGACAATTACCACGCCTTGCAATTACTGGAATACCTTTATGCCGGGAAGGTTGATTGTATCTATATCGACCCACCGTATAATACAGGAGCAAAAGACTGGAAATACAATAATAATTACGTTGATACCAACGATACTTGGCGACACAGTAAGTGGTTGGCCATGATGCACCGACGTTTGTCTTTAGCAAAAAAACTACTTAATCCATACCATGGCGTTATCGTTGTCACAATTGACGAACATGAAGTGCATCACCTTAGAATGCTTTTAAAAGATATTTTTTCAAATTTTGTTTTTCAGATGGTTACAGCTATCACAAACCCAAAGGGGGTAACACAAGGACGTTTTTCCCGTGTTGAGGAGTATTTGCTGTTTTGTTTTGCAGAAGGGGCAATGGTTCAAGGTGGAGATGATGATTTATTGAACCAAATTAAGGTATCTTCTCGACCCAGATGGAAAGGCTTACTTCGTTCAGGAACTAATGCTCGACGTGCTGACCGGAAGAATATGTTTTATCCAATTTTAATTGATAAACAGATTAGAGCTGTCGTTGGGACTGGGGAACCTCTCTCTTTTGACCAACAACCAAATATTGGTTTAAAAATTGATGGTTACGATGCTGCATGGCCAGTTAGGAAGGACGGATCACTAGGTAACTGGGGAGTAGGATATCAGACCCTACGTGTGTTAATTGAAAAGGGATATGTCTCGCTCGGCAGGTTTGATAAGGATAGAAATACATATGGTATTAAGTATCTTAGTCAGCAGCTTCAACAAGAAATTGAAAGTGGGAAATTAAAAATTGTTGATTTTGATAAAGAAAAAAATGTTGTAGATGTCGTTTATGCAGATTCAGCTGCAAGGAAAGTGAAAACTGTCTGGCATAGGACTTCACACGACGCAGGAGCTTACGGCGCTGAAATTGTTTCAAAAATTGTTGGCCAGTCGCGTGCCTTCGCTTTTCCTAAGTCCTTGTATGCTGTTAAAGATGCCATTGCATGTTTAACAAGAACAAAAAAGGATTCATTGATTCTTGATTTTTTTTCAGGTTCAGGGACAACGCTTCATGCCGTCAACCTATTAAACGATAATGATCATGGGATGCGACGCTGCATCATGGTTACTAACAATGAGGTTTCAGAGGAAGAATCAAGGGAGCTTACGAAAAATCGTTTATATCCAGGTCAAGTAAACTGGGAACAGCACGGCATCTGTCAATCCGTAACTTGGCCCCGCTCAAAATACACCATACTGGGCAAGCGCGACGACGGATCAGAACTTGAGGGTGAATATTTCACCGGAAAGTCCGTTGAAATAGAAAAGCCCCGTAGCTTCCAGCAAATTGCCTTCACTTCCATCGGCAATCTGAACACCCTTGCCAAGAAAAAGCAGTTGGTCGCTCTGATTGATGACCTTCCGCAATCCGAGGTCAAGAGAGATTCCGCTTTCGTCGTCTCGGAGAAACACCCCGCTTCCATCCTGTTCGACGACACACAAGCCGATGCCTGGCTTGAGTCGTTGGAAGACCAGGACCATATCACGGATTTCTACATCGTCACGGCCAGCAAGGCGACCTTTGACGACTTGAAAGCGCAAATCCACGACCTGCTTGGCCCGGCGATTGTCGCTGAGGAAGAAAAGCGCCCCATGCGGAAGGGCTTCCCTGCGAATCTTGAGTATTTTCGGCTCGAATTCCTGGACAAGGATCAGGTGGCGCTGGGCCGCCAGTTTCGGCAAGTCCTGCCGCTCCTGTGGCTGCGGGCTGGGGCTGTTGGGCCGCGTCCGGAATTGCCCGAGGGTGAAGCGATTCCGGTTATGGTGATCCCGGAAAAGAACCCGTTTGCCGTGCTGGTGGACGAGACGCGGTTTGCGGACTTTGTTGATGCGCTGGCAGATCGGGGCGATGTGACCCATGCCTTTCTGGTGACGGACTCAGAGGAGGCTTTTCAGGAGATGGCTGGTCAGTTGACGGTCGCCAACGTGATTCAACTCTATCGGGATTATTTGGAAAATTTCGTCATCAATAAAGCTGATAATCTGTAATTGCTCAAAAACGCCGGGCAAACTCTGAAATTGCCTCTGCCCCTGGATTCCCGCCTGCGCGGGAATGACTGAAATGGCATGTTCTCCCAAGCTCGTCATGCCCGCGAAGGCGGGCATCCAGGTCATGCTTGCCACAAGTTTTTGAGAAGTTACGATAATCTGTCCACGTGATCTGGAGGAAAAGGGCATGTCCACTGCAAAAGAACTGGTTCGCGAGGTGCTTGAAACCCAACCGGATGATTCCACGTATGAGGAGATCATGCGGGAACTGGCCTTTGACCGGATGGTGGCCAGGGGGCTGGAGGATGTTCGTGCCGGTCGGATGATCGACAACGAAGAGATGCAAAGACGGATCAGGCAATGGCAAGGCTGATCTGGACGCAGGAGGCTGAGCAATGGCTGCGGGACATTTTCGACTTTATCGCGCAGGACAACCCAAGTGCAGCCGCCCGGGTGGTCCGGGGCATATACGACAAGGCCCAAATCCTAACAATTTTCCCTGAAATCGGCTACCGCTATCGTATCGTGGCTGAGGGGGAAATCCGCGTCCTGCTCTATGGCCATTACCGGATCGCCTACCTTAGCCACGCAGATGCGGAATGTGTCGAAGTGCTCGGCGTGTTCCACGGGGCCTTGGACATTGACAGGTACATGCCATGATAATCTTTCAAGACAGGGTGCTTGTGTTTTTCAGGCGAACACCCTTTTTATTGAGTGCTGACAAGGGAGGGATGTGATGAAGGTCGGGCTGTTTGATTTTCAGGAAGACGCCTTGGCTGATCTACGCGCCAAGTTGACGACGGCGCGACTGACCGCCTCAATCCACAACCCGCAGGCGGTTTCCTTTTCCGCACCAACAGGTACGGGCAAGACCATCGTCATGACCGCGTTGTTCGAGGACATCTTTTTTGGCGAACCAGGGTTTGATGCCCAGGCTGATGCCGTTATCCTGTGGATTTCGGACATGCCGGAATTGAACGTACAGACCTGCTTGAAAATCGAAAGCAAGTCGGACCGGATCAGGGCGAATCAGTTGGTGCCCATTACTGCCGGTTTTGACGCCGAAAGGTTGGAGGGCGGCCACATCTACTTCATGAATACCCAGAAGCTTGGCACTGAAAAACTGCTAACGCGCAAGGGGGATGGCCGGCAGCATACGATTTGGGAGACATTGACGAATACGGCCAAGGCAGTGCCGGATCGCTTCTATGTGGTTATCGACGAGGCCCACCGCGGCATGCATGGTGGCAAGGCCACGGAGAAGGCGCAAACCATTTTGCAGCGCTTTCTGCTGGGCAGTCCGGAACATGAGCTGTGCCGTATGCCGTTGGTGATCGGAGTTTCCGCGACGCCGCGCCGGTTCGAGGATCTGCTGTCCGGCACCACGCATACGGTGCACAAGGTCTATATCAAGGCCGATGACGTGCGGGAATCCGGGCTGCTGAAGGACCGCATCCTGATTCACTTCCCGGACGCGGCCAGTCAGGCGGAAATGACCCTGCTGGCCGAGGCAGCGCATCGCTGGCAGGCAGTCACGCAACTTTGGGCCGAATACTGCCAAAAACAGGATGGGGCCGTTGTCCGGCCGATTCTGGTCATTCAGGTGGAAGACGGGACTGACAAGACCTTGACCAAGACCAGCCTGAGCATGAGTCTCGCGACCTTGGAAAACGCCCTCGGCCGCCGCCTGCGGGAAGGCGAGGCGGCCCATGCCTTTCACGACAGCGGCGACCTGCATATTGACGGCCGGAGAGTGCGGCATATCGAGGCATCCCGCATTGAGGAAGAACAAGGCATCGGGGTTGTCTTTTTCAAGATGAATCTCTCCACCGGCTGGGACTGCCCCAGGGCCGAAGTGATGATGTCGTTTCGTCGCGCCCAGGATCACACCTACATTGCCCAGCTTCTTGGCCGCATGGTTCGGACGCCGCTGGCCCGGCGCGTTGTTGCGGACGCAGCCCTGAACGACGTGCATCTGTACTTACCCCACTACGACCAGACCGCGGTGGAGGCAGTCATCCAGGACTTGAAGAACGTGGAAGACGTCCCGCCTTCCGAAACAGGCACAAGCCGCGAACTGGTGACCCTGCATCGCCGTGAGGGCATGGAGCAGGCTTTCGGGGCACTGGGAGAGCTGATCACCTACCGGGTCAATGCCGTACGCAAGCAGAGCGGCTTGCGCCGTCTGATGGGGTTGGGGCGCGGGTTGACCCATGACCGCATCGACGATGCAGCACAGGAGAGGGTAAAAAGCCAAATTGTCCAAACAATGGTCGAGGAAGTGCAACGGCTTCAGGATGCCGGAACATTCCAGGAAAAGGCCAAGCCGATTGCCGGGATCGACCTGAAAACCGTTGCCGTGGATCATGGAACCGGTCTGGCCGAGGATGCCGGAGAATACAATATTGACGCTGCTTCAGCTGACATTGATCGGCAGTTCCAGCAGGCAGGTCGGTTATTGGGGAACGGATTGCACATGGACTATTGGCGGTCCAAGGGACACCGGGATGCTGACGAAGTAAAGGTGGAAATCGTGGTCCTGGCCCAGGACCACGAAAGCATGACGCGCCTGGAGAATTTCGCGGAGACTGAATTTGATGCGCTGTATGCCCAGCACAAACGGGATATCGCCAAACTCAAGGAGCAGCGACAGCAACACTTTCAGCGTCTGCGTCTGGCCGCCAGCAATGCGCAGACAATCCCCTGGGTCTTGCCGGAAGTCATCGACTTCCGGCGCTCTCCACATGCAAGGGAATATGACAAGCACCTCTACCTTGAGCAGGACGGCAAATTTCGCGCCGACCTTGGCGCTTGGGAGCAGGAGGTGCTTCAGGAAGAGCTTGCGGATGCGTCGGTCATTGGTTGGTTGCGAAATGTGGATCGCAAACCCTGGTCCCTGGAGATTCCTTGCGAAGAAGCGGGTAGCGTCAGACCCATGTTCCCGGATCTTCTGGTGGTCCGGCAAGATGCAAAAGGATTCTTGTTCGACGTTCTGGAGCCCCATGATCCGAGCAGGCAGGACAATGTTCCCAAAGTTCTGGGCTTGGCGAAATTTGCAGAAAAGCACTGGGATTTGTTCGACCGAATTCAATTGATCCGAAAAATGTCGGGTGCAGACGGAAAGGGCCGGTACTTTCGTCTGGACGTGGGTCAGGATGCCATTCGCAAGAAGGTCTTGGCAGTGACCACCAACAGCCAGCTTGATCAGTTGTTTGAAGTGGAGGGGCGCACGAAAGAGGGGGCGTAGTGGCGGGCCACCAGATGTCTTCCTTTGCATCCGCACCAGAACGGAGAAAACCTATGACCAATAATCCGAACCCACCCCGCATCGAGAGCCTTTCCGTGCGCAACTACCGTGCGCTGAGAGAGCTTACCCTTGATCAACTGACGCCCTTGACCGTGCTGCTGGGGCCCAACGGTAGCGGCAAGTCCACGGTGTTCGACGTGTTCGCGTTTCTCTCCGAATGTTTTTCCGATGGTCTGCGCAGGGCTTGGGATCGTCGGGGTCGTTTTCGCGAGTTGCGGAGCAGGGATCAGGACGGGCCGATCGTCATCGAGGTCAAGTATCGTGAACGGCCGGATGCCTATCTGATCACCTATCACCTGGAGATCGAGGAGCAGGCCAAGGGGCCCGTGGTGAAGCGGGAGTTTTTGCGTTGGAAGCGGGGCCATCCGGCCGCCCCTTTCCTTTTTCTGGACTACCGTTATGGCCAGGGCAAGGTGGTCACCGGTGAACAACCCGAGCCGACAGATATCCGCGTGGACAAGCCGCTGTCCGGGCCGGACGTGCTGGCGGTCAGCACTCTGGGTACGTTGGCGGAGAATCCGCGGGTCATTGCCTTGCGCAATTTCATCACCGGCTGGCATCTTTCCTATCTGTCCGCGGATGCGGTCCGGGGCAATCCCGAAGCGGGGGCCGAGGAGCGGCTTTCGCCCACCGGGGACAATCTGCCCAATGTCGTCCAGTACCTGCATGAACAGCATCCGGAGCGGCTGGAGCGGATTTTCGCGACCTTGCGCCGACGTATCCCGCGCATCGAAAAGGTGCAGGCAGAGGTGCTTCAGGACAGTCGTCTGCTGTTGCTGGTCAAGGACGCGCCTTTTTCCACGCCGGTCTTGTCCCGCTTCGCTTCGGACGGAACGCTCAAGCTGCTGGCCTACCTGACCCTGCTCTACGATCCGGAACCTCCCCGACTCGTGGGTATCGAGGAACCGGAAAACTACCTGCATCCCCGTCTGTTGCCCGAATTGGCCGAAGAGTGCCGGCTGGCCGCCGACCACACCCAACTCATCGTCACGACCCATTCGCCCTTTTTCATCAATCCTCTTCAGCCGAAAGAGGTGCGCGTGCTCTACAGGACGGCGGACGGGTACACCCGGGCGCGGCGAGCCAGCGACATGCCCGGTATTCAAGAATTTCTGAACCAGGGTGCCAATCTGGGCGAACTGTGGATGGAGGGCCATTTCGATGTCGGCGATCCCCTGAGCACCAATAGTCCCTTGGCCCAGGACGACGAGCCATGATCCAGCTCGAAATGCTCGTGGAGGAAGCTTCCGCCGAGGAGGCGCTGCGCCATTTGCTGCCAAGCCTGTTGCGCGGCCGTGCCCGGACCAAGGTGATCAACCTCGGAAGCAAGTACAAGCTGCTCAAGGTGCTTGAGGACCGGCTGCGGGCTTACCGGACGCGCATCGACAAAGGCGAGGACCTGCGCATCGTTGTCCTGCTCGATCGTGACGATGACGATTGCGTCCTCTTGAAAGGCAGGCTGGAGCAGGCCGCAGCAAAGGCGGGCCTGCCCTCCAAATCCCGACCGGACGGGAGTGGCCGGTTTTTCGTGGTGAACCGGATAGTGATCGAAGAACTGGAGTCCTGGTTCATAGGTGATCCAGAGGCGCTCCGAAGGACGTTCTCCGGCTTGCCCAGGATCAACCCCAATGGCGGCATCTTTCGCAATCCGGACAACGGCGGAACCTGGGAAGCCCTGCACCGTTTCCTGAAGAAGCACGGCATCTACAGGAACTCCTATCCAAAGATTGATGCGGCACGGCGCATCGCACCGAACATGCGGGTCGACCGGAACAGGTCTGGGAGCTTTGGGCAGTTCGTCGCGGGGATCGAGGCGGTCCTTGTCTGAGAGTGCATCTGAGATGAACACTCTTCCCAACCACGATCACCGCTACCTCGAAGAACTGCGGATGATGCTGTCCCGATTCCCGGTGGGCTTGCAGCTGACCCAGGCCGACTTGGCGTTTACCGGGTGGCTGTTCTACAGGGAGGAGGAGATCGGACAGAACGAATTGTCCAACCGGGAGATGATCTCGCTGCTGGGCCGGGCGACCAGGGAGTTGGGCATCCAGGAGGAAGCGGCCCAGCCGGCCGCCGCGCTGGAGCGGTTGCTGCGGTTCAGGATCGTGCGCTCGGTGGCCTCGGGGTACGAGGGGAGCTACGCCCTGACCCGCCTCGGGCGCAGCCTGGCCAAGGGGTTGCTGAGCGAGGTGAACTTCACGGGCGACGACCTGTGCACCCAGATCAACGCCGCCTATGCCGGGATGCGGGCGGTCTTGGGCGAAAATTCTCCGGACAAGCTGCATGACTGGCTCCGGTACGTGTTTCAGCGCACGGTCCAGGAAAGCATCGACTACAAGCTCCGGGGCATCGAGGAGGCGCTGCAGTCCCAGGAGCATCGGATCAAGGAATACGGCAGCAGCGGGGAGACGGATCAGTTCGAAGCCCATCTGGAAGCGGTGCGGGTCAGCCGGAAGCTGCTGGAAGAGCTGCTGGACTCGGTTCAGGAAGGCTCCTCGTACTTCCCTCTGATCGAGGAACTCTATCGTTGTCGGGAAACACATCTGGGCAACGCCGATCTGTTGCACGCCCTGGACAGAAGCCTGGATTTTCTGGAGGGCCTCAAGCGTCGGGTGGAGGAGATGCTGGCGCACCTGGTGGCGTTCATCCGCTCCTGCGTGAAGTACCAGGGGTTTGTCGGGGCCTTTTCCCTGCGCGACCGGCTCAGCGCGGTCCAGCTGGATCTTGTCCGCCATGCCCTGCAGCACGAGGTCAGGCTGTCGGTCCTGCACAGCTCGCGGCCCGTACGCCTGAGCCTGGAATGGAACAAGGACACGGCGGTTTTGCCGGTGCGCATCGACGCTTCCCACCTTGCCGCGCTCACGGAGTTCATCCCTGAAGCGGTAAAGAGCCGAGGCGCGGAGTGGCGGGAGCGGTTCCTCTCCCAGGCCAGATCGGAATGGGGCGAGCGGCCGGATCGGGAGCTCGTGGAGTGGACCCGGGACCTGATCGAAAGTTGCGATCTGGAGCTGTCCGAGGCCATGACCGGCCTCTGGTTCCTGGTCCAGGACATGCCGGAATGGGAACCGGAGGTCAGCGTCAAACCTGGTTCAGGCTGGCGGCGACTGATGCCCGGGACCCTGGTCAAGAACGTCGCCCTTTTTTCCGACCATACCCGTCCGGAGGCGGAACATGCTCATGGATAATCTTCCTTCCGTACTCTGGGAGAACGAGGATCTTTCCCGGAGAATCATTCACCGCTTGCAGCGCGGCGAGCACATTGACGCCTTTCTTCCCGCGGAGTTCCGGTTTCTTGAGGAGGAAGGGCCGGCCTGGGAGGAATTTTTCCGGTTTCTGGGCTACCGGCTGGTACGCACGACCATCGGCGAGGAAACCTTCGCGTACCTGGTTTCGCAAACCGGGCATATGCAGCCCGGCCGCCTGGGCCGGGGGGCCACCTTTCTGGGGCTGTTCCTGAGTTGGCATTTCCTGAACCAGGGCATCGACGGCATCGAGAAGGTCGGGGCCGCGGAGATTCACGACCACCTGCTGTCCACATTCGATTTCAACCTGCTGCTGACCGTCTTCAACCCCAGGGGCAAGCGCTCCCGGAAAAAGGAGGAAAGCGAGCGCCAGCACCGGTTTTTGCGCGACTGGATGCGCACCTCCCTGAATGAACTGGCCAGATACCGGTTCATCGAGATCAAGCCCTCCCCGCGGGCCGACTGGGGGACTGTCCAGCTCTACCGCCTGCCCGCCCTGCAGCGGTTCCTGGAGGTGGGCCGGGACCTGATCCAGCAAGGCCGGGACTCCAGCGGGAAGGCCGACTGCGAAGCAGAGCCGGAGGACGGATTTGCCCGGCGCATCCGGCGCATCTGGGGCAGCCTTGAGGTGCCGGAGGACGAAGACGGGCAGGAACTCAACCAAGAGGGTGACGAGGATGCAGACGATGCATGAGGACCGCCCGGTTCCCGGATTCCTGTTTTCCCTGGGCCAGGTCGCGGCCACGGAGATCCTCCTCGTGGGGTACTCGCTGTTCCCCCTCGCCCGCCTGGATATCCATCCGCGCCTGACCATCCTTTCCGGCAACAACGCCGTGGGCAAGACCACCATCCTGGACGCCATCCAGACCGTCATCCTCTGCCATCAGCGATACATCAACCTCAATGTCGCCTCGGGACAGAACGACCGCAGCCTGGCCGGACAGATCAAGGACAGGGTGGCCTGGGCGGTCCTGTCTCTCACGGGCCATGAATCCGTCAAGGCCATCGGCGTTCGCCTGGTGCGCAAGCCGGCCTCGGACTTGGTGGATCTGGAACCCTTTGCCCTGGCGCACGCGGCACCCGCGCCTTCCTTCTTTCTTGATCCTGGTTCCATGCTGATCACCAGCGACCTGCGCGAGCTTCGGCGCCGGGTGGTGGTCGCGGACATGGCCGGGCAGGTGCTCGAGTTCGCCAAGCTCGACGAATACCACGAGTTTTTGCACAAGGAAGGAATCTTTCCCATCGCCTTGATGCAACAGGGCATGAAGAAGCTCTATTCCGGCTTGTGGCGGCAGATCACCCAGCCCAGGCTGGGCGATCTGCGGAAATTTCTCCGGGAGATGCTCTGCACCGCGCCGCGCAAGAAAATGGGCTTTGATCAGGTCGAGCAGCTGATGCGCGAACGCAGAAAGGTCGAGCAGCGGCTGGATCTCCTGCTCAGGTTCAAGTCAACCCGTGACGAGCTCCAGGGGCTTTGCGAGCAGTACGCCCGGCACAGGCGCTCGGCCCTGGGGCTGGCCGCGGCCCTGCATGCCCGCGCAGTCCAGGAAGCCAGGCTGAAGATTGCGGACGCGAAGGAACGAACCGCCGGCCTGGAGGCCCGGAAGAACGAATTGAGCGCCAGGGAGCAGGAGCTGTCAGCGACGATTGCCGATCTGGAGCACGAACGGGAAAAACTGCTCGGTCGTCAGTCCGAACTGCAAACGCGGCTGCGCCACCACCGGGAATACGTCGAGGCCTGCCGGATCATGGATACGGTCGGCCAGGAACTGCAGGGGCTCGATCCGGACCTGGAACGGACAGGGACGGAGCTGGATCTGGCGCAACGCCGCAAGGAGGAGCTGCAGGCCCGACTTCATGAGCATGAACGGCAAAAAGCCCGGCAGGAGGAGCGGCTCGCGCAGCGCACGGAGGAAGCGCGGCGGTGGCGGGAGTACCTCGGGCGAATCGAGGAGGCGGAGCGGCGGACGGGTTGGACCTTGCGGTCCAGGGCGGAGATCGGCGCCGGGCGAGAACAGGCGGACCGCGAGAAGCGGCATGTCGATGACCTGCCCAATCTGAAAAGCCAGGCCTCCGAAGCCCGGAAGCGGGCCCAAGCCCACGAGACGGCCCGCCGCGACTGGGAGCAATGCGCCCGGCTGTGCGGCATGGAGCGGACGACGGACCCGACGCGGGACCTCCTGAGCCAGCTTCGGGCTGAGGCGGAAGAAACACGGCTGGAGCACAAGGACCGGATCAAGGAGCTGGAGACGGCCATGCGGCAGCGGGCCGCCGAACGGGACCAGCTGCTGCGCGGGCGCCCGCCCTTGCCGGAGAAGGCCGTTGAGGCCGTGGATAAGGGCATGGCCGTCCCGCTGGCCGATCGCTTCGAGGGGTTGGACCTGGCCGAGGCCAAGCTCTGGCAGCAGCGCCTCGGACCCCTGGCCCTGGCCATCGAGCCGGGTCCGGGAGTCTCGCCAAAGGACCTGGGCGCAGGCCCGGAATCGTTTTGGATCTACAGTGGCCCGTCGCCCGTGAGCGAGCCTGTCTGGAAGGAGCCGGTCCAGGTCGAGGGGGGCAGCACAGGCGGGATCGGCGCGCTTTCCTGGTATCAGCCCGACGGGCCGGTGTGGATCAGCACAAAGGCCAGGATGCTGCGCATCCGCGAGCTGGAGCAGGCCCTGGAGTCCGACGCCCAGCGCAGGCAGGCCGCCCAGGAAAGCCTGGACGAGGCCCAGCGGAAGATTGACGCGGCGCTCGCCTTCATTCCCCTGCTGGAAGCCTTTGCTGATCGCGATGCGCCGAAGCGGTCCGCGGACCTGGCCAAGCGCGTCCAGGATCTGGAGGTCAGGAGGCCGGAGATTCAGCGCAGGGCGCAGCTGTTGGCCGAGCTGGACAGGGACGTGTTCCTGCTGGACTGGCGCGCAGCCCCGGAGCAGGTCGCGGAACTGGAAAAGGCTCTGCAAGGGATCAGCCATGAGCTCCGGGAGATCGGCCGGGAGCTGGAGCGGCTTGCCGCGGCAACGGGCCGGCTGGAGAAGGACAAACGGGACAAGGAGGCTCGGCGCGTGGCCCTGCTGGAGCAGCTTCGGTCCGCCGAAGTCCGGAAGGCGGTTCTGGAACAGGAGGAGCCCCTCGACGTCCTGCTGGGCCGCGTGGAGTTCCAGGAGGCCGAGGCCCTGGAAACGTCCGTCCGCATGCTGAAGGAAAACAGGGACCGGCAGGGAAAGGCGCGTGACGTGCTCAATCAGGAACTTGGCGGGATCCAGTCCCAACTGCTGAAGGTGACCGAAGACCTGGAACGGTTCGTCCGAAAAGAAAAGGAAGAGGCGGCGGAGCAGGAAAGCGCCCTGCGCGAGTGGCGGGTCTTTTTTCCTGACGAGGCGCCGCCCAGGCCGGGCGAGAGCCCCGGCCAGGGGCTCGTGGAACGGGCCAGGGCGCAGCGGGAGTCCCTGCGGCAAAGCCTTGGCCAGCGAATCGCCCAGGTCGGCACCGGGCACGGCATTGCCGTGAACACGGAACGCGAGCCGGACGAATCAGTCGCGCTGCTGCTGGAAGCCATGATGCCCCAGGGCATTGATCTGGACAGGGAGGAGGAGCAGCTTGATCAGCTCCGGGCCGAGCTGAAGGGGATCGAAGGCCGGATCAGGACCTATGTGGAGGAGATCAAGAGAAACGTCGACGTGGACCTGAACGAACTCGGGCGGCGGGTGCACCAGGTCAACCGCATTCTCTCGGACCTGAGCTTCGGCCGGATCAGGCGGGTCCAGCTGGACCGGGAGTTCCTGCCGGCCTACGAAGGGCTCAAAAGGCTCAAGGGCCGGCAGCTCACGCTCTTTTCCCACGGCGAGCCCCTGACCCTGCAGCAGTTCATCCAGCAGGTCCGGGACATGGTCGCGCGGTATGCGAGAACCGAGGAGATCAGCGAGGAGCAGATCGCGGACTACCGGACCTACGTCAGGATTCGCTGGACCATCACCGATGCGGAAGGCACGACCCGGGACGCCGGCTTCTCCAGCGGGGAAGGGCTGGGCATCAACCTGGCCATCTGCCTGAGCCTGCTCTTCTATCTGTCCGGGGGTTCCGACCGGAGCAGGGTGCAGGGAATGCTGCTCATGGCCCTTGACGAAGCCGAACGGTTGGACGAGAAGGCCGTTCTCACGGTCAGATCCCTGCTGGATCGGGTCAATTGCCAGCTGCTTGTGGCCCTGCCCAGAACGCTCCAGGTCCCCTCGTCCCTCTGTCATCTGCTCACCCCGCTCTCCCAGGGCGTGACCCATATCTCCGTCTACCACGAAGGCTGATCATGAGGGCAAGATGCCTGCTGAAGACCTGCCTGCGGCTGCGTGACCTCCAGGAGCAGCAGGCAATCCGCCATACCAGCCTGCTTGACGAATACGTGCGGGCCGGCATCCTGGAAAGGACCGGCAATCTGGTCCGGATCAAGGATCACGACGCCCTGGGGAACATTCTTGATCTGCAATGCGCCGGGCTTTTGCGGGACAAGGCCGAGGCGGAGCGCCTGCTCCAGGAGCTTGGACTGGATATCGCGATAACGGCTCTGCCCCGGGAAGCGCTCCGGCTGGCCAAGGCGCTTGGGGCAAAGACATCCTTCCCGGAGCGGGCCTGGCATCAGCAGCTTTCCGCGGAGCTTTTCGGCAACTCGAAATTTCTCCAGAAACACCATCAGCTTCTGCGCATCTATTCCCAATGGCGAGCCAATGCCGGAGGCGGCGGGGAACTGCGGATCAAGGCCTTTGAGCCGGTCCGGCACGAACAGGGGTTGGACCTGCTTCAGGTCACCACATGCTGCGGCCAGGCGGTCCTGGATGCGGTCCATGCCGCGGGCCTGCATCACTGGGATTTTTCCCGGGTGGGCCTCGTGGTCACCTGCGAAAACCTCTCCCCGTTCCTCCAGCTTGACCTGCCCAGGGGGCTGCTCGTCTATACCGCCGGGTATGCCGGCGCGTCATTGACCGCGTTGCTGCGCGGCCTGCCGGATTCCTGCCGCTGGGTGCACTTCGGCGATCTTGATCCGGACGGCCTGTTCATTTTCGAGAACATGCAGCAGGCCACGGGGCGCAGCGGGCGTTATTTCCCGACAATTTCGTTCCTTGAAGAAACCGACCTGCCGGGATACCCGGCAAAACGAACCTGGGAGCCGGAGCGGTACGTCTCGGAACAGGCCAGGGAACTGGCCCGCTGGGGAGCGGAAAGGAATCTCTACGTGGAGCAGGAGGCGGTCATGGCCGGAGTCAATGACCGGATTGCCCGGAGTCTTGTCGGAATAGCCGTCAAGAATGCTGCTCGTTATTCGCAGAGCTCACCGCATAACCACTGACTCCAGCCGCTCCTTGCGCTGTTGCCAGTCGGGCATGCACTGGCCCAGCATCCTGAAAAACGCCGGACTGTGGTCATGGATGCGCAGGTGGCACAGCTCGTGGACGATCACATAGTCGATGCAGTGCAACGGCATCTTCACCAGGTCGGTGTTCAGGGTAATCATCCCGGCTTTGGAGCAACTGCCCCAGCGACGCTCCATGGGCTTGACCCGAAGTCGCACGTCCAAGCCAAATCGCAGCGGGGTCGCATTCTGGGCGCAGCGATGCAGACGATCTTGGAAGATCGTTTCTGCGTGCGCTTGATACCATCCCTTCATGGCCGTTGCGATCGGTCGGGGCTGTTTCGGCGTGGGGATGTGAACCTCGAAAAACCTGCCTATCAGCCGCACGGACGTCTTGTCTGATTGATGTACGCGCAGCCGGTATTGCCGACCGAGGTAAAGGTGGGTTTCACCGGACACATACCGCTTCTCAACGGGCAGCGGTTGATACGCCTCGAAGTGACGGCGCTGCTTGGCGATCCAGAATCGGCGACGATTCAGATGAGTCAGCACCTCGTCCAGGGAGCGGCCCGCCGGGGCCAATGCGGTCACCGACCCGTCGGGATGAACCGAGATCGACAGGCGTTGCCGATCCCTGAAATCAACCGAGACGGGAACATGCTCTCCGGCATGTTCCACGAGCACGATTTGAGGGGATGCATCAGGCATATCGTGTTCTGGCTATGTCGAGCACCATCTCCAGGATGCGGTCGACATCCTCGAAGGTCAGGTCGATCCCCTGCTGATCCTTCAGATCGAACAGGTAATCCTCAATCGCGCTCATCATCCGATTCTGTACGTCGGTGTTGTTCGTCCAGTTGACGATGCGGTTTTGAAGGATGATCTCGTCAATGGCCAGGCTCGCCATGGTACTGGCCGTGCGAGGGTTGAACCCATCGGCTGCGTACCGCATCAAGACATCCTGCAGTACCCCGAAGAACGCCTTGGCAACGTCATGGTTGGTCAACTCCGCGGGAATGTCGTCGCCGGTGCGGTTCTTGATCTTCTCGGCGATCTCCCGGACATTCCGCAGATACTCGGCATCCGACAGGCGCTGCTCACGAAAAGCCCGAATGGCGTCTTCCAGCATCTCCGAGAACCGCCGGTAGAACGCCGGATCTTCCTGCATCCGGTCATGGATGGTCCGCTTGGTGCGGTAGGCGATGGTGTCGGCTTTCGAGGCCGCGCTGTCCAGCTTCTCCACTTCCTTGGCAAAGGCGTCGGCGTCGAAGATGTTCACCAGGTCGGTGATTTTCTCCACCTCCCCGGTGCCGACGTGCTGGTCCACCAGCTTCTGGATGCGGGCTTCATACTCCTTGAAATCCACCACCTCGGCATATCGCTTGCGCACCGAAGTCCGCAGGTGCATGAAAAAGCGCAGATCGGCCTTGTACTTTTGCAGTTTGGCTTCGGGCGTGGCTTCGAGAAACGCCGACGACGACAGCGCGACGCCCAGGGTCCGCGAGAAGGCGCTGAGCCGTTCATAGAACCTCCCGCGCAGCTCCTCGTCCGCCAGCAGCAGTTCGTAGGCTTCCTCGTCCCGCTGGTTTCGGACCGTCTTGAACACCTCCCAAAGGTCCGAATGCCGCTGCGGCAGTTTTTGTGCCTCGGACCGCACATCCGACAGCGCGGTGCTCAGATCGTCCAGGCCGGCCATGTCGAACTCCGAGAGTCGACTGTAGATGTCCAGCGCTTCATCGAGATTCTGAAGCACGCCGCGGTAGTCGATAATGTAGCCGAAATCCTTGCCGTCATAGAGTCGGTTCACGCGGGCGATGCCCTGGAGCAGGGAGTGTCCCTTCAACCGGCGCGTCAGGTACAGCACCGTGTTGCGCGGCGCATCAAATCCCGTCAGCAACTTGTCCACCACGATGATGATTTCCGGCTGCTCGGCGTTCTTGAAGGCACTGATGACCTGACGGTTGTACTCCTTTTCGCTGCCGTACTTGGCCATCATTTTCTTCCAGAACGCCTTCACCTCGTCCGTGGATTCCTCATGCACGTCCTCTTCGCCTTCGCGCTCGTCCGGGCCGGAGATCAGCACCTCGCAGCCGACCAGACCGAAATCGTCGAGGAACTTTTTGTAAAGCAGCGCCGTGGCCTTGTCCTGGGCGACCAGTTGGGCCTTGTACGGCGTGCCCTGCCAGTTGTCGCGGAAATGCTCGCCCACATCCCAGGCGATGCGCATGACTTTCTGCTGGGCTTTGTTCAATTGATCCGTCGAGGAAAATTTTCTCTTCAGATCCGCCTTCTGCTCCCGGCTCAGGTTTCCCGTGATCCGCTCGAACCAGGCATCCACCGATTCGGTGTCCACCTTCTGGTCCACGTGCCGGCCTTCGTACAGCAACGGCACCACGGCCTTGTCCTTGACCGCCTGCTCAATGGTGTACGTGTCGATCAGTCCGCCGAACCGCTCGATGGTGTTCTTGTCCTTCTTCATCACCGGCGTACCGGTGAATCCGATGAAACATCCGTTGGGCAGGGCCTTCTTCATTTTGGCGTGAAGCTCACCGTACTGCCCGCGATGGCTTTCATCCACCAGCACGAATATGTCCGGATTCTCGTCCCGCACGTCGGTCTTGCTCACCGCCAGTTCGAACTTGTCGATCACCGTGGTGATGATCCGGGCCGTGTTGTCGCGCAGCAGTTCGGCCAAATGCTTGCCGGTCTTGGCCTGCACCGGCACCGTGCCGCAATGGTGGAACGTCTTGTAAATCTGGTCGTCCAGATCCACCCTATCGGTCACCAGGATGATCTTGTAATTGTCAATGCCGCCTTCCAGCGTGATCGCCTCGGCCAGCATCACCATGGTCAAGCTTTTTCCACTGCCCTGGGTGTGCCAGACCACGCCGCCTTGTCGGCGGCCGTCCTGCTGTAGGCGGCGAATCCGCTCCATGATCTTGTTCACGCAAAAATACTGCTGATACCGCGCAACCTTTTTCTCCCCGGCATCGAAGAGCATGAATCGATACGTCAATTCCAGGAGCCGTTCCGGGCGGCACAAGGCGTACAGCGCCCGATCCTGTTCGGTTATCTGCCGCTCAAGGCTGCCGTATCCGGCGAAGTCCGTCTTCACCAGCCACTTTCGGGAGGCCAACACCTTGTCCACCTGTTCTTCCGTGAGCGGTATGCTCACAAGTTGCTTCAGCGATGCCGTTTCCTCGGGTCCAAGCTCTTCTTTCCATACCGCCCAGAACTTGGCCGGAGTGCCCACCGTGGCGTACTTGGCCTCGTTCTTGGAAACCGCCAGCAGGAGCTGAGCGTAGTGGAACAAGCGGGGAATCTGGTCCTGTTGCTGGTTGCGGATTTGCTGGCTGACCGCCTGGCCGATGGCGTCTTTCAGGTCCGGCCGCTTGCACTCGATCACCACAAAAGGGATGCCGTTGACAAATAAAACGACATCCGGCCGCCGCGTCTCGTGACTGCCGCAGCGCTCCACCGCGAACTCTTCGGCCACGTGGTAGGCGTTGTTCTCCGGGTGCTTCCAGTCGATGTAATCCAGTTGAAAGCTCTTGGTATCGCCGTCAATGGACTGTTGCATGGCCCGGCCCAGCTTCAGCAGGGTTTCTGATTGGGCGACATGTCAATTCTTATTGCCGACCAGCTTGACTTTCCGGCCCAAATAGTCATCACTGAATTCGTTCTCAGCCAGCGGCTGCAGAACCTGCAAAGGCTTACCGCTGAGCCCACCTGGTGAATCAGCGGTTTTTTATGTCTGAAGCCGAGTCCACCTCGGGCTTCCCTTGATGCGGTCCAGCGTCATCGCCGAGTCCGCCACGAATGCGGTGACGAAGACCGCTTTCTTTTGGCCTGTGAGCCGAATCACCACCACATAATCCCCCATCACCAGCGTTACGCGACGAGAATGATCGTACCGCCGTTTGCTGCTGTCCCAGCCCACGAAAATATCAGCCTGTCCATCTTGCAATGCCGCCTTGATCCAGTCGATCCGTTCAGCGCGTTGTCTGGAAAATTGATTCTTGACGCCATCCCGATTGCTGCTCTCGAAGAAACAGTGGGCAAAATCCTGCTTCCGGAATCGCACCATAATGCCGTCGAAGCACTGTAATTCACCACGACAGTACAGGTGCCGGAAGAAGTGATTTGGAGGAAAAGGGCATGTCCACGGCAAAAAAAATGTCCGTCAGGGGGCTGGAAGATGTTCGCGCCGAACGGGTGATCGACAACGAGGAGATGCAAAAACGGATCAGGCAATGGCCAGTTGCACAAGAAAAGTCGCGGACAGGATTGTCGTGAATGTCGTGTTTTCTGGCGGGAATGCCTTGAACTGTCAGGGGGCTTGGCCAGATTTCGTTGACGGGATCATGCTTCCATTTTTTGAGGAATCGTGGCAGGTTCGAATCTTTATCAAGTGACAATGGATGGATTTTATCAATAATTCCAGACAGGAAGATGGGCGTTTCCGTGGTGTCGCACATGGGCATATCGTCTTTGACCATTCCAAGGAAGACATGACATGCAAGGCAAGGAACAATTCGTGGCCGACATCATTGCCTTGGCTCCGGATCAGAAACTGGTCAGTCGTGTTCGACTCCAAAAAATTGCCTATCTTCTTGAGCAAATGGGATGTGATCTTGGGTTTGAGTACAGCTACCATCATTACGGCCCGTTTTCACATGATCTGGACCGGGCAATTCTGGACGCGAAGGCATTTGGCCTTGTCAAGGAAGTAATTGCCAACCGCAAGAGCGATGGAGCAAGTTACAGTATCTTTGAATTGACTGGTGGAAATGGTTCTTCAGCAAGCTCCACCATAAGTTCATTCAAGAATCAGATCCAACGTTTTTCCAAATCCAATATAACGGCATTGGAATTAGCTGCTACAGCCAATTGGTTGGCTGAATACGAAAAGGTGGATGATTGGCAAAAGGAAATCATCAAGCGCAAAGGATTGAAAACGCGAAACAAACGTCTTGCAAATGCGCTTGATCTTTTGCGGGAACTGCATCTTCCGCCAGCGGCCAATCCGCAATGAACCTTTTGTCAATTAAAGGGGCTGGAAATGCTATTTGTAATACCGCCATATCGCGCCCCCATGGTACAGCCATGGGGGTTTTGTTTTTGTGTCTGTAAGGATACCGGATGAAATTGAAGTATCTGCAACTCGAAGCCTACTTCTGACAAGGCACAGGGTTTTCGATGAAAAACACAAAGGAAACGATAATGAGTTCTAAACCTGAAGGAGCCGGTGCTCGGGCCTGCTGGTTTGTGGGGGCATCGTACGGGAGAACTGAAGATCAAACTTCTCGCTTCCTGCGGGAAGGCATATGGGAGAATGGTTATCAGGACAAATACCTCGAAACGGTCAAGTCCATCCAGGCGGGAGATCGTATTGCGATCAAGGCTTCCTATACACGGAAGCTCGATCTGCCCTTTGATAACCGAGGCCAAACGGTTTCCGTCATGGCAATCAAGGCCATTGGCAAGGTCAAGGAGAATTACGGCGACGGACGAACCTTGAAGGTTGACTGGAAACCATATGATCCTCCGCGTGAATGGTATTTCTATACCAACAGAAGCACGGTTTGGCGTGTTTTGCCGGGTGATTGGACCACGGATGCGCTGATTGGTTTTACGTTTGAGGAAAAGTCTCAAGACATCAATCGGTTTCGCAACGCTCCTTACTGGCGTGAGCGTTTTGGCGACACAGTCGCCGATAAGCGTCGCTTCAACTGGACTCGTTTTTATGAGGCGATGGCTGATCAGATCCTTTCCTTCAGGAATCGACGCAGTGAAATGGTTTCCAGCATCCACGTCATTGCCGAAAGACATGACTGCATGTCCATCCTGAATGATCAGTATGAGAAAGGAGTTCCCGGCGGACCACTGAAAGATATATGCCCATTTACCGTCATGGGCATTTTCAACAGGGGGATTACAGATGCCAATCGCAAAGCTTTGGCGAATGAGCTGGCGAGCCTTCTTGGCGTATCGGTAGCGGTTCCCGATTCCTTTGAGGGGATTCCCGTTGTAAATAATCAAAGGTCATGGTTTTTTGCTTACAGCTATCAACGCCAACCAGACGACATAGACGCTCTATGGGAGATATTTGCCCAAGCGATTGCCTTCTCCGATACGAGTGATGCCGAAACACGATCAGCATTTACCGCGGCGTTCGACAACGCCTCAGAGCGCTGGGGAGTTGGGTGGAATCTGACCATGGGGCTTTACTGGATCCGCCCATGGAGCTTCCCTACGCTTGACGGTCAATCACAGAATTACATCAGCAAAAAACTCAATATCCAAATCGGAAAAAACGGCCCAAAGGGTCGCTGTAGTGCGCGTGATTATCTCGAACTGCTGGATACCCTTGAGGCACGCTTTCAAGAGGACGCTTACCCTGTGCATTCTTTTCCGGAGCTTTCACTAGCGGCATGGCTTTTTAAGGGGAGACGGCCACCTCCACCTCCCCCAGATCCTGAGATACAGGATGATGACGCGGATTCGGCACCCGAGGAAGATTTCACTGTTGCACCCATTGAACCATACTCCCTTGATGACATTCTCTCGGATGGTTGCTTCATCTCGCGAGAAAAAATCGAAAAAATTCTTGAACGCCTACGAACCAAGAAAAACCTGATACTCCAGGGGCCGCCGGGAACTGGAAAAACGTGGCTGGCAAAGCGATTGGCTTTTGCCTTGATCGGGCAACGCGACGACAGCAAAGTCCGAGCTGTCCAATTTCACCCAAACCTCTCTTACGAAGACTTCATTCGTGGCTGGCGACCGATCGGCGACGGAAAACTTACTCTTGTGGACGGCCCGTTTCTGGAGATGATGAAGTCAGCCTCGAAAGAGCCCACATCACGACACGTCGTCGTCATCGAAGAGATCAACCGAGGGAACCCCGCACAGATTTTTGGGGAAATGCTGACGCTGCTTGAGGCGGACAAGAGAACGCCGAACGAAGCCCTGGAGCTTTCCTATAAGCGGTCGGATGGCGAACGCGTTTTCATCCCAGACAACCTGTACGTCATCGGTACGATGAATATTGCCGACCGTTCCCTTGCACTGGTCGATCTGGCACTAAGGCGTCGTTTTGCCTTCATCGACCTGGAGCCCACACTCGGCAAGCCTTGGCAAGACTGGGTTCAGTCCCAGTGCGGAATTGATGTTGAAATCCTTGCTGAGATCGAGCATCGCCTCACTGCCCTGAACAGTAATATTTCCGCAGACACCGGCCTTGGGCCACAATTTCGTGTGGGACACAGTTATGTCACGCCCCCGTTCGGTGTGCCAATCAATAATGCCCGAGAATGGTTCCGCCAAGTCGTTGACACAGAAATCGGGCCGCTGCTCGATGAGTATTGGTTCGATGCACTTGAAAAGTCCAAGAAAGCCAGGGAACGTCTGCTTGAAGGTTTTTGACCGTGACTTTGGGGACACCTGAATGTGAATCAAGTCCAAAGGATAGGGGCGGTCGGATCGGCCGCATCCCGGTGCGCAACCTTTGGCTGCTTATGCTGTACGCATCGAACCTTTTCCGGGACATTGAAAGAGCCAAGGTCGCCGTCGAGGACAATCCGGATGATATTCCGGATCTGGTGGCGGAAATGCTCTGCCGTCAGGTTGAACGCCGCATCCAACGCAATTTGAGCTATGGCTACCAGTCACGGGAAGCTGAACTGAACCGGGTTCGCGGACGTATCGACCTGCTGAATACCGAAAGACGCCGCTTGCTTGACCGGGGAAAAGTGGCTTGCCGGTTCGATGAATTGACCATCGATACTGTTCGAAACCGCTTTGTGCGTTCGGCCCTTGAGGAAATCTCCAAAGTAGTCCGCCGTAATGGGCTGGCCCGTCGATGCAAGGCGCTGGCCGCAAGCTTGAGGCAGATGGGGGTAACCGGCGAACGGCCTGGCTGTGGCGATGATTTCATCGACCGCTTTGGCAGACACGATATTGATGACCAACCAATGGTTGCCGCAGCCCACTTGGCTTTCAACCTTGCCTTGCCAACGGAAGCCGAAGGTTCGAGGCGCTTGTCGTTGCCGGACCGAGAAATCAGCTGGGTTCGGAAACTTTACGAAAAAGGTATCGCTGGATTCTACGATGTTGTGCTTTCAGAAAAAGGGTGGCGTGTCGGCTCTGGCAAGATGATTGAGTGGCAGATTGATCGTAAAAGTCCAGGCGTAGACAGAATCCTGCCCTCCATGCGGACCGACATCATCCTTGATCACTCTGGAACGGAACGTCGCATTGTTATCGACACCAAGTTCAACTCCGTTGTCACTCGTGGCTGGTATCGGGAAGAATCTCTACGTAGCGGGTATGTTTATCAGATATACGCATATTTGCGGTCACAGGAAGGCAGCGGAGAATTGCTCGCGGAGAAAGCCTCGGGTTTGCTTCTTCATCCATCGGTGGGTGATATGGTTAACGAGGCCGTCGTGATCCAGAATCATGAGATTCGATTTGCCACTGTCGATCTTGCGGCGACGGCAAAAGAGATCCGAGAACAGCTTTTACAGATTATCGAGCCTTCCAGCTAAAATGGAAGCTTATTATCAAGGGGCGAACATGAATCCTTCATCCCTTACGTCACGACCGCTTTGAAAAGGAATCTTGTCATGCTCGAAATCCGATTGGAAGAATCCCAAGACCAGAACGCCATTCATCACCTGAACCTAGCCGCGTTCGAGAACGGCCCGGAGGCGGGTTTGGTGGACGCGCTTCGGAGTTCCTGCATGGAATATCTCGCTTTTGTGGCCGTGGAGGACGGTGCCGTGGTCGGCCACATCCTGTTCACCCCGGTCACGGTGGACGGCTCCGACGCGACGGGGATGGGGCTGGCGCCCATGGCGGTGCTGCCTTCCCATCAGCGCAAAGGCATCGGTTCCCGGCTGGCCAGGCACGGGCTTGACCATTTGCGTCTGTCCGGCTGCCCGTTCGTCATCGTCCTGGGCCATCCTGAATACTACCCGCGCTTCGGTTTCGAGCCGGCATCCACGTATCGCCTTGTCAGCCAATGGGAAGGGGTGCCGGACGATGCGTTCATGGTTGCGGTGCTGAACGCTGACGCCCTGCCTAAAGACGGCGGCACGGCGCGGTATCGGGACGAGTTTGATGACGCGATGTAGGCGGTTATCGCGTCCCATCCTCAATCATCCAACCGAATATCCTTCCCTTCCTTGAGCCGTTTCATGGTCCGCACCGCGCACATCTTGCCGCACATGGTGCAGGAATCCTCGTGGGCCGGTTTGGAGGACTCCCGGTAGGCGCGGGCTTTTTCCGGGTCCAGGGCCAGGTTGAACATGGACTCCCAGTCCAGGTCGGCGCGGGCCTTGGACATCTTGTCGTCCCAGTTGCGCGCCCCGGGGATGCCTTTGGCGATGTCCGCGGCGTGGGCCGCGATGCGGGAGGCCATGATGCCTTCCTTCATGTCGTCTAGGGTGGGCAGGCGCAGGTGTTCCGCCGGGGTGACGTAGCAGAGGAAATCCGCCCCGGCGGCAGCGGCCACGGCTCCGCCGATGGCGCTGGTGATGTGGTCGTAGCCCGGGGCCACGTCCGTGACCAGGGGGCCGAGGACGTAGAAGGGCGCGCCGTGGCAGAGCCGTTTTTCCAGGACCATGTTCGCGGCGATCTCGTTCAGGGCCATGTGTCCGGGGCCTTCGATCATCACCTGGACGTCGCGCTCCCAGGCCCGTTTGGTCAGCTCGCCCAGGACGATCATTTCCTGGACCTGGACCGCGTCCGTGGCGTCGTGCAGGGAGCCGGGTCGGCAGCCGTCGCCGAGACTCAGGGTCACGTCGTGTTTCGCGCAGATCTCCAGCAGCCGGTCGTAGTGCTCGTAGAACGGGTTTTCGGCGTCGTTTTCCTTCATCCAGGCATAGAGCAGGGAGCCGCCCCGGGAGACCAGGGAGGTCAGGCGATTGGTTTTGTCAATGCGCTCCGCGGTCAGCCGGTTCAGGCCGCAGTGGATGGTCAGGAAATCCACGCCGTCGTCCACATGGGTCTGGACCACGTCGAAAAACTCGTCCGCGCTGATGTCCGAGAGATTCTTGTCGTAAAAACCCACGGCGTCGTAGATGGGCACCGTGCCGATCATGGCCCGGGATTCGGCGATCAGGGCTTGCCGAAACTCGCGGGTTTTGCCGAAGCAACTTAAGTCCATGATCGCCTCGGCTCCCAGGCGCAGGGCATGGCGGACCTTTTCCATTTCCAGGTCCATGTCGCAGGCGTCCTTGGAAATGCCAAGATTGACGTTGATCTTGGTGCGCAGCCCACGCCCGACCCCTTCGGGGGCCAGGTGGACGTGATTCTTGTTCGCCGGAATGATCACCTCGCCTGAGGCCATGCGCTCCATCAAGGTTTCCAGTTGCAGGTTTTCCTTGGCCGCAACGATGCGCATCTGGTCCGTGACAATGCCCTGGCGGGCAGCATTCATCTGGGTTGTCCAACTCATGATCTTGTTTCCCTCATATTTTGTTGCATGGCTTTACGCAGGGCCTGGATTTGCCCCGGTATATCCGGTTTGGCGACGATCTCCGTGATCATGGCCACGCAGGACGCCCCACGCTGGACGACCTCGCCGATGTTGTGCTCCTTGATCCCGCCAATGACCACGAACGGGACGGACAGGTTGGCCGTGACCCATTCCAGGTACTCCAGGCCCACCGGGGCGCAGACGTCCTTTTTGGTCTTGGTGGCGAAGATCGGCCCCACGCCGATGTAGTCCGCCCCGGCCGCCACCGCGGCCCGGGCCTGATCCGGACAGTGGGTGGACAGACCGATGATCTTGTCCGGGCCGAGCAGACGGCGGACCACCGGGACGGGCAGGTCGTCCTGGCCCACGTGCACGCCGTCCGCGTTCACGGCTTGGGCAACGGCCACGTCATCGTTGACCAGGAACAGGGCTCCGGCCTTGCGGGTCAGCTCCCGGATGGCCGCGCATTCCTCATATTTGACTCGTCCGGGTTTGTCCTTCTCCCGGTATTGGATGAGCCTGATTCCGGCGTCCAGCATGGCCCGGACCACCTCCAGGCTGGACCGGCCCAGGGAGTGCTCCTCGCTGGTCAGGCAGTACAGATCGATATCGCGCAAGGGATTGTTCATGAAACGCTTCCTTGATGTTGAAGGTTCAACGGTTCAACGGTTCACGGTTCAACGGTTCACGGTTCAACGGTTCAACGGTTGACCAATGCAATTCCGTAGGGGCGCACCTGTGTGTGCGCCCTGTTCATGCATACCTGTGCTGTGCCCCGTGTGTCCGCCCTGTGTGTCCGCCCCGTCCGGATTGTCGGGGCGATTTTCCTCTATCTGTTGATGCAGAAAATAATGCAGCACCACGTCGGCCTGCTTCGCGGCCGCCAGGGTTACCAGAGGGGCAAGGGGCGGCGTATCCGAACAGGCGGCGGTTTGCTCGTCGCCCACAAGAAAGAAGTTGTCCCGGATTCGTCGGGTTTGAATCCGGTCGGCATCGCCGCATCCGGCAATCCCGGAAGCGGCCACAAACAGGGACTTTGTCGGAATCATGGCCTCGGTGAGCAGCTTTTTCACGGACGGGTCATCCACGCATTCCACCACGGTGTCGCAGTTCTTGAAAAGCTGGTTGACATTAACGGGGGTAATCGGTTCTTCGTGCAACTCCAGGTCCAGGTCCGGGTTGATCCGCAACAGGTTGGCGGCCAGGGCCACCACCTTGGGCAGGCCGATCTGGTCCGGAAAGAAGAACTGCCGATTCAGGTTGGACGGTTCCACCCGGTCGAAATCGACAAGCACGAAGCGATTGAATCCGGAGCGGACCAGGGCGTGGGCGCAGTTGGAGCCCAGCCCCCCGGCCCCGGCCAAGCCGACGCGTACCTGTTGCAGGCGGGTCAGGGCGTCCGAGCCGATGTGGTGGGCGATGCCCTGTTCCACGAGGTTCATGCCGTCACCAAGTCTAATGGCTGCCAGTCCTTGAACACCGGCTGAAACCCCTTGCCCCGAAGCATGGCCGCGATGTCGCCAACGCTCCGGTCGTCAGCCACCTCGAATTGGGGTGTTCCGGCTTGGTCCGCTCCGTGCCCGCCCACCGAGGTGGACACCCCGGCGGAAAGCCGGGTTACGCCCAGGGGCAGCAGGTTTTCCCGCAATCGAGCCGGCTCTCTGGTGGACAGGGTGATCCCGGCCCGGGGCAGAAACAGGCGCTGGGCCAGAAGAATCTGGGTCAGTTCCCGGTCCGAAACCGGGTGCTCGGACTCCCAAGCTCCGGCATGGGGGCGCATCCGGGGTAGGGACAGCCCGATTTCCGCGCCTGGATGGCGGTCCTGCAGCCAGCGGGCGTGCATGGCCGCCCAGAAGGCGTCCTGGCGCCAATCGCCCAGCCCGTACAGGGCGCTGATGCCCACCCAGCGCATCCCGGCCCGGCAGGCGCGTTCCGGGGCGTCCAAACGGAACGCATAGTCCCGCTTGGGGCCGCTGGGATGCATCCGGGCGTATAGTTCCGGGTCGTAGGTTTCCTGGTAAATGGTCAGCCCTTCGGCCCCGGCGGCGATCATTCGAGCGTATTCCTCCTGGGTCAGGGCGTAGACCTCCAGGAGCAGGCTGGGAAAGAACTCGCGCAGTACTCCCAGGATTTGTTCCAGGTATTCCGGCGGAGCCTTGGCCCGTGCGTCGCCGGTGAGCACCAGGATTTGGCGCAGTCCGGTGGCTACGATGTGCTCGGCCTCGACGCGGACCTCCTCCAGGGAAAGCTGACGACGCGGACCTTTTTGTTCCGCGTTGAACCCGCAGTAGACGCAACGATTGGCGCAGAAGTCCGAGACGTAGAGCGGGGTGAACAGTTGAACCGCCCGGCCGAAATGCTGCAGGGTCAGGACGGCGGCCTTGCGGGCCAGTTCTTCCAGCATGACTCCGGCAGCCGGTGACAGCAGGGCCAACAGATCCTCTGGCCCAAGCCGGTTTTTTCCCAGGGCTCGAAGGACGTCCTGGCGCTGGGAGTCATGGATGACCTTGGGCATGTCCAGACCGGCGTAGGCGTCCATGACTTCGGCAAAGCTCATGGGCGTCACCCCTCCAAAAAGCCGGTCAACGGCGAGGAAGCGTCGGCCTTGAGGCGCTGTACCCCGGCCCCGGCCAGGAACCCACGACGTCCGGCCCGCACGGCTTCACCAAAGGCCTTGGCCATGCCCACGGGATCGGCGGCCGTGGCAATGGCCGTGTTCACCAGCACCGCGTCCGCGCCCATTTCCATGGCCTCACAAGCATGGGAAGGCCGACCCAGTCCGGCATCCACGATGATCGGCAGGTCGATCTCCTCAATCAGGATGCGGATCATCTCCCTGGTTTGCAGGCCGCGGTTGGTGCCGATGGGCGCGCCCAGGGGCATCACCGCCGCGGCTCCCGCGGATACCAGGTCACGGGCCACGTACAGGTCCGCGTTGACGTAGGGCAGAACCACGAAGCCCTCGGCGGCCAGAGTTTCCGTGGCCTTGATCGTGGCGTAGCCGTCCGGGAGCAGATGGTTGTTGTCCGCGATGACCTCGATCTTGATCCAGCTGCCGCAGCCCATGGCCTTGGCCAGCCGGGCGATGCGCACGGCCTCGTCCGCGGTGCGCGCTCCGGAGGTGTTGGGCAACAGGCGCATGGTCTTGGGGATGTGGTCCATGACATTACCCGCGGCGGCCTGGAAATCCACCCGCCGCAGGGCCACGGTGATCACCTCGGACCCGGAGGCCGCGCAGACCTCAGGAATCACCGCGTCGTCACCATATTTGCCCGTGCCGGTGAACAACCGGCTGCCCAGGCGCTCCCCGCCGATCTCGAACAGGTCGTCCATCAGGTCCTGCATCAGCCACCTCCCACGAACTGCAACAGCTCCAGCCGGTCACCCTCCTGGAGTTTGGTTTCCTGAAACTGGTCTCCCGGCATGATCTCTCGGTTCAACTCGGCCACGACCCGGGACGGGTCCAGGCCCCTGGATGCAATCAGGTCATGAAGCGTGACGTCCTCCTGAAGGGATTCGGTCGCTCCGTTGACGATCACTTGCAAACCCAACCTCCTTTGGTCTTCGAGCCCAAAAAAAAGTAACTACTCAGCACAGAGTAGTTCTGTTGCCGGGGTCGGAATCGGAATCGGGATCGGGATCGAAAACGCTGGGATGCGTTCTAAATTCTTCCTGTTTCGATTCCGAATCCGATAGCGAAGCGCCGACCCCGACTCCGATTGCCGGAGCAAGATCGGACACAAAATGTACTGAGTAGTTATAAAAAAAACGCCTTTTCGGAACCTGGCATGAAGCTCTGCGGTCCGAAAAGGCGATCTGCGCGGTGCTTCCCTACGACGGCATGGTCCGTGTCAGGTTCCAAGGGTCGGAGCGTGTACTCCCTCTCAGCCTCGCGGCTCCCCCAGCAATGGAAATTCGCTATCGCAATCCGAACCGCCTGTAAAGGGTTGCGATGTTTTCGGAAGGAAGTTGCCTGATTTTTTGCTTGCCAGTTGTTCCTTTTTAGCCTAATTGAACACGGTTCGAAATTCGCACATCCTCCGAGAAGCCCGAGGGTCTTTCGTCCGTGACGAAAGTGAGCGGGTTCAAATGCGGAGGGTGGAGGAAAAACCCACCAGTTCAAGGAGTAGTGTTATGGCGTACGTGACTATGAAGCAGATGCTGGAGACCGGAGTGCATTTCGGTCACCAGACCCGGCGTTGGAACCCCAAGATGCGTCCGTATATCTTCGGTGCGCGCAACGGCATTCACATCGTCGACTTGCAGCAGACCGTGAAGATGTTCCAAAAGGCTCACGACTTCATCGCCGATACCGTGGCCCAGGGCGGTAAGGTCATGTTCGTGGGCACCAAGCCCCAGGCCCGGGAGATCATCAAGCAGGAAGCCGCTCGGGTGGGCATGTTTTCCGTGACCCATCGCTGGATGGGCGGTACCCTGACCAACTTTCAGACCATTCGCAGCAGCATTCAGCGCTTGAAGAAGCTGGAAACCATGTTCGAGGACGGCACCGTGAATCGGTTCGTCAAGAAGGAAATCGTGCGCATGCAGCGCGACGTGGAAAAGCTGAACCTGGCCCTGGGCGGGATCAAGGACATGGAGTCCCTGCCTCAGGCGGCCTTCGTCATCGACCCGAACCGGGAAGACATCGCCATCCAGGAATGCCGCAAGTTGAACATTCCAGTGGTCGCCGTGGTGGACACCAACTGCGATCCGGACCTGATCGACTTCATCATTCCCGGCAACGACGATGCCATCCGGGCCATCAAGCTGTTCTCCGCGAGCATCGCCGACGCCTGCACCGAGGGTGCGGCCAGGATGCGCGACATGGACCAGGCCGCTGAAAAGTCCGCCGAGGCAGCGCTGACCCAGGCCGCGGCGGAGAGCGAAGGGGCTGAAACGGAAAGTGAAAAAGACGCTACGGAGGAGAAATAAATGGCCATTTCCGCAAGTTTGGTGAAGGAGCTGCGCGAGCGTACCGGCGCGGGCATGATGGATTGCAAAAAAGCGCTGCAGGAGTGCGACGGAGACCAGGAAAAGTCCTTGCTCTGGCTGCGCGAAAAAGGCTTGGCCAAGGCCCAGAAGAAGTCCGGCCGGGCCACGTCCCAGGGCTTTATCGGGTCTTACATCCACTCCAACGGCAAGATCGGAGTAATGGTCGAACTGAAGTGCGAGACCGACTTCGTGGCCAAGAACGAAAAGTTCCTGGAATTGGCCAAGGATCTGGCCATGCAGGTGGCCGCCACGGCTCCGCTGTGCGTGGCCCCGGAGGACATTCCGGAGGACGTTTTGGAGCGGGAGCGCCAATTCGTCACCCAGCAGACCCGGGACGAAGGCAAGCCGGAAAACATCATTCCCAAGATCGTGGACGGACGGATGAAGAAGTTCGCCCAGGAAGTCTGCCTCCTGGAGCAGGCCTTCATCAAGGACGATTCCCGCAAGATCAAGGATCTGATCACGGAAACCATCGCCGTACTCGGCGAAAACATCCAGGTCGGCCGGGTCGTGCGGATGGCCTTGGGTGAAGAAGCCTAACAAGATCCGGATGAACCGTAGGGGCGCGGCACGCCGTGCCCCTACGGTGAACACGTTCAACCCGCGGCCCGGGCCGCAGGAGTCGGCATGACGGAACTGCGCTATCCCAGGATATTGCTGAAAATCAGCGGCGAAGCCCTGGCCGGGCCCAACCAGTTCGGGATCGATCCCGAGACCATTGACACGTTCTGTCGGGAAATGGTCGAGGTCGCCGAACTGGGGGTCGAATTGGCCCTGGTGATCGGCGGAGGGAACATTTTTCGCGGTCTCTCAGCCGCCTCCCGGGGCATGGACCGGGCCGGAGCCGACTATATGGGCATGCTGGCCACGGTGATCAACTCCCTGGCCGTGCAGGACGGTCTGGAGAAGTTGGGTCTGACCACCCGGGTGATGACCGCCTTTCCCATGCAGCAGGTGGCCGAACCCTACATCCGCCGCCGGGCCATCCGGCACCTGGAAAAGAAACGGGTGGTGATCTGCGCTGCGGGCACCGGCAACCCGTTTTTCACCACGGACACCGCCGCGGTCTTGCGCGGGGCCGAACTCAAGGTCCAGGCCATCCTCAAGGCCACCAAGGTGGACGGAGTTTACGACAAGGATCCGAAAAAGGATCAAGACGCCCGGCTGTTCCCGCACATCTCCTACATCGACGTTCTGAAAAAGCGCCTGCAGGTCATGGACTCCACGGCCATTTCCCTGGCCATGGACAACAATCTGCCCATCGTGGTCTTTAATCTCTTTACCGCGGGCAACATCAAGCGGGTCGCACTGGGAGAACCTACGGGAACGCTGGTCACAGGAGGAGAATAAGCATGACATCCGTACTGGACGACAACAAGGAACGTATGGAGAAGTCCCTGCAAAGCCTGGACAGGGAATTCAAAAGGCTGCGGACCGGTCGGGCCTCCGGGGCCTTGCTGGACGGGATTCGGGTGGACTACTACGGTACGTCGACCCCTTTGGATCAACTGGCTTCCATCTCCATCCCGGACAGCCGGACCATTTCCATCCAGCCCTGGGATCGTGGAGCTTTCAAGGATGTGGAAAAGGCCATCCTCAAGTCTGATTTGGGCCTGAACCCGGTCAACGACGGTAAGACCTTGCGGATCATCATCCCGCCTCTGACCGAGGAACGGCGCAAGGAGCTGGTCAAGATCGCCAAGAAGTTCACCGAGGAGGCCAAGGTCGGTATTCGCAATATTCGGCGCGACGCCAACGATGCGCTGAAGAAGCAGGAAAAGGCCAAGGAGATCACCGAGGACGAACTCCGCAAGACCCAGGACGACGTCCAGAAGCTGACGGACGAATACATCGCCAGGACCGACGCCGTTTTCGCGGCCAAGGAAAAAGAAATCATGGAGATCTGAGCCGACTTGTCCTCCCTTCCCCGGCATATCGCCATCATCATGGACGGCAACGGGCGGTGGGCCGAACACCACGGCCTGCCGCGCACCGAAGGCCACAAGGCCGGTACCCGCTCCGCCCGCAAGATCGTCACCCAGTGCCGCAAGCTCGGCATTCCGCACGTTACGTTCTATACCTTTTCCAAGGAAAACTGGTCCCGGCCCCGGGAGGAGGTCTCGTTTTTATTCGAGATGCTCCAGTCCTATCTCAAGAGCGAGATGGATTCCCTGCTGGAGCGGGACATCCGGCTGCATGTGCTCGGAGACTGGGACGAACTCCCCTTTGCCCTGCGCCAGATCCTGCGGCACGTCTGTTCCAAGAGCAGCCACTGCAAATCCATGGTCGTCAATCTGGCCCTGAACTATTCCGGCCGCGAAGAGATTGTCCGGGCCTGCCGGAAGCTCGTCAGTCAGAGCCTACCCGCGGACCAGATCACGGAACAGCTCCTGGCCGACAATCTGGACACGGCCGGCCAGCCGGACCCGGACCTGATCATCCGGACCAGCGGCGAGCAGCGGTTGAGCAATTTTCTCCTGTATCAGGCCGCGTACAGCGAACTGGTCTTCACGCCGGTGCTGTGGCCGGACTTTGACGAAGCCTGCCTGCAAGCGGCCCTGGACGAGTTTTCCAGGCGATCCCGCCGTTTCGGGGGCCTGGAACCGTCGTCGGCCTGATCTTTTTTTGGTTGTATTCTCGATCCCTTCCTTAAAATCCATCCTCGTCACGAACCGCCGACCAGCATCATGCCCCTGACCTCGCACCACAAACGCCTGTTGACCGGGCTGCTGCCGTTGCCCGTCCTGCTCTGGATTCTTTTTTCCGGCGGGCTCCCGCTCTTGCTTCTCGTGCTCATCCTCGCCGCCCTGGGTCAATGGGAATTCTATTCCATGTTCTGGAAACGGGAGCGACCGGGATGGAAACTGCTGGGCGTCGTCGGCGGGGCGCTTTTTTTGTTGGCCGCGTACCTGGCGCCGCCCGCCGTACCGGCGGCTCTGGCCGGGCTGTTCTGCCTGTTCGGCATCCTGTTTCTGGTCAGCTACAGCGCTGATCCCGAAACCGCGTCGTTTCCGGATGTGTTGCTGCTTTTTCTGGGTTGCTGCTATCTGCCCCTGCTGCTGCACTTCGCCCTGGGGCTGGCGTGGCCGGAGTTGCTATTGGTGGTGGCCGCGGCGTTTCTCTCCGATACGGCCGCCTATTACACCGGCTCCAAGTTGGGCCGTCGTCATGTCTGGCCGTCCATCAGCCCCAAGAAGACCTGGGAGGGCAGCGCCGGAGGCATGGCGGCCTGCGTGACGGCCTGCCTGATCGTGGGGCTGGCCTGGGGCACGGCGAATGCTCCGGCATTCATCCTTCTCGGCGTGGTCTTGAACCTGTCCGCCCAGGTGGGGGACTTTTTCGAGTCCGCTGTAAAGCGCTCCCAGGGCGTCAAGGATTCCGGCACCCTCCTGCCCGGCCACGGCGGCATCCTGGACCGCATCGACAGCCTGCTTTTTGTTTTACCGGCCTATGCGGCTTTGAGCCTTGTTTATCCTTTCTTCTAGATTGTGCCCCAGCCCTTCACCGCTTCAGAATCGCCCAATATGCCACCCCTCCACGCTTGCCGATACATCAGCGCCCTGCCTTCGCCCGCGATGTCCGCCCCACGCGGCTTGGTCATCCTGGGCAGTACCGGTTCCATCGGTCGCAGCGCCCTGGGGGTGATCAGCGAACATCCGGAACGCTTTTCCGTGCTGGGGCTGGCCGGGGGACGCAACGTTCGCCTGTTGGCCGAACAGGCCGCGCGGTGGCGGCCCGGGATGCTGGCGGTGCTGGATGCGGCCTTGGCAGATGAACTGCGGGGGCTGCTGCCTTCCGGTTATACTCCGGAGATCGTTCACGGCCAGGAGGGCTACGAGCAGCTGGCCCGGCTCTCTGAGGCCGAGATGGTTCTCTCCGCCCAGGTGGGCGCGGCCGGACTGCCGGCCACGTTGGCCGCGGCCCGGGCCGGGAAGATCATCGCCCTGGCCAACAAGGAATCCTTGGTTCTGGCCGGAGCCGTGATCCGGGACGCCTGTCAGCGGTACGGAGCCATGATTCTGCCCGTGGATTCGGAGCACAACGCGGTGTTTCAATCCTTGCGCGGGGAGACCTGCTCCAGTTTGCGGCGGATCATTCTCACGGCCTCGGGCGGTCCGTTCCGGGATATGGACGCGGCTGAGCTGGACGCGGTCACGGTGGGTCAGGCCCTGGCCCATCCCAACTGGTCCATGGGCGCGAAGATCAGCGTGGATTCCGCGACCCTGATGAACAAGGGCCTGGAAGTGATCGAGGCCTGCCTGCTGTTCGGCCTGGATATGGACCAGGTGGCCGTGCTGATCCACCCCCAGAGCATCGTTCATTCCCTGGTGGAATTCACGGATCGCTCCCTGCTGGCCCACTTGGGACCCGCGGACATGCAGGTGCCCATCTCTCATTGCCTGGGGTACCCGGAGCGTCTGGGATTGAGTCTGGCTCCCCTGGATCTGCTTCAGGCCGGAACCCTGACCTTTCGGGAGCCTCGGACCGATCTTTTTCCCTGTCTGGAACTGGCCCGACAGGCCTATCGCGCGGGCCCAAGCCATCTGGTGGTCCTGAACGCGGCCAACGAGGCAGCCGTGGACCTGTTTTTGCGTGAGCGTATCTCCTTCCTGCACATCCCGGCCCTGATCCGCCGCGCCCTGGACGACCATGCCGGGCTGTCCGTGGACTCCCTGGAAACGATTCTGGAGCTGAGCGTCCTCGTCCAGGACCAGACGCGACGCTTGGCCGACTCCGGTGCCGGTGTCTGAGTTTCCGTGGCAAGGCTTGACTTGCGACCGGGAAGTCTCAAAATACCTTCCACGACCATTACGCCCCTTTCTTCGGTTCGGCCATGAGAAACGCCGGTTGAAGTTGACCGACTGTTTTCGCCACATGTCGAGGCGAGCCGAAGCCCCCTTCCAACCAAACAGCCATTGAGTTTCGAATGCAAAGCGTCTTAGCCATTATTCTCGTCCTCGGGGTTCTGATTTTCTTCCATGAGCTGGGTCACTTCCTCGTGGCCCGTCTGTTCAAGATCGGCGTGCCGGTTTTTGCACTGGGATTCGGGCCGAAGCTGTTCGGGTTCCAGTACGGCGGCACGGAATATCGACTCTGCGCCGTCCCCCTGGGCGGCTACGTCAAGCTGGCCGGGGAGAGCGCCCAGGACGAACTGGGCGAGGGCATTCCGCCTGAATCCAGTTTCAGCCTCCGGCCGCCCTGGCAACGCATCCTGGTGGTGGCAGCCGGTCCGGTGTTCAATTTCGTGCTGGCCGTGTTCATCTACTGGGGGCTGTTCTGGGCGCACGGGCAACAGGAACTGCTGCCCGTGGTGGGCCAGGTGCTGGAGGACAGTCCGGCCCAGGTCGCGGATCTGCGTGACGGAGACATGGTTCTGAGCATCAACGGCCAGGACATCCGCTACTGGAGCGAGCTGGCCGAGCGCATTCAGCAGTCCGAAGGGCAGACCATGCTCCTGACGGTGCAGCGGGAGAACCGGGTGGTGGACGTCGCTGCCCAGCCCCGGGTGGAGGTCCGCCAGAACCTGTTCGGCGAGGACATCAAGGTGGCCATGCTGGGCATCACGGCCTCGGGAGAGACCCAGTCCATCGCCATGGGGCCGGGCACGGCCCTGATCGCCGGAGCGGAGCAGACCTGGACCATCGTCGTGCTCACGGTGCAGGGGATTATCAAGCTCATCGAACGGATCATCCCGGCGGACAATATCGGCGGGCCGATCCTCATCGCCCAGTTGGTCAGCGAGCAGGCCTCCGAGGGGCTGACCAACCTGCTGGCCCTGACCGCGCTGATCAGCATCAATCTCGGCCTGCTGAATCTTTTGCCGATACCAGTTCTGGACGGAGGGCACATTCTCTTCTACACCATCGAGACGATCACCGGAAAACCGCTGAATCCCAGGATGCAGGAAATCGCCTACAAGATCGGGATCGCCTTTCTGATCGCGCTGATGACCTTTGCGGTATTCAATGACATCCATCGCTTCTTCAAATGACCGTTTTCCCGCGGCGTCCGCTTGCACCGGAAGCGACGCCGATTCCTCCCAGCGCCTCCTGTTGACGCTGAACGGCGTGGAGGACCGGGTCCAGATCGTTCTGGCTCGGGGAACCTCACTGGTTCTGCACCAGGAATGGGCCGCTCCGGCACGGGTGATGCGCTTTTTGGTCCCGGCTCTGGAGCAAGCTCTGAATCTTCTCGGGCTGAAGATGCACGATCTTTCCGGCATCGCCTGCGTCCGGGGACCGGGTAATTTCACCGGGCTGCGTCTCTGTCTGGCCACGACGTACGGTCTGGCCATGGGTGCGGGCCTGCCCATGGCCGGGCTGGAGTATCCGCCGTTGCTGGCCGCCGGTCCGGCCCCGCTGCTCCAGGGCCGCTTGGCCGTGCTGACCCATGCCCGGACCCGGCTGGTCCATGCCCAGACGTTTCACGTCGCCACCGCGCCTTTTTTCCCAAAAATATCAACGGAGAGTCACATCACGCCCCTCGACGATCCCCGGATTCTGGCCGTGGACGTCCCGACCGATCTCCATTCGCTCCTGGGTGACGATGATCAGCCGTTGTATCTGCTGGGGAGCGGAGTACGGCGCAATTTGGAGTGCATCCAAGCCGGATTGCCCCAGGCCTGCATTCTCGATCCTTCCTGGGATACTCCCCAGGCCCACGTCTTGATTCAAGCGGCAATGAACGCCGCGTTCGGGTACGCGCCCATCGAACCGCTGTACCTGCGGCCCTGCGACGCCGAGGAGAACCTGGAATTTTTCGCGGCCAAGCGGGGCTTCAGCGCCCGTGAGGCCAGGGACCGCATCCGGGAGGAAACGACCGGGGAAGTGGAGGAAAGGGCATGACGACCACGCGCAAGGTGTGCATCCATGGGCATTATTACCAGCCCCCGCGCGTCGATCCGTGGCTGCGCGAACTGCTGCCCGAGGGCAGTGCCGCGCCCGGACTGAACTGGAACCAGCGGATTCTGGAAGAGTCCTACGCACCCCTGGCCTGGGCCCGACGCAGGGACGCCCAGGGACGGATCACGGACCTGGTCAATTGCTACGCCTGGACCAGCTTCAACTTCGGCCCGACCCTGCTCTCCTGGCTGGAACAAGCCGATCCGGCCTGCTACGCCCGGATTCTGGACGCCGACCGCCAGAGCCTGGAGCGATGGGGGCACGGCAACGCTCTGGCCCAGTGTTACCATCACATCATCATGCCCCTGGCCTCGCCCCTGGACAAGGAAGTCCAACTGGCCTGGACCGCGGCCGATTTTCAAGCTCGTTACGGGCGAGACCCGGAAGGGCTCTGGCTCTCCGAAGCCGCCGTGGACACCCCGACCCTGGAAGCCGTGGCCCAGGCTGGATTCCGCTTCGTGGTCCTGGCCCCGCGTCAGGCCTGGGCCGTGGCGGATCTGGACGGCGCAAACCAGTATGACGTGGATGAATCCACCCTGGACATCCGCGAGCCGTACGCCGCCGCATTGCCTTCCGGCCGGGAACTGGCCGTGTTTTTCTATCACGGACCGATTTCCCAGGCCGTGGCCTTTGAACGGCTTTTGGAAGACGGCGGGCGCTACTTCCAGCGGATCAATCAGGCCGCGGATCGGGGGCTGCTCTGCGTGGCCACGGACGGCGAGACCTACGGCCACCACTTTTCCTTCGGCGAAATGGCCCTGGCCTATGTTTTGGAGCAGATTCGCCAAGGCCGGGATGAGTTGGAGTTGACCAACTTCGCGGCCTATCTGGCCGACAACCCGCCGACTCGCCGGATACTGCTCCATGAGCCGTCCTCCTGGAGCTGCGTCCATGGCGTGGAGCGCTGGCGCACGGATTGCGGCTGCGCCGATGGCGGGCATCCGGGCTGGAACCAGCGCTGGCGCGGGCCGCTGCGCGAAGCCCTGCATCGCAACAAGCAGCGCGTGGACGAGCATTATTTCACCGTTGCCCGGCACTGTTTCACCGACCCCCGGCAAGCCTTGCTGGACTATGGGCGCGTGTTGGCTGGCGGCGTTTCGCGATCCGACTTTCTCGATCAACATGCCGCACCGGGACTTGGTCCGGACCTCCGGCAAACCGCTTTCAACCTGCTGGCCATGCAGGAATGGGCCATGTGCTCCCTGGCCAGCTGCGCCTGGTTTTTCGACGAGATCAGCCGGGTGGAGCCGCTCAACGCCATGGCCTACGCCCTGCGCTCCATGGAACTGGCCCGGTCCACCGGAGCCGGGGACTGGTCACCGGATTTCGTTCGGATCATGGCCGCGGCGGAGTCGAACGTCTCAGGCAAGGGCTCGGGCAAGGGCTCGGGAGCGGACCTGTGGCGCACCCATGTTCTGCCCCGGAGCATGAACCCGGCCTCCTGGACCCTGCTGGGTCTGCTCATGGACGGCGAGGATGGAGACGGACCTCTCGCGATCCGCGATCACGGGCGACCCATTCAGCGAAACTGGCTCGGAGCGGAACTGGTTTTGGAGCCTGAGCCGGACTTGGAGCCTGGGCCCGAGACGCAACTTGGCGGCACGGAGGTTCGGGGTCGCGGTCGGATGACTTGGTCCGATACCGGGGCTACGGAAACGTTTTCCTGGCGCTGGAAGCCGGAGCAAGCCGGGCGGAGCTTCGGCGTCGTGACCGTGGATACGCCGGAAGGGGCCGAGCATTCCTGTTCCGTGACGGACCTGGCCTGGAACAGGCGCGAATTGGTCTCCCTGTCCTGGTCCGAGAGTCGGACCCGCGTCTGGTGGGAGGGGCAGCTTCGATTCGCGAGGTCGGCCCTGGACCATTTTCAGGGCTACCAGGAAGATCAGCACCGCCCGATCAGGGAGGATGTCTGGCTGCTCCATCTGCCCGCTCTGGCCTGGGCTGACCTGGTCCTGGGACAGGTTGCCGACGACCAGGAGGAATTCCACTCCTTTCTGCGCGCCAACTGGCGACCGTTGCGGGAATTTGATATCCGCCTGACCGGGCATCTTCTGGAACTGCTGTCTTCCGAGCGACCGGGCTGGGCCGCGGTGGGCCGAATTTTGGATCGCATCGCGGTCTTGGGCCTGCCTCTCAATCTTTGGGCCGTGGAGAATCGGCTTTGGGAGTTGGGCAGGGAACATCCGGAGGCGACGGAGTTGGCTCACAAGCTGGGTATCCTTCCTGAGCCCGGTGCATCGGGCGTGACAGGCGGTCCCGGATGATCACCCGCTCCATGCATGTCCTCCCCTGGGTCCTCGCCCTGACCCTGGCCGCGGCCTGCCTGTCGCTGTACGCCAAGCTGCACCAGTCCCGGGACGCCCTGCGCCAGTGCGAGGTGGAAAGCGGTGATTTGCGGGAGCAGTTGGATGTGGCCAACCTGGCCCCGCTGCTTTCCATCCAGCGGGAAATCCAACCCAGGCTGAGCGAGTTCGAGCTGCGTCGCTTGCAGCGCAAGGGGCTCTCCAACCCGGTCTACGACCTGATCCAGGATCTCGCCGACCGCTCGGATCTGATCCCGGCCGAAGCCTTCTTCGGCGGCAGCATGCACATCATCACCGGTGAAACGTACGTGCTCACCGATAAATGGGTGCTGGCCGGGTTCGAGGACGGCCATGTCCGCGGCAACCTTTGGTTGGAATACGACGTGGACCAGACCGGACGCATCTCCTGGCGTGTTCTGGGCTGGTACATGAATTGAGGGCTTCGGTCCGGCGCGGAACGGATTTTTTTTATAAACTCAATAGCGGGAGAGGTCATGCACAACCTTGAATTACGTCAAATGCCCGTTGATCAAAGAATACGGCTTGTCGAGAACATCTGGGACAGCATTGCGGCTGATCAACATCTCATCGAGATGACCGATGCTCAACGCGAGCTGCTGAACATTCGTCTTGACGCCTTTGAGTCGGACTTTGACTATGGAACCGATGCCCAAACAGTCATGGAGAGAATTCGGGAAAAGCTGTGAAGTATACGCTGCGATTCCGGAAGGAAGCCGAGTCGGATATCGAGAACGCGTCAATATGGTATGAAGGGCAACTGCTTGGTCTCGGACATGAATTCTTGGATAAAATTGATAAGACGCTGGATACGGTTCAGAAAAATCCATTGATGTATCCTGTTGTTCATCGGAATACGCGCCGAGCATTGATCGGTAAATTTCCCTTTGCAATATACTACCGGATCCTAGAAAGAATTATTCTCATCATCGCCGTGATGCACGGAAGCCGCAATCCTCTCCGCTGGAAGGAAAGAAGCTGATTACTCCATTTCACGCTTCCCCGCATGACCGCCGTATCCGGTTTGCCCGTGTACTTTGCGCGGCCCTGCTGGTTGGTTCCCTGGCGTTGCTCTCCGGTTGCGACCGGCCCTCGGCGCACGTCTTTCGCGGAACGACCATGGGCACGACGTACGCGGTGCGCGTGGGTCATGCCCCGGCTTCGGCTCTTTCCGGGCTGGAAGGGGCGATCCGGGACCGATTGGAGCGGATCAACGCCTCCATGTCCGTCTATCGTCCGGAAAGTGAAATCTCCCGGTTCAACGCCCTTACCATGGGCGAGTCCATGTCCATCTCTGAAGACTTCGAGTACGTCCTCCGCGTTTCCACACAGGTTTACGCCCAAACCGGAGGAGCGTTCGACCCCACGGTCAAACCCTTGCTGGATATCTGGGGCTTCGGCCCAGGGGCCGCGAACCGGGAAACGTGGCGTCCTCCCTCGGAAGAAGCCGTGCGCCATGCTCTGTCCTCGGTGGGGCTGCACCTGATTGACGCCTCGACATCGGGACGGCTGGGCAAGCTGCATCCGGACGTGCAACTGGACCTGGGGGCCGTGGCCAAGGGGTTTGCCGTGGACGCCCTGGCCGAGCTGCTGGAAGGCCGGGAAATCCAGGACTATCTGGTGGACATCGGCGGCGACGTCCGTGTTTCGGGGCGAAATTCGGAAGGAGATCCGTGGCGGGTCGGGCTGAACCGGCCCGAACGGGGCCGTGACTGGGAAGATGTCCTGTTGGTGCTGCGCCCAGGCCGAAGCGCGGTGCTGACCAGCGGCGATTACCGACAGTTCTTCGAGGACCACGGACAGTTTTTCAGCCACGTCCTGGACCCGCGCACCGGCCGTCCGCTGGAAAACAACGTGGCCAGCGTCACTGTCCTGGCCGAAACCGCGGTCCTCGCCGACGCCCTGGCCACCGGACTGATGGTTCTCGGCGTTGAAAAAGGCCTGGAGCTGGTGGAATCCCTGCCCGAGGTGGAGGCGTTGTTTCTGGTCAGGGGGGACGAGAGCGCAGTTGCCGCGGTCCGTAGTTCGGGGTTTGATCGGCTTGGCACCAAAATCCCCTTTTGATGTGCCCCAGGGGGAAGGCGGGCTTCTGTTTGGGATATCGGCGGCATAATTGCCGACCTCGTTGCTCCGCGAAGTCCCAAGCGGCCCGACGCTGCACGCGCATCGTCGGGCCGTTTTGTTCTCAACCTTGCTTTGCGTCCGCGCCCGGCCTATCGTTCCCGCTTCCATGAACCATAATGATCCAAAGCAGTGAGAGGTTCCTTGCATGCTGGACAACGAAACCCTGCGCAACATCGCGGCCCGCCGCAGCATCCGGCTCTTCACGGACCGGGAACTCAGCGACGAGGCCATCCACACGATCCTGACCGCGGCCAATCAGGCGCCTTCGGCGCATAACGAACAATCCTGGCGTTTCATCGTTCTTCGCGGGGATAAGAAGATGGAGCTGGCCCGGCTGACCACGGAACGAGCCGCCGACTTTCCCAAACCTTCGTCCTCCCTGCTGCGCATGGCGGCCCGGAGCATCACCAGCGCACCCATTGTGGTGGCCGTGGTAAATACCGGCAATCTGGTCGCCCGGGGCGAGAAGCTGTTCAAGCTGGACATTTCGGAAACGCGCGACTTCTTCCGGACCATGGAAATCCAAAGCTCCGCCGCCGCCGTGCAGACCTTGCTTCTGGCGGCCACTTCGCTGGGCCTGGGCTCGGTCTGGCTGGGGATCCTCTTCCTGATCAAGGAGGACGTACGCCGATTCCTGGGCGAGCCCGAGGGTGAATTCATGGCCGTTATCCCCCTGGGCTACACCGATCGCACGATCACGGGGCCGAACAAAGTCACGGCGCAAGACGTCACGCGGCATCTCGCCTGAAAAGACCATCGTCGCTACGGCTGATCAGTTCCTTTCAGGGAAAGAGAAATCCGGCGACGCTCCAGGTCCACTTCCAGGACCCGGGCCCGGACGTGTTGCCCTGTCCGGACCACCTCCGCGGGATCGCGGACGAAGCGGTCCGCCATCTGGCTGACATGGACCAGCCCGTCCTGGTGCACGCCGACGTCCACAAAGGCTCCGAACCGGGTCACGTTGGTCACGATGCCCGGCAGGACCATGCCCGGAGAGAGGTCTTCCGGACGATGCATGCCCTCGGCAAAGGCAAAGTGTTCAAATGTCGGACGGGGATCCCGCCCCGGACGGTCCAACTCGGCCAGAATGTCGGTCAACGTCGGGAGCCCCGCTTCTTCGGACAGGTACCGATGCGGATCAATCTCCGCCCTGATCCGGGCATCCTGCATCAGTTCGCGCACCCCGGCGCCCACGTCCCGGGCCATGCGTTCCACCAGGCCGTACCGCTCGGGATGGACGCCTGAGGCGTCCAGGGGATTGTCCGCGTCCCGAATCCGCAGGAAGCCGGCGGCCTGCTCAAAAGCCTTGGGCCCGAGCCGCTTCACCCGGAGCAGATCCCGCCTGGAACCGAACGGTCCGTTTTCATTTCGCCAGGCCACGATATTTTTGGCCAGGGCCGGCCCCAGCCCGGAAACAAAGGACAACAGGGCGGCGCTGGCCGTGTTCAGCTCCGCGCCCACCGCGTTCACGCAACTGACGACGGTGTCGTCCAGGGCCCGCTTCAACGCCGCCTGGTCCACGTCATGTTGGTATTGGCCCACGCCGATGGCTTTGGGATCGATCTTGACCAGCTCCGCCAGGGGATCCATCAACCGCCGCCCGATGGACACGGCGCCGCGCACGGTCAGGTCCAGATCCGGAAACTCCTCCCGGGCGATGTCCGAGCCGGAATACACCGAGGCCCCGGATTCGTTGACCAGAACCACAAAGACGCCTTGCATCCCCAGGGAGCGGACAAACGCTTCTGTTTCCCGCCCGGCGGTGCCGTTGCCCACGGCCACGGCCTGGATGGCGAATCGCTCCACCAACTCCCGGATGCGCCGCGCTGATTCCGCCGTCTGCCGTTCCGACCCGACAACGAAAACGGTTTCGTGATGCAGCAGGCCACCCTGCTCGTCCAGGCAGGCCAGCTTGGCGCCGGTGCGAAATCCCGGGTCCAGGGCCATGATCCGCTTGCGGCCCAGGGGTGGGGACAGGAGCAGCTCGCGCAGGTTCGCGGAAAAAACCGCGATCGCCTCCGCATCAGCCCGGGTTTTCAGGTTCGCCCGCAGTTCCGTCTCCATGGCAGGCGCGAGCAGGCGTCGGTATCCGTCCTGAACAGCCAGTCGCACCTGTTGCGCGCACGCTCCCTGGCCGCGTACGAAGCCGCGTTCCAGCCCGGTCGTGGCCAACGCCTCGTCCGGACGCACCTCCACGGAAAGAACGGCTTCCCGTTCGCCCCGAAACAGGGCCAGAATCCGATGCCCGGGAGCGGTTGCCGCGGACTCCTCCCAGTTATTCCAATCCCTGAACTTGGCCGCCACCGCCGGATCGACCTTGGCCACGCCTCTGGCCGGACGGGACTGTAATCGGGCCTTGGTCGTGAACAGGGCGCGCATCGCGGCCCTGGCTCCGGGATCCTCGGAAATGCGCTCAGCCAGGATATCCCTGGCCCCGGCCAGTGCCTGTTCCGTTGTTTCCACGCCCTTGGGCGGATCAACAAAGGAGGACGCGGCAACAACCGGGTCCGCCGTGCGCTGTTCCATGAGCAGGTCGGCCAGAGGTTCCAGCCCTTTTTCCGCGGCCATCATCGCCCGGGTGCGTCGCTTGGGTCGATGGGGAAGATAGATGTCCTCCAGTTCGGTCAGGGACCGGGCCCCCTCCAGGGCGCCGCGCAAGGCATCGGACAGCAGCTCCCGCTCCTCCAGGGAGGCCAACATGGCGCCGCGCCGCTTGTCCAGATCAGCCAGGGCCTCCAGCCCGTCGCGCACCTTGCGCACGATCACCTCGTCCAGAGAACCCGTGGCCTCCTTGCGGTACCGGGCGATAAACACCTCGGTGGAGCCTTCCCGGAGCAAATCCGCGACGGCCTGAACCTGTCGCGCCTTCAGGCCGAGCTGCGCGGCCACTTGATTGGTATGAGTCAAAGGCGTTGTTCCTCTAAAAGAAGTGTCATTTGTTGTCGCGTTCCCTGTTCCATTGCTCCAATTTTCCTTGAATGAACTCCACGATGTGCGCGTGCTCCTCCTTCCCCGCTCCGGTGACCGTCATGGGTTCATGGAAGTGGAAATGGACGGTTTTCTTCGGGTCTATCTTTCCAAAATCCTTGAGAAGTTTTCCATTGCCCCACGCATCGGTCTGCAACGCGAAAGGAACCACCTGGACCCCGGCCCGCTTGGCCAGCTTTACCCCCATGGAGTTGAATTTCTGGGGATCGAACGCCGGTTCTCGGGTCGACTGGGGAAAGACCACAATCGAGATACCCTTCTCCAGCCGTCTGCCGCCTTGCTCCATGACGGTCTTGTAGTCATCCCGCGGGTTTTGGCGTTCAACCACGACCGGATCGCGGGCGATCAGCACATGTTTGAACACGGGATATTCCACCAGGCTCCGCTTGACTACAAAGGTGACCGGCCGGTGCGGCTGGATGATCGATGGCAGGACGAACGTCTCCAGGGTGCTCATGTGGTTGCCCACGAAAACGCATGGGGAGTCGAGCTTCGCCAGAAGGGAAACGTTTTCGATCTTCAGGCGGACCCCGACGCTTTCCAGGGCAGAGCAGATGGCCCGGCTGCTTTCGATCCAGGCTCGGCCGTCATACATCGACCGCTTGCCCTTTTTCGAAGCCCGAAAGATAATCCCGATCATCTTGGGATAGAAGATCGGGCTGGGAAAAGTTCTGGTGAACCAGGAGAGATTGCGGTACGGGGAGGTGTAATCTTCCGTCGGAAGGGCATCGAACATGCCGGGATTCCTTTTTTAAAATCAAGACGTCCAACTATTTTCGGGAAAACTTACCGGGAATCGAAAAAAAGGCAACATCGTTGTTCGAGGACTCGTTGATTCATGGATTCGTTAATCCTGTCATCACCCTGGCAGGTTCGAGTGATCCATGCTGTTTTCTGAAGATGGATGTCCCGTATAACTCGTGGCATGACAAGAGGCGGCGTGCCGTTTGCTTATTTCACTGCGCGACGGGCGCGGTGAGTGCGAGAACAGGCAAAAACATCAGCCAGTTACTGGCTATTTGATCTCTGCCAAGCGGTGCAGACAGCTGTTCAGACTGGGTGATGATTCTCTAGCCCGCTCCGGGTTCCATGTTTCAGAAGTAAATTGAATGATTTCGGACACATAAGATCGACCGACCTGGGCTGTCGATCCTTGCTGCGGAACAAGTGCCGACCTGATTGAGGAATATCTTGATTGGCGGGCCAAGTTAACCAAGGTTTGTTTCGGGTCACCCAAATTTTCAGGTGCCAGGGGGATTTTTCCTAAAGGCACCCCTAGGAAACCGGCCATTCCCTCTCTGTCGGCCAATAACCAACTTTCCAATTCTCTCACCACTACACGAAACAACATCCTTGAGTGCCTGTGTGGCAACCATTTATCAAGAATCTCCGGTGGACAGGGTAAATCTGCATCCATAAAATCCAGCAGGGTCAGCACCGGCACCGAAGTGGCCAATTTGTTAAATGCACCGACATTTTTTTTGATCCACGAGCTGCCCTTTTTACCATAACAAGTCCCCACCTGATGGCCAGACGTTAAGGCCAGTCTGTGAGCCATCGCTTCATCGGTTAGGCCTTCCACCAAGGCATAAATAATCATGACCTTACTCCGCAAACAATGACAACTGACGAGCTTTGGGTGGCGCGGTGCGGGGGAGCAGGACTTCGGCCACGGATAAGCCTTGCTGGAGCAACAGGTTTTCGTTTTCGTCAGGAGGCTGAAAAGTTGTGCCGTTTTCTCCGGTTACAAGCCGGACAATTTCTTCACCTCCGATTCCCTTGTCTTGGAGGATTTCTTCAGAGTGCGTGCTGAGAATAATCTGTCGTCGATTTTTGCGAAGCTTTTGCAGACGTTCAAAGAGCTGCGGTAAGTGCCGAACCACTTCGCTGTGAAGTGAAAGCTCGGGTTCTTCAAGCAGAAGAGGTCCGTTCCCCTCAAATACAGTCCATAACAGACTGAACAGTCGCAGGGTTCCATCTGAAAGTTGGCTTTCGTTCTGGAAAGCGCCTTGTGCCCGCCAATGCTCATATCGACCGACAAGGTGAGGGGTGCCCTGTTTGTCCATAACGATGTCAAGCTCCTGAAGCTTGGGTACAGCCACTTTCAGGGCCGAAGCAATCCTCTTTAGTCTCGCTGTTCTGGTATTTTTTTGAGTATTCCACAATCGCAAGAGAAAATCACGGCCAAAAGGGTCATCATGCACCGGCATTGAGGTAAACCCTTGAGGGTCACGCACAACTTGGGGAACAATATGCTGGTAGGAAATGGTTTTAAAAAAATCAGAGATTTCCCTGAATTCTTTATTGGCAATAACTTGTTCAAGGTCTGTCTGTGTCAACCGTTCGGGATCGTCTCTATCGTCCGGCCCAGGGCGATCCACCAGAGCAACAGATGGGTTTTTTAAGTTGTAAACTAATTCCTTTTTAACGATCGGGCGCTGCCTGTTGTCCTGATTGATAACTAAGCAGTACTGCCACATATCTGTTCCTGAATCGTCAGCCAATTTCACATCCATATCTATGTCGGAATAGCGCCTGGCTGACAAACAGCGTAAAGACGATATCCCACCCCTTCTGCCAACCGCTGGAGCCAAGCCGTCATTGGCCAACTCACGCAAGAAACGTAATGCGTCTAGCATGTTGGATTTACCAGAAGCATTTGGACCAATAAGAAAAGTTCTCGAAGAAAGATGGGTGGCAGCATCTCCAAAGTTTTTCCAGTTTCTAAGACGAATATGGCTGATATACATTGTAAAATTCTCCTTTGCTCATGAATCATTGAGATATTTACAGAAGATTGTCGTGGCAAAAAAAGATCATGCGCTGTATCTCTATGGTAGCAATGCAATCAGCGTTTGCCAATCATATCCGGAATCACACCCAACATCTCCGCTAATCGACAGCGCTGCTCTTTGGAGATGGCGCGTTTCCCAGTTTCCATTTGCGAGATGTAGGCTTGGTTTAAGCCCATGGCCTTGGCCACGGCGGATTGGGAAAGGCCGACGGCCTTGCGCAGTTCGGCCAGGGTGCGGGCGTTTTTAGGTGCGGCGGATGGAGCCGGAGTTGCCGAGGCTGAAGGCGGTGATGGGGCGGTTGGAACCGGCTGGGTCGAGGGCCGTGGCGCTGGGGCAGTGGGCTTGGCGGGTGAGGCGCAAGTGTTGCGTCCGTTGTTTGTGCCGGTGAGTTCGGCCACCAGGGCGGCAAGAAGGTTCTTAGCCTTGACGTCACGTTCTCGCTGCTGTGTCTCCAGCCGATCACACAACGCCATCAACTCATCCACCTTGGCCACGATCTGCTGTTGTTCGGCGAGGGGTGGAAGGGGGATATTTGCGGCTTTTAAGAGTTTGAAATGTCGAGCGTAGCCTCGACTTTCAAGTGGCAGCCAACGCAACGCCAAGTAGTAGAATTGTGGATCTATGCAAACAGGCAGAAGCAGTTTCACTCCGTCTGCACCCACAACGAAATCAAAGTCTATGAGTTTCGTTTCTCGAGTGTGGTCGCCAAAAAGAACGAGAGGTGTTGCAACGCTAATTACCAGATCAATATCATTACAGTATCCGCGAATGAAGACCTTGCCTTGATCGACTACAGGATACTTTCCTGTTTCAAGAATGGCCTTGGTCTGTATTTTTTTCCCTTTGTCAGAAACCATGACTGCGGGTGCAGTCGCGCCTATCCATTCCCAGCTTGCGGGAATCTCGAAATTCTCAACACTTGAAGTTGTCGCCGCTTCCTCATCAGTCCGTATCACACGAGCTTCTTGCCGCCTTTTTTTTTCCGCTCTGATACGTTTCAACAATTCCGAAGCAGATTCATCGGTGTCGTTTTGCGGAACAAGCTTCCCGCGAAGGGCCAATTCCAACACCAACTCCCGCATCTTCCCCACCGCACCCGGCGCGTCGGCGAAGAGGTTGAATTTATCGAAGAAGGTTTCGAGGGTCATGGGTGGCCTTTGCTGGGAACGCGAGGCTCTGCACTCGCAACTCTTGAAGAGCGGGTACGGAGCCCCGCGTTCCCAGGGTTTTGGATCTCCGCGTTCCCAGGGGTTTCGTTCCCGGGGTTTGCGTTTGCGGCGCTGCTCCAGGGCCAGTCTTCGGGGCGGGTTGCAAGTCCGGCCTTGACCGGGTTGTTGTGGATGTAGGCCAGGGCGCTGGCGAAGTGGTTTTGGTCGCGGATGAAGCGATCCCAGAATTCGGGATGCCAGATGTGGGGCACCGGCTCGTCCGGTTGGCGGACGATCCGCCCAATGGCGTTGGCGGTAAACGTCTTCCATGATCCGACCACGGTGTTCATGCTCCACCCCGGCAGGGTTTGGAACAGCGCGTGGACATGGTTGGGCATCACGACCCAGGCGATCATGCGGTAGCGTTCACCGTCGAAGTGCAGAAGCGCGTCCTGAACGATTCGGGCGCAATCCGGTCGGCGCAACCAGCAGGCGCCATGACCGGCATCGACAAGGGCTTCGAGGCTGCGGCGTTTTTCGATGTCACGCCGATTCGGATCAAGTTGCTGAATTTCCGCCAAGAGACGCTCGACGGTTTCCTTTGGCAGACTGTCGGCTAAATGAAATGTGACATGCTGGATCACGTCATTGGAGTCGAAATGTGGCAGGTATCCGCGCGAATGCCATCCACGGGGCGGCGCACTGGGAATGCGAGGCTCCGCACTCGCAGTTTTTGAAGAGCGGGTACGGAGCCCCGCGTTCCCAGGGTTTGCATTCCCGGGGATATACCTTTCGGTCCCATGTTTTTCCATCTTCATCGCATCAACCCTTCAATGTATGCGATCCCTACCGCTCCCGGATCATCCGCGATCAGTTCGAATTTTACAAAGCGGGTTACTATGTTCATCGTGTTTCCAATCGAGAAAAATGTTCACAGCGTCTTTCCTTCAAGTCGCTGTGCTTCCGTGAATGCCTTTTCCCGTTCCCTGGCAGTCCATTCGATCAATTTCTGTTTCAGCAGTTCCTTGAGTCCGAGGAACTCGAGGGCGTAGGGCTCTTTGAGGACGTCCTCCGGCCGGGTGACGATCTGGCCCTCGGCTGCGAGGCGCTTGACGCCCGCCTTGTCACGGCTGAGGGCCAGGCGCTGGTAGAGGGCGGAGGCTTTTTGGCGTTTGAGCTCCGGCACGGACCAGCCTGCGTTGGTCGCTTCGATCTCATAGAAGCTGCGTTCTTCCGGGTTTTTGATGGTGAGAAGCAGAACGTAGTGGGTCCAACTCAGGGTGAATGGCAATTTCCGAGACGAACTCTCGGAAATCGCCAATTTGGCGGCAGGCTGCTGCTCAGTTTCACCAGCACTCAATTCGCCAGTAAGCTGCTGGCAAATCTTAGGCACCCTGTTTTGCCAGAGCAGGAAGAAGGTCCGCATGCACAGGACGTGGGGCAGGTGCTTTTTCTCGATCCCGGCGAAACAATCCTGGATGCGCTGTTCGTCCGCCGCGCTTTTGGCCTGTTTGCGCAGGTGCTCGATGGCGCAGACCAGAAAGCCGCCGGTGCCGCAGGCCGGGTCAAGGATGGTTTCGCCCAGGCGCGGGTTGACCTGTTCGACGATGAATTGGGTTACGGCCCGGGGAGTGTAGAACTCGCCGGCGTTTCCGGCGGATTGGAGGTCCTTGAGCAGCTTTTCGTAGATGTCGCCGAACATGTGGCGATCATCCGAGGCGTTGAAGTTGATGGCGTTGATCTTGTTGATCACCTGACGCATCAACGTGCCGTTCTTCATGTAGTTGTTGGCGTCCTCAAAGGACATCCGGATCAGGCCGCTGATCTTGTCCCCGCCCACGGTTAGGGACTTGAGTTTGGGCAAGAGCGCGTTGTTGACGAAATCCAGCAGCGCCTCGCCGGTGACGCCCTCCTCGTCCGCGGCCCAGGCGGACCAGCGCAGATTATCCGGCAGGGGCGAGCGGTAGGTGTCGCGGAGAAGCTGCATCTCCTTTTCGCGGTCGTCGAAGATCTTCAGAAAGAACATCCAGCCGAGCTGTTCCAGGCGCTGGGCGTCGCCGTAGGTTCCGGCGTCCTTGCGCATGATGTCTTGGATGGATTTTACGATGCCTGAGATGTTGGGCATTAATTTACAGGGGATGGTTCAAAATGGGTGAGCAGGTTGTTCCTGGCCGCGATGTTTCCGGCCACGGCCAGTTGTCGGACTTCCTTGTTGATGCGTTCTGCCAGTGCGTCCTCAGCCATATCCAGTTCGTAGTCCATCTGCAGGCCCAGCCAGAAACTGGAGGAATTGCCGAAGTATCTGGAGAGCCGCAGGGCCGTATCCGCCGTGATGGCGCGTTTCCCGTGAATGATCTCGTTGATCCTGCGCGGGGAGACCGCAAGATCCCTGCCCAGCCGATTCTGGCTGATGGCCAGCGGCTTGAGGAATTCCTCTTTCAGAATCTCACCAGGGTGTACGGGAAGAATTTTCTTCATTTCTCACCCCTTGTGATAATCGACGATCTCAACGTCATGCGCGCCGCCATCGCGCCAGACAAAGCAGATTCGCCATTGGTCGTTGATTCGGATGCAATGCTGTCCCTGGCGGTTGCCCATGAGAGCTTCCAATCGATTTCCCGGAGGGATGCGAAGATCATCAAGGCTTGAGCTGCGATTCAGCATTCGCAGCTTCCGGAAGGCGGTTCTCTGGTTTGCCAGACGTGCTTCCTCGAATCGTTTTTCCCTGGATCAAGCACAAGGCATGCATCGTGTCAACGCGCTCGGTTACTTGACGCGCTCACGTCCAAGTCATTGCCAGCACCGACCAATCCGACTATTCTTGTGCCCTTAATTCGCGCTTGAACCGCGTAACGTCCCGTCGTTTATACTCCTTGCCCGTTTAGTCTCAGGAGGTTCCGCTCATGGAAGTCGCCGCCGTGGTTGACCAGGTCGCCAATCTACAGATTCTGAATCAATTTTTGCTGTCCCTGTTTTTGCTCATCCCCATGGTTCTGGTGGCCAGGACGGCCGTGGCCGGAACGCGCTATTCGCCGATCCTGATCATCGTCATTTTCGGCCTGACCATGGGCTACGTCCTTGTCTCCAGCGGCGTATCCACGCCGGGATTGCCTCAGTTTTCACTGATCGACCTGATCAGCCGCTCCACGATCGTCGCCCTGACCGTCTCTTTTTTCGTGGGCGGACAGGAACTGCGCAAGATTTTGGGGGGCATCGAGCTGGACCCGGACGACATGGTGACTCCGTCCCAGGAAGAAACCTTCCTGGGTACGGGCCGGACCCAATTGATCTTCATCGTCCGGGCTTTTTTTCTGCTCATCGGGATTGAGGCCTTGTACCGGTTGACCCTGGGGTTGAGTTTTTCGGACCTGAGCCGATTCTATCCGCTGATCGCTTATCTCGGCTTGGTGGGCGCGGTGATCATGATCGACCACAAGGCCCAGGTGACCAACAAGCGGCTGTACATCAAGATGGGCATCGTGGAAATGGTGGCCATTCTCGGCATTCTTCTGGGGTCCTACACCATCGCCATGTGGATCAAGCCGCTCATCGCCTTGCCGCAGATTTTTTTCGCCATGATCATCTCCGCCGGGCTGGGAGCGCTGATGTACCGCTGGCGTTTCGGGCCGACGATCCGGGCCTTGCTTTTCGCCGGAATTCCCGTGGTGTTGGCGGCCAATTTCATGATCGGTGGGTCACGAATCACCGAGGCCTTCGCCATCACCGGGATGAACGCGGTACTGGCCTACGGCTTTTTCGGTCAGATGTTCTGGATGTTCGGAGGCATTGCTCTGCTGATGCTCTTCGGCAAGACCGACCACGCCCGAAATTTGGCTCCGGGTATGGCCGGGGCATTGTCTCACTCCGGCCTGACCGGGGCCTGTACGGCTGGAGATCTGGGAAAAACCGCGGCCTACCGGGCGCCGATCATGATCAACGTCCCGTTTTTCGGGCACATCTTCGTCTTTTCCGTTCTGGCCATGAGCGCCCAACAGGGGAGCCTGATGATGTGGCCCTCGCTGCTGATCGTCCTGATCGGAGTGGGCCTGACGATTTATTCGCTGAAAACCATGGGCAAGGCCGACGGCAAGGACGCCAATGAGGTCAAGGGGCTGATGCAGTTCTCCTTCGGCTGGCAGTTGTGCGCGGTGTTCGGCGGTTTCGTGCTGCTCAGCGCTGTCGGCATGCCCTTGGGCTTCACGGCCATGTCCGTCTCCTCGGGTATTTCCCACTTCGGTCTTTTTGCCGCCACCCAGGGTGGAATGTTCGGTGAGGAAGCGGCTTTGCTGATCCCCTTCATCTTTTCCATGCCGTTTTTGGTCCATCCCCTGGTCTTTTTCATGTTCGGACGAGCCATGGAAAGTGATGGTGAAATGCCCCGCGTCCCGGTCTTCGTTCTGGCGGGCATCGGGCTGTTGGGAGTACTCTACTCCATGATCGCGGTATAGCAGCAGTCCGTTGAACCATCCACCACCATGTCCGACCATCGCGTAACCAAGTTCGCCATTCCGGAAATCATCTTCGGCCAGGGCAGCATCGGCTATCTGGCTCAGTGCTCTCGTCGGCTGGGAGCGAAGCGGGCCCTGTTGGTCACGGACCAGGGGCTGATCGATTCCGGGTGGGCCGGGCATGTGATGGATATTCTGCGGGACGACGGGGTGGACTTTGTGCTTTTCGACAAGGTCAACTCCAATCCCCGTGATTATCAGGTCCATGAGGGCGCGGATCTGTACGTCCGGGAAAAGGCCGACGTGATCATCGCCCTGGGCGGGGGCAGTCCCATGGATACGGCCAAGGGCGTGGGGACCATCGTGGGCAACGGCGGACGGATCGCGGACTACGAAGGGGCGAACCGGATCATGCGGCCCCTGCCGCCGATGATTTTCATCCCCACCAACGCCGGCAGCGGTTCGGACATTTCCCAGTTCTGCATCATCACGGATGTGGAGCGGCAGGTGAAGATGTCCATCATCAGCCGGTCCCTGGTGCCCAACGTTTCCATCATTGATCCCAACCTGCTGATGACCAAGGGCGATCAGCTGGTCGTGTCCTCGGCCATTGACGCCCTGGCCCACGCCATCGAGTCCTTCGTCTCGCCCCTGGCTTCGCCCTTTACGGAAAATCAGGCCTTAAAGGCCATTGAGCTGATCGCCAAAAATCTTCAACCCGCCCTGGAAAACCGAACCCCTGAACTCATGGAGCAGCTCTCCATCGCCAGCACCGCCGCGGGGATGTCCTTCAGCAACGCCGGATTGGGCATCGGCCACGCCCTGGCGCACTCCCTGGGCGGAATCTTCGACACCCTGCACGGCCTGGTGCATCCCATCGTGCTGCCGGCGGTGATGCGCTTCAATCTCCCGGCCTGTCCGGAAAAGATGTGCGCCATCGGGCGGATCATTCAGGGTAATCCGAAAAGCTGCTCTTTGAGTCAGGGAGAAGAAGGCATCGCCCAATTGGAGGAACTGTTCGCCCGGCTGGACGTGCCGCACCGGATGCGGGACATCGTACCCGACGATTCCAAGCTGGAACAGATCTGCCGGATGGCGGTGCACGACGCCTGCATGTTGACCAATCCCCGCAAGGCCGACTGGGAGGATCTGTTGGCCATTTGCCGGGAGGCGTGGTGATGGTCCAACCCACGGACCTGCAGGATCTGATCGGCATCGAGCACAGCAAGCTCGGCTTTTTTCAGGAACTGCGCCAAAAGGTCGAGGAACTCAAGGAGTCCAACAAGCGCTCCGAGGAGCAGCGCCGGGAAATCGCGGCGATTCTGGACGGGATCACGGACGTGATGATGGTCTTGTCCGAGAATCTGCGGATCATCTCGGTGAATCACGTCTTTCGGCATTTGTTCGATGATCCCCATCCCGAGGGAAAGTTCTGCTACGAACTTTTCCGTCATGAGGATCACCCCTGTCCGGAGTGTCCGGCGTTTCGTTCCCTGGCCACCAACTCCGTCTGCCGAGACACGGCCATCTTCAAGCTCAAGGGCCGTAACCTGCAATTCGAGATGGTGGCCTCGCCGCTGAAGAATCCTGAGTGGCCGGAACATAGGGTATTGATCTTCAAGCGCGACGTGACCTTGGAGAAGGAGTACCAGGCCAAGTATTATCAGGTGGAGAAGATGGCCACCATGGGCATGCTGGCCGCCGGCGTGGCCCATGAGGTGAACAATCCCATGGCCGCCATCCGCGGCTTCGCCGAAGGCCTGCAGCGCCGTCTGCCGCGGATCGAGGGAGAGGTGGACCCGGAGCTGGCCCAGGATTTTCGCGAGTATACGGACATCATTCTCAAGGAATGCAATCGCTGCCAGAAGATCATCCAAACCTTGCTGACCTTCAGTCGGCCGGTTTCCGCCGCCTTTTCCCCTCTGGCCCTGAACCAGATCGTCACGGACACTCTGCGCCTGGTGGACCATCATCTACGCAAGCGCGTCGGATTAAAGATCGACCTGCGTCTGGCCGACGAACTGCCGCTGATCTACGGGGATGAATCCCAGCTCAAGCAGGTGATCCTGAATCTGCTGGTCAACGCCCTGGACGCCATCCAGGGCGAGGGGACCATCCAGATTCGAACCAGCTTCGTGGGCGAGGCGGAGGTCTGCCTGTGCGTCGAGGACACCGGCTGCGGCATTCCTCCGGAAAATTTGGACAAGATGTTCGAGCCCTTTTTCACCACCAAGCCCGTGGGTAAGGGAATCGGGATCGGGCTGGCCTCGTGTTACAGCATCGTCCAGGAACACGGCGGGGATATCTCCGTCGTCAGCGAGGTGGGCAAAGGGTCCCGATTCACCGTCTGTCTCCCATTGAACGCGAATGAAGGATCTCGTGAGCGAACACTATTCGGTCCTCGTCGTTGACGACGAGGAATCCATTCTCAAGCTGTTTCAGAAGGAATTCTCCCGACCGGAACGGAGCATTCACGTCGCGCCTTCCGCGGCCCAAGCCCGACAGTTGTCCCGGCGCAACGTCTACGACGTGGTGATCCTGGACATCCGCCTGCCGGACGCGGACGGATTGGACCTGTTCACCGAGTTCAAGGAACGGCTCCAGGATGTGGAAATCATCCTGATTACCGGCCACGGCAACATCGACAACGCGGTCCAGGCCATGAAGCTGGGGGCCTACGACTACATCACCAAGCCCTTCAATCTGGACAAGCTGGAATTGGTCATCGAGCGGGCTTGGCAGCGGGCCTGCATGCAGCGGGAAAACCGCGGCTATAAGCTGTCGTCGGTCAACCAGCGGGCGCACCGGATGGTGGGCACATCGGAGAGCATTAAACAGATCCGTTATCTGGCGAGCCGGGCTGCCCCCACGGATGTCCCGGTCCTGCTGACCGGGGAAAGCGGGGTGGGCAAGGACGTGGCTGCCCAGGTCATCCATTCCGACAGCAAGCGGGCGGACAAGCCGTTCATCATCAAGAACTGCGCGGCCCTGGTCAAGGAACTGGCCCGCAGCGAGTTGTTCGGCCACGTCAAGGGCTCTTTCACCGGGGCCACGGAATCCCGCGATGGCCTGATGGCCTTTGCCCACAAGGGCACGCTGTTCCTGGACGAAATCGGCGAGTTGCCCATTGAGGTCCAGGCCTCGCTGTTGCGGGTGCTGGAGAACAAGACCTATCGCCGGGTGGGGGAAAAAGAGGAGCGCACCATCGACATCCGGTTCATCTTCGCCACCAGCCGCAACCTGTTCACCGAGGTGGAGGAGGGCCGATTTCAGGAGGCTCTGCTGCACCGGATCAACGTCTTCAACATCCATACGCCGCCCCTGCGGGAGCGCAAGGAAGACATCCCGCTGCTGGTGGAGCACTTTCTGGCCAGTTTGCCTTCCACGCCGACCCGCTACCGGATAACGGACAAGGCCATGCACTGTCTGCTGAACTATTCCTGGCCCGGCAACGTGCGCGAACTGCGCAACGTCTTGGAGCGGAGCATGATCCTGGCTGACGAAGGGATCATCTCGGACCGGGCTTTGCCCCGAGAACTGGTGGACCAATCGCCGCATTTGGAGGACAGGGCGGACGGCGATGGGCTCTTTTCCCTGCGGGTCATGGAGCGAGAGCATATTACGCGGGTTTTGAGCCATTTCGAGGGCAATCGGCAGCAGGCGGCCAGGGCCATGGGCATTGGCCGGAAAACCCTCTACCGGAAAATGAAGGAATACGAACTGAACTGACGAGATTGTTTGTGTATCTTTTTGACCCAGGGGAGGGCTTGTCCCGTGTCAAGGTGATACACGGTTTTTAACCATATGAAGAATAAAGCTATTATTTGTCTTGGGCGGGAGGTTTGTTTCTGGAAATGGTGGACTGCTCCTCGCCGTGCCCTCCAAAGTGTCCCCTTGGGGCCGGGGCATGGCGCGGAGACGTGATCGATCCATTTGAATTTACTTGATTTTTTGGTATGGCCCGGAAGTTGCTTTAGGGGAGCCAATAGTCGCTGCAGCGGAAAGCAAGCGTGAATGTTGTGTTTCTTCTCCCCTTTAACCAAAAGGATGGTTAGCATTATGGCCGTACGTGAACAAGTTTATGGATTTTTCATTCCCAGCGTGACATTGATCGGCATCGGCGCCCACAAGGAAATCCCCGCCAAGATCAAGGCTCTGGGCGGCAAGAAACCCCTGCTGGTCACCGACAAGGGCATCACCGGAATCGGCATGACCGACCAGATCGTGAAGTTGCTCAAATCCGAGAAGATGGATTGCGTGGTCTACGACGACACCATCCCCAACCCTACGGACGAAAATGTCCACGCCGGCGTTGAAGTCTACAAGAAAAACAAGTGCGACAGTCTGATCACCCTGGGCGGCGGCAGTTCCCACGACTGCGGCAAGGGCATCGGCCTTGTCGTGGCCAACGGCGGCAAGATTCACGACTTCGAGGGCGTGGACAAGTCCACCAAGCCCATGCCTCCGTATGTGGCCGTGAACACCACCGCCGGTACCGCTTCGGAAATGACCCGCTTCTGCATCATCACCGACACGTCCCGCAAGGTAAAGATGGCCATCGTGGACTGGCGCGTCACCCCCGGCGTGGCTGTTGACGATCCGCTGCTGATGATGGGCATGCCCCCGGCGCTGACCGCCGCCACCGGCATGGACGCCCTGACCCACGCCGTGGAAGCCTATGTTTCCACCATCGCCACCCCGATGACCGACGCCTGCGCCGAAAAGGCCATCGAACTGATCTTCCAGCACCTGCGTCCCGCCGTGGCCAACGGTCAGGACATCAATGCCCGCGAAGGCATGTGCTACGCCCAGTACCTGGCCGGCATGGCCTTCAACAACGCCAGTCTGGGCCACGTGCACGCCATGGCTCACCAGTTGGGCGGCTTCTACGACCTGCCCCACGGCGAGTGCAACGCCATCCTGTTGCCCCACGTGGAGAAGTTCAACCTGATCGCCAAGGTGGAGCGCTTCGCCAAGATGGCTCAGTTGATGGGCGAGAACATTGAGGGCCTGAGCCCGCGCGCTGCCGCGGAAAAGGCTCTGGACGCCATCAGGGAGCTTTCCGCCGACGTGGGCATCCCCTCCGGCCTGGTCGAGCTGGGCAAGCGTTACGGCAAAAAAGTCAAAAAGGAAGACATCGCCGTGATGACCGGCAACGCCCAGAAGGACGCCTGCGGGTTCACCAACCCCCGGTGCCCCAAGGACGCCGACGTGGCCGCCATCTTCGAGGCCGCGCTGTAAGACTCGCTTTTGTGGTTTGGGCAGGAAGGTCGGGCCGTTGGCTCGGCCTTCCTGGTTTTGAGTGGTGTTCACGGTTCAGGAGTTCAACGGTTCAGCGGTTGACATGGAAATTACCGGACAATTCAAATGTTCCGCCGTCGTCAGGTATCTACTCAGCACATTATGTATCCGCCCTTGCTCCGGCAATCGGAGTCAGGGTCGCTATCGGAATCGGAATAGGAATAGGAAAAATTTTGAACGCTTCCCAGCGTTTTCGATCCCGATCCCGACTCCGACCCCGACCCCGACCCCGACAACGGCATTACTCTATGCTGAAAAGTTACGTCGTCAGCATATCTTGAACGGCTTAATTGAACCGTGAACCATTGAACCGCTGAACCATTGAACCTTGCACCAATCAGATGTCGAGGAGGTCCGGTCGTTGACGAAGTTCGTTCGGGTACGCTACCTGACTTGCTTTCAAGGGTCCGATCTCCTTTTCCTCTGATTCCCCCGCCAACCCTCCCTCCAAGGAGCCCAGAACACATGGAAGTCGTCGACATTCACGCTTCGTGCGATCACGAATTCATAGCCCAGGTCGAAGCGGAGAGCGAACAAAAAGTCCGGCTCTGCTACCAGTGCGGCAACTGTACCGCCGGGTGTCCGTACACCTTTGTTTATGACATATCGGTCAGCCAGGTGATGCGCTTGTTGCAGGCCGGTCAGAAAGAGCGCCTTCTCTCCTGCAAGTCCATCTGGTTGTGCGCCACTTGCGAATCCTGCACCACCCGCTGTCCCAATGAAATCGACGTGGCCCGGATCATGGACGTGCTCCGGCATATGGCCCGACGCGAAGGCTACGCCACGGAGAAGAACGTGAAGACTTTCTGGGACACGTTCCTGGGTTCCGTGGAAAAGCACGGTCGGGTCTTCGAGATGGGCCTGCTGGCGACGTACGTGGCCAAGACCGGTCGGTTCTGGACGGACATGGACCTGGGCCCGAAGATCCTGCCCAAGGGCAAGCTCTCCTTCAAACCCCATGAAATTCAAGGCAAGGACAAGGTCGCCGAGATTTTCAAACGCTTCAGGGAGACGCAGCAATGACCAAATACGCCTATTATCCCGGTTGCTCCGGACAGGGCACCTCCCAGGAGTACGACTCCTCCACCCGGGCGGTTTGTCGCGCCCTGGGCGTGAATCTCGTGGATATCCCGGACTGGAGCTGTTGCGGCTCCACCCCGGCGCATACCGTGGACCATCTGCTCTCTTCGGCCCTGGCGGCCCGCAATCTGGCCCTGGCCGAGGACCTGGACGCGGCCGCGGTGATCACGCCCTGTCCGAGCTGTCTGACCAATCTGAAGGTCGCCGTGCACCGGATGGGCGATCGGGAGTTTCGGCTTCAAGTGAACAAGCTGTTGGACAAGCCGGTGGACCGAACGACCCCGGTAAAGTCCGTGCTGCAGGTTCTGGCCGAGGACGTGGGTCCCGCCGCCGTGGCCGAAATGCTCCCGAACAGGCCCCTGACCGGGCTGAAGCTCGCTCCGTATTACGGGTGCATCATGAACAGGCCCCCCGAGGTGATGCAATTCGACGACCATGAGAATCCCACCGCCATGGACAAGCTGATGGCCGCCCTAGGCGCGGAGGTTCTGCCGTTCCCATTGAAAGTGGAGTGCTGCGGCGCCTCCTTCGGCATCCCGCGCAAGGACATCGTGGCCAAGCTTTCCGGCAAACTGCTGGAAGCGGCTGCGGACCTCGGGGCCCACGCCGTGGTCACGGCCTGTCCGCTGTGCCAGATGAATTTGGATCTGCGTCAGGGCCAGGCCTCCGCCGCCATGGGGCGTAAATTTCAACTGCCCGTGTTCTACTACACGCAGTTGATCGGTCTGGCCCTGGGTGTTCCGCAAAGCGAACTGGGGTTGTCCAAACTTTGCGTCAATCCCCGGCTGGCCCTTGACGCCATGCACGCGACACAAGCCGAGAAACGGGAGCGGGAAGCCAAAAGCGAGGCCGGCAAGCAAGCGCCCCAGGCCAAGGCCGCCTAGCTGTCCGTTGCATTTGGAATTTTTGAGTAACTACTCAGCACAAAATAATTCTGTTGCCGGGGTCGGAGTCGGGATCGGGATCGAAAACGCTGGGATGCGTTCTCAACTCTTCCTGTTTCGATACCGATACCGATACCGACCCCGATTGCCGGAGCAAAAACGGACACAAAATGTGCTGAGTAGATACATTTTAGAACACGAACAGCAAGATACGTTTTTTTCAACACTCAGCTAGAGCGTAGGGCGAAGCTGGAGGAACGTTCATGAAGATTGGAGTTTTCATCTGTCACTGCGGCAGCAATATCGGTGGGACGGTGGACGCGGCCAAGGTCGCCGAGGCCGCTCGCGCCTTTCCCGACGTGGTTTTCACGTCGGATACCATGTACGCCTGTTCCGAGCCGGGACAGGACGGCATCATCCAGGCCATCAAGGACAACCAGCTCGACGGCGTTGTGGTGTCCTCCTGCACGCCCAGGATGCACGAGCCGACGTTTCGGCGCACCGTGGAACGGGCCGGGCTGAACCGGTTCATGTTCGAGATGGCCAACATCCGCGAGCACGTCTCCTGGATCGGCAAGGACAAGGAGGCGAACACCAACAAGGCCATCGAACTCACCGGCATCGCCGTGGAAAAGCTGCGCCGGGATCAGCCCCTGTTCGCCAAGCAATTCGACATCAACAAGCGCGTCTTGGTCATCGGCGGCGGAGTGGCCGGGATACAGGCCGCCCTGGACTGTGCCGACGGAGACCGGGAAGTGATCCTGGTGGAGCGCGAATCCACCATCGGCGGCAAGATGGCCAAGCTGGACAAGACTTTCCCCACGGTGGACTGCAGCAGCTGCATCCTCGGGCCGAAGATGGTGGACGTTGCCCAGCACCCCAAGATTCAGCTCTATGCCATGTCCGAGGTGGAAGAAGTCGGCGGGTACGTGGGCAACTTCGAGGTCAAGATCAAGCGCAAGGCCCCCTACGTGAATTGGGAATTATGCACCGGTTGCGGCCTGTGCATGGAGAAATGTCCGAGCAAGAAGTCCCTGGATCACTTCAACGAACAGGTGGGCACGACCACGGCCATCAACATCCCTTTTCCCCAGGCCATTCCCAAAAAGGCCGTGATCGACCCGGAGTTCTGCCTCAAATTCACCAAGGGCAAGTGCGGGATCTGCGCCAAGGTCTGTCCGACCAATGCCATTGTCTATGACCAGCAGGAAGAGATCGTCACCGAAAGCGTCGGGGCCATTGTCGCGGCCACGGGCTACGACCTGTTCGACATTTCCAAGTACGGTGAATACGGCGGCGGACGTCTGCCGGACGTGATCACCGGCTTGCAGTACGAGCGGCTGCTCTCGGCTTCCGGTCCCACGGGCGGGCACGTCAAGCGGCCTTCCGACGGCAAGGAGCCCAAGACCATTGTTTTCGTGCAGTGCGTCGGCTCCCGGGACAAGAGCGTGGATCGGCCCTATTGCTCGGGCTTCTGCTGCATGTACACGGCCAAGCAGGCCATCCTGACCAAGGATCACATTCCGGATTCCACGTCCTACGTCTTTTACATGGACATCCGTGCGCCGGGAAAGATGTACGACGAGTTCACCCGCCGGGCCATGGAGGAGTACGGTACCCAGTATGTCCGGGGCCGGGTCTCCATGATCTACCCCAAGGGCGACAAACTGCTGGTCCGGGGCGCTGATACCCTGATGGGCACCCAGGTGGAGGTGGAGGCGGACCTGGTGGTCCTGGCCGCCGGGGCCGAAGCCGCCGTCGGCGCGCCGCAGCTGGCGGAAAAGCTGCGCATTTCCTACGACAAATACGGTTTTTTCATGGAGAGCCACCCAAAGCTGCGGCCCGTGGAGACCAACACCGCCGGGGTGTACCTGGCCGGCGCGTGCCAGGGACCCAAGGACATTCCGGCCTCCGTGGCCCAGGGCAGTGCCGCCGCGGCCAAGGTTCTGGCCTTGTTCGCCAAGGACAAGCTGGAAAACGACCCGATGATCTCCTTCGTGGACATCAAGCGCTGCGTGGGCTGCGGCAAGTGCATCCAGGTTTGCCCCTTTGGCGCGATCAAGGAAGTGGACTTCCGGGGCGAGCCCAAGGCCGAGGTCATTGAAACCGTGTGTCAAGGCTGCGGTCTGTGTACGGCCACCTGCCCCCAGGGCGCTATCCAGCTCTCCCATTTTACCGACAACCAGATTCTCGCCGAGGTGAACGCCTTATGTCAGCTCTAGCCGGAAAGGAACTTCGTATCGTTGGATTCTTGTGCAATTGGTGCTCCTACGGCGGGGCGGACACGGCCGGGGTGGGACGGTTTACCCAACCCACGGACCTGCGGATCATCCGTGTGCCCTGCTCGGGCCGGATCAACCCCTTGTTCGTGGCCAAGACCCTGCTCTCCGGGGCCGACGGCGTTCTGGTGTCCGGCTGTCACCCTCGGGACTGCCATTATGCCGAAGGCAATTTCTACGCCCGTCGTCGCCTGGAAGTCTTCAAGCGGCTTTTGCCGACCATGGGCATTGACCCGGACCGGTTTGAGTACACCTGGGTTTCCGCTTCCGAAGGGCAACGGTGGCAGAAGGTGGTGACCACCTTCACGGAGCAGATTCACAAGCTCGGCCCGGCCCCTCGGTTCGGCTTGACTCCTGATCAGAACCCGGCAACCGCGGCGGCGTGCTAAGGAGCGCAAACAGTGACGATTCTCACGCAACTCAAGGAACAGATAACGGCGCAACTGCCGAAGCTGGACATGGTCATCGGTTGGGAGCAGGGCTACGACGCGCTGCACGCCACGCCCTTGTTCATCCGCACGGTGGAGGATGTGGAGCGGCTGCAAATCGGGCCCTTGGCCGTGCACAACACCGCGACCTATCTTACCGGCCTGAAGAACAAGAAGGTCGGGCTGGTGGTCAAGGGCTGCGACAGCCGGGCCGTGATCCAGTTGCAGCAGGAAGGGTTGATCAACCGCGAGAACGTGGTGGTCTTCGGCTTCCCCTGCGACGGGGTGGTGGACCTGACCAAACTGCGCCGCGAGGTCGGCGACATCGGCCGGGTCACGGAGGTGGACGCCTCGCCCACGGAACTGCGGCTGAACCTGGACGGCCAGGAGCGCAACGTCGCCCTGGCGGGTGTTCTGGCGGACAAGTGTACGCGCTGCCGGTTTCCCAACGCCCTGGTCCACGACCATTTCGCGGGCACGCCCCGGGAAGCCCATGCCGTGGACGACGACTACGCCGACGTCCTGGCCTTCGAATCCCAGCCCCTGGAAGCCCGGTTCGAGCACTGGCAACAGGAAATGAGTCGCTGCATCCGGTGCTACGCCTGCCGCAACGCCTGTCCGATGTGCGTCTGTCGGGATCATTGCGTAGCCCAGAGCCGGGACCCGCACTGGATGACCCAGGACGACGCGGTCCGGGAAAAATGGCTGTTCCAGGTGATTCATGCCATGCACTTGGCCGGGCGCTGCGTGGAATGCGGGGAGTGTCAGCGGGCCTGTCCGGTGGATATCCCGATCCTGGCGCTGAAGCGCAAGCTGAACAAGGAAATCAAGGAAGTCTTCAACCACGATGCCGGTGTTGATCCCAACGCAATACCGCCATTGCTCTCCTTCCAGGTGGAAGAGGAGAACATCAACGAGCGAGGTTGGTGATGGCCGAGGCCAAATTCATAGCAAACGACAAGCTGACGGCCTGGCTGGACGAATTGTCCGCGACCATGCGGGTGCTCGCTCCGGCCAGACAAGGCGACGCGGTGGTCTTTGTCCCGTATGTCGCGGGCCAAAATGTGGAATTGGGACAAGAGGCAACGGCCCCGCCCAAAAGCACCGTCTTTCCGGCCAGCGAGGATCTGCTGCGCTACGACTACCGCAAGAACCCGGACGACCTGGGCCAGGTGGACGTGGAACTGTTTCCGACCATCACTCCGGAACCGACCTTGGTTTTCGGTTCCCGGCCCTGCGGCGCTCGGGGATTCCTGATTTTCGACCGGGTCTACGACGGCGCGAAGTATAAAGATCCGTATTATCTGGCCCGCAGGGAAGCCACCCTTTTCGCGACGATTGCCTGCCTGAAGGCGGAGAACGCCTGTTTTTGTCACAGCGTGGGCTCCGCTCCGGGGGACGCCGCGGGTTCGGACCTGCTCCTGACGCCCATGGACGACGGGTTCGTGGTGGAGGCGGTCAGCAAGAAGGGTGAAGCGTTGCTGGGCAGTTCCCTGTTCACGGCCGGGAAGAAAAAAGCCGGACAGGCCAAGAAGCTGCGCGAACAGGCCCTGAAGGACATGGGCGAACCGCAAGACTTCGGCCCGGCCAAGGACAAGCTGTTGGCGCTGTTCGACGACATGGGCTTCTGGGAGGATGTCTCGGCCAAGTGTATCAGTTGCGGGGCCTGCACCTATCTTTGCCCGACCTGTTACTGCTTCAACATCACCGACGAAAACGCCGGGCTGACCGGTCGACGGGTGCGGTCCTGGGACAACTGCATGTCCTTTCAGTTCACCCTGGAAGCCAGCGGCCACAATCCCCGGCCCACCAAGGCCCATCGCCTGAAGAACCGTGTCGGGCACAAGTTCAGCTATTACCCGGCCCTTCATGAGGGGATCATCTCCTGTTGCGGCTGCGGCCGGTGCATCAAGAGCTGTCCCGTGAGCGTGGACATCCGGGAAATCGTGACCAAAGCCATGGCCCATCAACCACCGGCTGTCGAGGAGGCCGCGAAATGACCGAGAACCCGAAACAGTCCCCCCTGATGGCCAACCCGTATCTGCCGGAGATCGGCACGATTATCGAGACAATTCAGGAGACGCACAACATCAAGACCTTCCGGATCGTCCTGGGCAGCGAGGAGCGGATGCAAAACTTCCATTACGAGCCGGGCCAGGTGGGGCAGTTGTCCGTGTTCGGCATCGGCGAGTCCACCTTTGTGATCAACTCGCCGCCCACGCGCAAGGAGTACCTGCAGTTCAGCGTGATGCGCGCCGGTGAAGTGACCACCAAGCTGCATTCCCTGTCCAAGGGTGATCGGATCGGCGTACGCGCTCCGCTGGGCAATCACTTCCCCTACGAGTCCATGAAGGGCAAGGACGTCGTCTTCATCGGCGGCGGGATCGGCATGGCCCCGTTGCGCACCCTGCTACTGTTCATGCTGGACAACCGCGAGGACTACGGCAAGATCAGCGTGTTGTACGGCGCACGCAGCCCTCAGGACATGGCTTTCAGCTACGAACTGCCCGAATGGCTGGAGCGCAAGGACATGGAGACCGTGCTGACCATCGACCGAGAGGCCGAAGGCTGGGAGCACAAGGTCGGGCTGATCCCCAACGTGCTCCTGGAGATGGCCCCCAAGCCCAAGAAGGCCGTGGCCGTGACCTGCGGCCCGCCGATCATGATCAAGTTCACCCTTCAGGCCCTGAAGAAGCTGGGCTTCAAGGACGATCAGATCGTCACCACCCTGGAAAAGCGCATGAAGTGCGGCGTGGGCATCTGCGGACGCTGCAACATCGGCACGAAATACGTCTGCGTTGACGGGCCGGTGTTTACCTACGAACAGTTGCGTGAATTGCCCAATGAACTTTGATCCGGGCTCGCCCGGATTCGGTTTGCGACGGATGTGAACCAAGGAGAGAAGCTATGGCTGAATTTTTTCAGGCGGCCGAGATCGCCGAAGCCGCGGTGACCATCGAACAACAGGGGCAGGCCTTTTACATCAGCGCGGCCCAGGCCGCGAAGAACCCGGATGTGAAGGACTTCTTTCTGTATTTTGCCAAGGAAGAAGCCCGGCATGAACAGATTTTCCAGCAGCTCAAGGACCGGTTGGGCAAGTTCGAGCTGCCGGCCTGGAGCACGACGGAAGAGTATGGGATGTATTTGAAGGCCCTGATTGATTCCCACTCGATCTTTTCCCCGGAGCTGCAAAGACGGTTGGCCGAAGCCACTAGTGAAAACGAAGCCATTCGTCTGGCCATGGGCTTTGAAAAGGACACGATTCTGTTTTTCATGGAAATGAAGGAGCTGGTCCCGGACACTGAAAAGAAATTCGTGATGCAGTGCATTGACGAGGAACGCTCGCATCTGCGCCAGCTCTCGAAAATGCTGACGTAGGGGGCGGATACGTAGGGATGTCATGTTGCACTGTGTTCAGCGAAACGGCTGAGCACGAACACGATACATGCTGACGGACTGTTGGGGTAATTTGCGTTTGAGCCGGGCACGGTGACTCAGGGAAGTATCTGGCTCGCCTGTTTACATCCCGATGCTCGGGACGTAAATTTGAACGGCTGGACGGATAATCGGCGACTTGGTGATTGGCTGAGTGTTTTTGCATGCAGGCATAACATATTAAGGAGGTTCTTTGATGGACAAGATTTTACGCATTGATGTCGGCGCACAGGGCGGACCCAAGGCGACAGTGGAGCCGGTGGGCGACTACGCGGGTATGGGCGGTCGGGGCATGACCACCATGGTGGTGTACAAGGAAGTCCCGGCGGATTGTCATCCCTTGGGACCGGAAAACAAGCTGGTTATTTCCCCCGGCTTGATGAGCGGTTCGGCTGCCTCTTCCTCCGGCCGCCTTTCCGTGGGCTGCAAGAGCCCGTTAACCGGGACCATCAAGGAATCCAACGCCGGCGGCACCGCTGCCCAGGCCCTGGGACGTCTCGGCTACGCCGCGGTGATTCTGGAAGGCGAGCGCCAGGGCGACGACATGTACAAGGTGTTCATCGACGATCAGGGCGTGAAGATCGAGAAGGCCAACGAGCTGAAGATGTTGCCCAACTACGAGCTGATCGACAAACTGAAGCCCGTTTACGGGGAAAAGGTTTCCGTGATCTCCATCGGCACGGCTGGCGAGATGCGCTTTTCCAACTCCTCCATCGCCGTGACGGATCCGGAATTCCGGCCCACCCGGCACTGCGGACGCGGCGGCGTCGGCGCTGTCATGGGCTCCAAGGGCATCAAGTGCATCGTTGTGGACGCTTCCAACACCAAAATGCGTCAACCCGCAAATCCGGAAGGGTTCAAGGAAGCCAACCGCAAGTTCGTGGAAGGGCTGAAGCAGCACGCGGTCACCGGCCAGGGCCTGCCCACCTACGGCACCAACGTGCTGACCAACGTGCTCAACGAAGCCGGCGGCTATCCCACCTACAACTTCCGTGAAGGCCGCTACAAGCACCACCAGAGTCTGTCCGGCGAACTCCAGGCCGAGAACATGAAGAACCGCGAAGGCGGCCAGCCCACCCACGGCTGCCACCGCGGCTGCGCCATCCAGTGCTCCGGAATCTATACGGACAAGGACGGCAACTACATGACCAAGCAGCCGGAATACGAGACCGTCTGGTCCCACGGCGGCAACTGCGGCATCGACGATTTGGACGTGGTGGCCAAGCTGGACTACCTGGACGATAACTATGGGGTGGACACCATTGAAATGGGCGTGACCATCGGCGTGGCCATGGAAGCCGGAGTGATTGAGTTCGGCGACGGCGAAGGGGCCATCAATCTGGTCCACGAAGTGGGCAAGGGCACTCCGTTGGGTCGCATCCTGGGGGCGGGCGCCGCCACCACGGCCCGTTGCTACGGCCTGGAGCATGCTCCTGTCGTCAAGGGTCAGGCCATGCCGGCTTACGATCCTCGCGCGGTGAAGGGCATTGGGGTGACCTACGCCACCACGACTCAGGGAGCTGACCATACGGCAGGTTATGCCGTGGCCACGAACATTCTCAAGGTCGGCGGCGATGTCGATCCGCTCAAGCCTGAAGGCCAGGCCGAACTGTCCCGGAACCTGCAGGTGGCGACGGCGGCCTTGGACGCCACGGGCTACTGCCTGTTCATCGCCTTCGCCATTCTGGATCAGCCCGAGACCTTCAACGCCATGGTCGATTCCATCAACCAGATGTACGGCCTGAATATGACCGGCGACGACGTGGTCGCCCTGGGCCAGAAGATCCTGAAAATGGAGCGAGAATTCAACAAGAAGGCCGGTTTCGGTCCTGAGCATGACCGTCTGCCCCGGTACTTCTCCCGCGAGCCCCTCGCGCCCCACAATGTCGTGTTCGACGTGTCCAATGAAGAATTGGACAGCGTCTACAACTTCTAAACGTAAGAACGATCTTTTGTTCGGCACCCCGGGAGGCGGCCAGCCTCCCGGGGTGCCGCTGTTCTGTTCAGGACCCGTTTTTATTCATTTGCTTATTTGCGTGGCAGGGCGGCGTTTGCCGCATCTAACGTCAATTTCCAAACCTGACTTCGGAGAGATCAGCCATGCCGTACACCGCTCCTTATCCTGAACCCTATGACAAAACATTGGACAATCTGCCTCTGATCGTGATGGAGCACGATGCCCCGGAATGGTTCGGCATTCTTCTCCAGGGCTTTGACATGCCCGTGCCCAAACCCTGCACGCTCAGGGAGTTTTTGTGTGAACTGGTCGGCGTTTGCGGGGTGTATACGGAAAAATACTTGCAGACGATTTTCCTCAACGGGAAGGCCATTGACGATCTGGACCGGGCAATGATCGTTCCCTCCTCGCGTTTGGCTTTGTCCGCGGCCATGCCTGGCTTGGTGGGGGCGACAATGCGCCGGGGCGGCTATTACAGCAGAATGCGCGAGGGGATCTCACAGTCCAGGGAGAACACGACCGACTCGACGGAAGAACAGCCTTTTCGCCTGCAAGTTCGTCTCTACAATGCCGTAGGCCGTGAGCTTGCCGGCTTGTTTCTGCACCAGGGGGTTTTTGTCCCCTCGGAATATCTTTTGAAGTTTTTAAAATCCCAACCCCCGAAATTTTTTGACCACTTGCATAAAGTTGTCCTCAACGGCACGCCTTTGCCCGTCACGTCATCATCCCTCGATTCTTGGCAACTTCCCCAGGGCGACATCGCTCTGAGAGTAACGGCCGTCCAACCGTAACACCCCATCCCCCCAGCTTTGGGGATATGTTCGTCGCAGGGTTCCTGGGCAGTAAGCCACCCTGTCCAAAAATAGTTTGACGATTTTACGGATAACAATTATCCATAAAGAAATGTTTTCGCAAAATGGGACGTGTCATGGAGAAACCACTTTCGAGTACCAATGAACGCCTTGAGCAGATGATCGCACGGCTCAAGGAACGCGATTTTCGGCTGACCCCGCAGCGGATGGCCGTGCTCAAGATCTTGGCTTCCAGCCACGGACATCCATCGGTGGAACGGATTTACGAGCAGGTTCGCCGGGATTTTCCGACTACGAGCATTGCCACGGTTTACAAGACCGTGGCCCTGTTGCGAGAATTGGGCGAGGTGCTGGAATTGGGCTTTCCCGACGGCAGCAACCGCTACGACGGCAGCAAGCCGTATCCCCATCCCCATGTCATCTGCATTAAGTGCAAGACGATTCTGGACCCAAAGCTGAACGGTCTGACGGATCTGACTAAAGAGGTCAGCCAGGAAACCGGCTTTCGGGTCACCACGCATCGTGTGGATTTTTTCGGGGTCTGCCGGGCCTGTCAGGGGGCTGCATCCGGAAAAGAGACGGAAAACATCGGTTCGTAGGAGATGGCAACCAAATCGTTATCAGAACCTCAACCGTTCATGGAACGAAAGGAGATCTCGGTATGAGTGAAACAGGCAAATGTCCCGTTACGGGCAAGACGCATGACCACCCGGCCGCCAAAGGCACGTCGAATCGCGAATGGTGGCCCAATCAACTGGACCTGGACATTCTGCACCAGCACGCCCCTGCTTCCAACCCCTTGGGGCCGGATTTCAACTACGCCGAGGAGTTCAAGAAGCTCGACTTGGCCGCGGTGAAAAAGGATCTCGTCGCCCTGATGACCGACTCCCAGGAGTGGTGGCCGGCGGACTGGGGACACTACGGCGGTCTGATGATCCGCATGGCCTGGCACAGCGCGGGTACCTACCGCACCGCGGACGGACGCGGCGGGGGCGGAACCGGGAACCAGCGATTCGCGCCCATCAACAGCTGGCCGGACAACGTCAATCTGGACAAGGCCCGGCGGCTGCTCTGGCCGATCAAGAAAAAATACGGCAACAGGATTTCCTGGGCCGACCTGATGATCCTGGCGGGCAACTGCGCGTTGGAATCCATGGGTTTCAAAACTTTTGGGTTCGGCGGCGGACGTGAGGACATCTGGCAACCGGAAGAGGACATTTACTGGGGCTCGGAGGCCGAATGGCTGGGCGACAAACGCTACAGCGGGGATCGGGACCTGGAGAATCCGCTGGCCGCGGTGCAGATGGGCCTGATCTACGTGAACCCCGAAGGCCCGGGCGGCAACCCGGACCCGGTGGCGTCGGGCCGCGACGTGCGGGAAACTTTTGCCCGCATGGGCATGAATGACGAAGAAACCGTCGCCTTGACCGCCGGCGGCCACACCTTTGGCAAATGCCACGGCGCGGGCGATCCGTCCCATGTCGGCCCGGAGCCCGAAGCCGCACCCATTGAGGAGCAGGGCTTCGGCTGGAAGAGCAGCTTCGGTAGCGGCAAGGGCGGCGATACGATCAGCAGCGGCATCGAGGGCGCCTGGAAGCCGAACCCGACCAGGTGGGACATGGGTTATCTGAAAGTGCTGTTCAAATACGAGTGGGAGCTGGTCAAGAGTCCGGCCGGCGCAAACCAGTGGCTGGCCAAGGACGTGGAAGACGAGGACATGATCGTGGACGCCCACGATCCCACGAAGAAGCGCCGCCCCATGATGACTACGGCTGACCTGTCGCTGCGCTTCGACCCGATCTATGAGCCCATTGCCCGGCGCTACCTGAACGATCCGGAAGGCTTCGCGGATGCGTTCGCCAGAGCGTGGTTCAAGCTGACCCACCGGGACATGGGCCCCAAGGCCCGCTACCTCGGCCCGGAAGTCCCGGCCGAAGACCTGATCTGGCAGGACCCGGTCCCGGCTGTTGATCACCCCCTGGTCGACGCCAAGGACGTCGCCGACCTCAAGGCCAAGGTTCTAGCCTCCGGCCTGTCCGTGGCGGAACTGGTCTCCACGGCGTGGGCCTCGGCCTCCATCTTTCGGGGCTCGGACAAGCGCGGCGGGGCCAATGGCGCCCGGATTCGCCTGACGCCGCAAAAGGATTGGGCCGTGAACCAGCCGGACCGGTTGGCCAAGGTGCTGGGCGTGCTGGAATCCATCCAAAGCGACTTCAACGCCGCCCAATCCGGCGGCAAGAAGGTCTCCCTGGCGGACCTGATCGTCCTGGCCGGATGCGCCGGTGTCGAGGCCGCGGCCAAGGCCGGCGGACATGCTGTGGAGGTGCCCTTTTCCCCAGGCCGTACGGACGCCTCGCAGGACCAGACCGATCAGGAATCCTTTGCTTTGCTGGAACCCGAAGCCGACGGCTTCCGCAACTATCAGAAGAAGGCCTATTCCGTATCCGCCGAGGAGATGCTGGTGGACAAGGCCCAGTTGCTGACCCTGAGCGCTCCGGAAATGACCGTGCTCGTCGGCGGGTTGCGGGTGCTGGGAGTCAACGTCGGCGGATCGGCCCACGGCGTGTTCACAGACCGGCCCGGAGCTCTGACCAACGACTTCTTCACCAATCTGCTGGACATGGGCACTGTGTGGAAAGCCATGTCCGAGACAGGAGACACCTTTGAAGGCCGAGACCGCAAGACCGGGGACCTGAAGTGGACCGGCACCCGCGTGGACCTGATCTTCGGCTCCAACTCGCGATTGCGCGCCCTGGCCGAAGTCTACGCCCAAAACGACGCTCAGGAGAAATTCCTGCGCGACTTTGTCGCGGCCTGGACCAAGGTCATGAACCTGGACCGCTTCGACCTGACTTGATCCCGGCTTAACGGTCTTTGGAAGTAGGGGCGACCGGCCGGTCGCCCCTACGGCTCCCCCGCTATTGCAGCGTCATGCTCCGTTGGACATTCGGTCCTTGTCATTTAAATGATCGGCCTTATCTCTTGTCTCGAACAGCTTGACGATTGTCGCTGTTCATGATTGCAAGGCTCGCGGTGAACATTGTGCGTTTTGTGGGTCACAAGCCTTGACCATCCTTTCATCAACCAAATTGCAAGGAGATTATGAAAATGTCCGAAAAGCGTTGCTGCCCCCATTGCGGCGTGGAGTTGACCTCGACCTTGGGACCGCCGGAGTCCGGCTGGGGGGCGCTGTTGGTCTGTGAAAACAATGATTGCGCAGTCTTCAGGGGCTCCAATGAGAACATCAAGTACAAGCCCGGCGACTCTCCACTGGGTTGCCGCTACGCCGAAGACGTGGAAGGCGGCTATAAATCATTCAATATGCTGGCTTTTCGCGGATTCTAGCCTTTTGCCTCTCCGCTCAAATTCCCTGGGAACGATTGTTCTCAGGGAGTTTTTTTTGTATCGTCAAGGCCATGGAACATGACCCACCCACTCAGTGGCTGGAGTGGTCCAGGGAGATTCAAGCCCTGAGCCAGACCGGCCTCGCCTTTGCCCAGACCCACTACGAACGAACCCGCTACCATCGCCTATTGGAGTTGGCCTCGGAAATGGTTTCCAGCCAGACCTGCCTGGAAACCGACGACGTCTTGCGCACGTTTCTGGTGCAGCCCGGCTACGCCACGGTCAAAGTGGACGTGCGCGGGGCCGTGGTCCGGGACGACCGCATTTTGCTGGTCCGGGAGCGGGCCGACGGCAAGTGGGCCATGCCCGGCGGCTGGGCCGACGTGGGCGAGTATCCTTCGGCCATGATCGCCCGGGAGATTCTCGAGGAAAGCGGATACGAGGCCAAGCCGGTCCGGCTGATCGGCGTGTACGACGCCAACCGGGCCGGACGGCCCATGGAATTCTTTCACGCCTACAAAGTGCTGTTTTTGTGCGAACTGACCGGCGGAGCGCCCTCGGCCAGCGATGAAACCTCGGACGTGGGCTTTTTCTCCTTCGATGATCTCCCGCCTCTTTCCGAGCACCGCACCAACCACGTCCATCTCTCGGAGGTCCGTCGTCACCTGGCGGACCCGACCCGCCCGGCTGCGTTCGATTGATCGCGGCCATGACCCTTGTCCAACTCCGCGCCGCTCTTTTCGGCGGACAACCCGTCGGATGGTGGAGTACACGGATTGATTCATGAAATCGATTGTTCTGCTTGCCGTGATCCTGATGACCCCCCTTGTGGCCGGATGCTCCGGCAAGAACCCGCACTACGACCCTGACAAGCCGCACCATACCCCCACGGGCTTTCAAAACAACTATCCCCATTCCCGGCCCAGCGGCCCGGACTTCTGGCGTTGGTTCTTCCAGAGGCGGCTGGCCGGACTGCCAAAGAAGCCCACATTGGAACTGGCCCCGGTGGCCCCGGACCTGGAATACCTGCGAACCAACCTTTCCGAGCCGGCCGTGACCTGGATCGGGCACGCCACGGTACTGATGCAGATGGGCGGGCTGAATATCCTTACGGACCCCGTCTTCTCGCAGCGGGCCTCACCGGTGCAATGGGCCGGACCAAAGCGGTGGCAGCCACCGGGGGTGGCCCTGGATGAGCTGCCGCGCATCGACTTGGTGCTGATTTCCCACAGCCATTACGACCATCTGGATTTGAACTCGGTTCGGGAGGTGGCGGCGCAACCCGGCGGCTCGCCGCTGTTCATGGTTCCCTTGGGCCTCAAGGAATGGTTCGAGCGCAATGTTCCCGCCTCCCGCGGCCATGTGCGGGATTTCGACTGGTGGGATAATCTGGAGATGGATGGCGAAGAGTGTCGGACCACGGTCCACTTCGTCCCGGCCCAGCACTGGTCTCAACGAACGTTACGGGATCGAAATCAAACCCTGTGGGGTGGCTGGGTGGTGGAGCAGCCGGATTTCGTCTTTTATTACGCCGGGGACATGGGTTATTCCCAAGATACCAAGGACATCGGAGAACGCTTCGGCGGCTTCGACCTGGCGGCCATCCCGGTGGGCGCGTACGAACCACGGTGGTTCATGCAAAGCCAGCACATCAACCCGGAGGAAGCGGTGCTGGTGCACCGGGACGTCCAGGCTCGCCGTTCCATTGGCGTGCATTGGGGAACTTTCCATGGAATCACGGATGAGTCTTTGGATCAGCCTATTGTCGACCTGGCCGAAGCCCGGCAGCGGCACGGCCTGGCTGAAGACGACTTCTTTTTGCTGCGCCACGGCGAAACGCGGCGACTTGACGACAACAGGTGACCAAGGAGTCTGATCCATGCCCGGAATTCGCAAAAGCCTTTTACAGCTTATCTTCTCCGGATCGTTCATGAAGCGCTGGAACGACAAGCTGCGTCCCATGGAACTGATGGAGGTGGACAAGCAGGCCCACAAGATGATCGTGGCCTGGATGCTCTTTGAACTGAACACCCGTGAAATGTCTGCAGAAGAGAGGCTGGCCATCGGCGAGCGGATCGTTGAGGGGGGGATTTTCGAATATCTGTACCGCCTGGTGATCACGGACATCAAGCCGCCGGTGTTTTATCAGATCAAGGCTAATCCGGCCCATTACCGCCAATTGACGGACTGGGTCCTGGACCGGCTCAAGCCGCGGGTGGAGTGCCTCGGAACGCCCTTCTGGGACCGGTTGCGGCTGTGGCTGGACCATCCGGAGGAAGGGGACTTGGCGCGGCGGATTCTGGACGCGGCCCACAGCTATGCCAGCCGATGGGAATTCCACCTGATTACCCACGTCCAGAACTACGACGACGAGTTGGAGGAGATAGAGGAAAGTTTTCGCGGGCAACTGGAGACCCACCGGGACTTGGAGGGCATGCCCGAACTGCTCCAGGGCACGGGAAGTCATCTGGGCCGACTGGCCCATCTCAGCGGACAACTGCGCTTCCAGAAGCGCTGGTCCCAGACCCCGAGGGTTCCGGAAACCTCGGTCCTGGGACATATGTTCGTGGTGGCCTGCTTCGGCTACTTTTTCAGCATGGCCGTGGGCGCCTGCCGGGCCAGGGCGCAAAACAACTTCTTCGCCGGGTTGGTCCACGATCTGCCGGAGCTGCTGACCAGGGACATCATATCACCGGTGAAGCGCTCGGTGGCCCGGATCGGCGATCTGATCCGGGAGTATGAGTTCAAGGAGCTGGAGCGGCGGGTCTTCGCTCCCCTGGAAAAGGGCGGATATCGCGACCTGGCGGAACGACTGTCCTATTTTCTGGGCCTGGACGTGGGGTCGGAGTTCGAGAGCACGGTCATCCTGGACGGTTTGATCCGGGAGGTGAACTGGGACCAGCTGCAGACCGCCTACAACCAGGACCGCTTCGACCCCAAGGACGGCAAACTGCTCAAGGTCTGCGACAACCTGGCCGCCTTCATGGAGGCCTACACCTCCCTGCGTAACGGCATCAGCAGCGATCAACTCCAGCAGGCCCTCTGGCGCATCCGGTCCGAATACCAGCAGACCAGTCTGGGCGAAGGGGTACACATCGGCGCGTTGCTGGCCGATTTCGACTGATCCGTCTCCCGTTCGTCCGTCTTTATCCCATCAGCATGCCCATCAAGGCGCGGACCATTTTGTCGTTGTAGCCAGGGCTCTGACTCAGCGCGTTCAGGGCGCTGCCCGAGGTCAGAGCCTCGGCGTACGGACGATCGGTAATCATGGCGCAATAGGAATCCACCACCGCGCACAACTGGCCGACCATGCTGATCTCCTTGCCGGGCAGCTTTTGCGGATAGCCCTTGCCGTCCAACCGTTCATGGTGCTCCAGGGCCTGCTTGAGGATCAAGTCCGAGCGGACTTCCAAAGAGTGGAGCACTTTCCCGCCGATCCAGCAGTGTTCTCGAATTTTTTCCAGCTCATCCCGGGTCAGCGGCATGGTCTTGGCTCGAATGAAGGCCGGAATTTTGGACATGCCCAGGTCGTGGGTCAACAGCCCCATGGCGACCTCGTCCAGGTGCCTGCGTCGCAGATCCCCGTCGTTAAGGCGAAGGTACAGGGCCAACCCGATGAAAAGGGAGTTGACGCCGTGATTGGCCAGGGAATGTTCTTTCCAGAGGTTTTTTCTGAGTTGCTTGATCCGATGCTGATCCTGCCACAGGTATTCGGTCAGAACGAGCAGGTCGGTTTGCAGGGCCGAGAACACCGGGGCCACGGGTTGATCCAAAAAGGCGTTGAAGCGATCGGTCAAACCTTGTTGGAAAATCAGGGCGATTTCCGAGCTTTTCAGGCTGGAGTCCACCAGGACCAGATCAAGCTGCTTGCTGATATGCTGGGCGTAAACCGGGTGGTCTTTGCGGGCGACAAAAACCAACCCTTGGGCGCATTTGTCCAGGATCATCTGCCGTTGTTCCGCCGAGATCCGCTGGCCGGACTGGGTCAAGGGGATCAGTTGGGCGACCTGTTCCCTGAATTCAAACGTGTCCAGGGGTAGGCGAAATTTCGGAAAACTCTCCAGGATCACCGGGCTGACCTGATAATATTCCTCATGCAGGTCTTCGTTCGGCACTATGGCTTTGTTCCGCATGCGCGTTCCTCGTCAGACAATGGTGCGTCTTTTCTCATTCTTTCCTCGCTGCTCCACTTAAGGGCAATCCCCATCAAAAGCAACCTGTTCCCTCCTTGCTCCATGGGCTGATTTGTCTGATTCTCATGCTCTATCGGATCAGTATCGAAGTGAAATCGTGATTGAAATCGGCCACACCACTTTTTTTCACCTCTCGGAACTTGATGTGCCTCGTGGTCTCCATTTTTGGTATTTATTTGTGAATGCTTGGATTTCCTGGGAAATTGAAAAATGCTTGACATTTAGTAAGATGTGCGGAAGATGGTGGGAAAAAGTGGGAAAATGTGGGGATGAGTGGAAAGCCGATGACCTTTCGCGGACATGCATATCGCAGCCTGGACCCCAAGGGGCGTTTGGTGCTTCCCACGGAATTTCGGGATGTTATCCTTTCCGTAGGGACGCATGGCCGGGTCATTTTGACCAATTTCGACGGATGCGTGGTGGGATACTCGCTTCAGGAGTGGGAACGCATCGAAGAGAGTTTTCAGCGCATCAACATGCTGAATCGACAGCTGCGGGATTTTCAGCGGTTTTTCATCTCCGGGGCCATGGAAGTGGAACTGGACAAGCAGGGCCGGATTCTCATTCCTCCACATTTGCGCACCTACGCCGGTCTGACGCGGGAAGTCGCCCTGGCCGGCGTGGGGCGAAAATTCGAAATCTGGGACTTGGAGCGGTTTGAAGAACAGCGGCGCAAAATGGAAGAAAGCTTTGATCTGGTCATGGACGCCCTGGCTCAGACGGAATGCGACCTACGCCTTTAGGCGCGGAGGCTCGGTCCGGCGGTGTTCGTCGCGGATGTCACTATCCGTGATTTCGCCTTTACGTCTTGGGAGGTCGTCGTGACGTCCATGCCCGAATCCTCTGCTCTGCCCGCGCATCAACCGGTCCTGGTCGAAGCGGTTCTGACACATCTCGCTCCGCGTCCTGGCGGACGCTACCTGGATGGGACCCTGGGGCTGGGCGGGCACGCCGGGGCCGTGTTGGAGGCCACCGACGGAGCGGCCAAAATATTGGGACTGGACCGCGACCCCTTGGCTTTGGAGACGGCGAGGAAAAGGCTTCATGAGAGGTGGCCGGCCGCCGAATTGACCTTGCGTCACGAGTGCTTCAGCCGATTTTCGGACGTCATGGACGAACTGGGCTGGGAACTGCTGGACGGCGCGTTGCTGGACCTCGGTTTCTCTTCTTTTCAGGTGGACACTCCGGAGCGCGGGTTCAGCTTTCTCGCGGACGGCCCCTTGGACATGCGGATGAATCCTTACGGGGCGGGAGTGACGGCGCGGGAAGTGGTCAACGCGTATCCCGCGCGACAACTCGCGAAGATCATTTATGAGTTTGGTGAAGAACCTCTGGGCGGAAGAATCGCCAGAGCCATCGAAACAGCGCGGCGCGACGATCCCATCGAAACCACCCTGGAGTTGGCGCGCATCGTCGAGCAGGCCTACCCTCCGGCCCGAAGGGCTCGGGCCCGCAACCATCCGGCGACTCGCACCTTCCAGGCTCTGCGTATGTTCGTCAACGACGAGACCGGAGAAATCACCCGGTTTTTGGGTCAGATCGTACCGCGACTGGCTGAAAGCGCACGAATCGTGATCATCTCGTTTCATTCCATCGAGGATCGTATAGTTAAACGATATTTCGTGGAGCAGGCCAAGGCCTGCCTGTGCCCGCCCAGGCAGCCCTTTTGTTTGTGCGGCCATCGGGCGACATTGAAAATACTGACCAAGAAGCCGTTGATCGCATCCAGCGCCGAACTGACCGCCAATCCGCGCAGTCGCAGCGCGAAGCTGCGGGCGGCCGAACGGATCGCCGCTTGATGATGTCTTTTTTACTCCGAACTTTCAGGGTCGCGTCATGAGTGCAAACGTCAACGCTCCCAGAAAAAACCAATCAACCGGCTGGTATTGGGCCACGTCCTTGTTGGGGATTTGCGGATTGGTCCTGGGGTTGGCGGTGGTCTGGGTCAATATTGAACGTCTGGATCTGGCCTATGAATTGAAGCAGCTCCAGACCGAACTGGAGCGCAAGAACGATCTCCAGGCCAAGCTGGAAGTGGAACGAATGAACCTCTTGTCTTCGTCCCGGCTGCGGGCGTTGGCTGAAGAAAACGGACTCCGCCAAGCCGAACCCGGCCGGATCAGGCTCCTGAGTCCCTGAGTTCGACAGGCCGTTCATGGTGTTAGACGCATGAAAAACGACCGACTGAATAAATCCTCGTCCCGTGATTGGGTCCGGATTCGCATGGCCCTGCTGGGGGCGTGCGTGCTCTTGATCTGGGGCGGGCTGTGGTATCGGGCGTTTCAGGTTCAGGTCGTACGCGGGCCGGAGTTGACGGCCATGGCCGCCAGACAGCACAAGGCCGCGGAATTCGAGCGCGGGATGCGCGGTGAAATTTTCGATCGTCAAGGGCGACTGCTGGCCAAAAGCACGGGAATTCAATCCGTCTACGTCCGCCCCTTGGAGTTGGAGGACCCGGAGGCGGCGGTTCCGATTTTGGCTGCCGCCCTGGAGATGCCCGCCGGTCAGGTCCGGACCTTACTCGGAAGACCTCAGAATTTCATCTGGCTGTCCCGCCAGATCAGCGACCGCAACGCCCGGAACATCATCAACGCCGGGCTGCGGGGGGTATACCTGACCGAGGAGTCGGCCAGGTTCTATCCTCATGGACATTTGGCCGGGCAGGTGCTCGGCTTCGTGGGGCTGGACGGGGAAGGACTGGAGGGCGTTGAAAAGACCTACGACGAAATGCTGGCTGGACGCAAAGCCACCTTCGTGGCCCAGCGGGACGCCTCCGGACGGCGGATGTATCTGGACGCCCAAGGCCGTGAAGAGGATCTGCGGGGCCGCAACGTCACCCTGACCCTGGACGCGCAGATTCAGTTTTTCGCCGAGGAAGCCCTGGCCGCCACCGTCACGTCCTTCAACGGGAAAACCGGGATGGCTCTGGTGGTCCATGTGCCCAGCGGAGATATTCTGGCCATGGCCAACTATCCGTTCTTCAATCCGAACATGCCGCGCCAGAATGCGGAACAGTGGCGCAACCGAATCCTTTCGGACGCCCTGGAGCCGGGGTCCACGCTCAAGCCCATGTTGATGGCCGCGGCCCTGGAAGAACGCGTGATTACCAACGACACGATCTATTACTGTGAAGAAGGTCGGTGGCGACTGACCGGGGTAAACATTCGCGACGTCAAGGGACGGGGGTGGCTCCCGGCGAACAAGATCCTGCGGTATTCCAGCAACATCTGCTCGGCCAAGATCGGTCTGGATCTCGGAGCGACGAAATATCACGACTATCTCCAGAAAATGGGTTTCGGCGAGCGATCCGGCTTGCCGTTGCTCGGCGAGAATCCCGGTCTCCTAAGGCCTCCCAGATCATGGTATCCGGTGGACCTGGCCGCCGTCTCCTTCGGACAAGGCATGTCCGCCAACGCCCTGCAGATGGCCAGGGCGTATCTTGTTTTGGCCAACCGCGGGGTGATGCGTCCTTTGCGGCTCGTCCGCGAACCTGAACAGGACGTTGGCACTCTTTCCGTGGTTTTGCGGGAAGAGGTCGCCCAGACCGTGATGCGCATGCTTCAGGAAGTGGTGGAGGAGGACGGTACGGGTACGCAAGCCCGGATTCCCGGCGTGATCGGCGCCGGAAAGACCGGCACGGCCCAAAAGGCCACTGCTTCCGGCACCTATGGCGACCGGTACGTGGCCTCCTTCGCGGGATTCTATCCGGGCGATGAGCCGGAGTATTTCATCTACGTGGTGGTCGACGAGCCCCATCCCCAACACTATGGCGGCGTGGTGGCCGCGCCGGCGGTGCGGGACATCGGACTGCGCTCCCTGGCGTATGCCGGGAAGCTGCCGGAGGGGAGCGTTTTTGTCGCCCAAGAAGATGATCGGGGTCAAAACCATGGTGTGGCTCAGAATGCGCGAGTTGAGAGGGTCAGCCTGGAACGGAATGTCGATACTTCCCTGGAAGGGGCCGCGGCAATGGAATTCGACTTGGCGGACGCACTGGATCTTGGCCGGGACATGGTCCCCAACGTGACGGGGATGAGCGTGCGCCGAGCCGTGGAGCGACTGCGCGGCTACGGTGTGTTGCCCGAGGTTGAAGGCGGCGGCGGGATTGTCTCCAGGCAGGCCCCCGAGCCGGGGCAGTCGTGGCCGCAACATGAGCGGCGGCTGACTCTGTGGCTGGAGGTGTCATGAGGCAGATGACCAAGCCGCGGGTTGAACTTTGGGAAACGCTTCTCCAAAAGGTCCGCGATGGTTTGATGGTCCGGACTCACTCCAAAGCGGTCCAACCCGGCGAAGTTTTCCTCGCGCTGTCGGGGTCGCGAACGGACGGGGCGGCGTTCATCGCGGAGGCGGTGACTCGCAAGGCCGGATACGTGATTGCTCCTGAGGGATATCTTCACGGTTCAGGCAGTGAAACGCTGAAAGGGACGGCGATTCTGGAACACCCCGATCCTCGGCGGGCATTGGGCGAACTGGCCGCGGCCCATCACGGCACGGACCGGGCCTGTCCGGTGTTGGTGGGGGTGACCGGGACCAACGGAAAGACCACGGTGGTTTTCCTGACTGCCCATCTGTTGCGATCAGCGGGGCTGCGCGTCGGGACCATCGGGACCGTCGGCGCTCAGTGGCCCGGCGGGGAATGCGATCTCGGCATGACCACGCCGGATTGCTGGCGGCTGCACGGAATTTTGGCCCGGATGCGGGATGCCGGGGTGAGCCATGTCTGCATGGAGGTGTCCTCCCATGCCCTGGCCCAGCAGCGGACCGCCGGATTGCGCTTCAAAGCCGCGGTGTTGACCAATGTTACCCAGGACCATCTGGACTACCACCTCGACATGGAGAGCTATTTTCAGGCCAAGGCCTTGTTGTTTACTCCCGGAGCCTCGGGGCCCAAGCATCGCGTGGTCAACATGGATGACGACCATGGCCGCCGGTTGTTCAGCCGTTGGGGCGGCTTGGGGTACGGCCTGGAGCAGGGCGAGGACCTCGTTTCTGATGAGAACCAGCCGGACGTGGACGGCGAACCTGCGGAAGTTCTTCGGGGCGAAATCCTGGCTTGCGACCGGGCCGGGCTGCACCTGGGCATGAACTGGAAATCGTCCGCATGGTCGCTGCGTTCCTCCTTGGTGGGCCGGTATAACGCGGCCAACCTGCTGGCAGCCCAGGGAGCCGGGTTGCGGCTGGGAATGGAACCGGAACAGATGGCTGCGCTGGAACGATTTCCCGGCGTCCCCGGGCGACTGGAGCGGGTTCCCAATCGACAAGGTCTGGATATATTCGTGGACTACGCCCACACCCCAGACGCCTTGGAAAGCGTTGCCGGCGCGTTGCGAAAAGCGGGATTCAAACGTTTGATCATCGTGTTCGGGTGCGGTGGGAATAGGGACAAAACCAAGCGCCCCTTGATGGGGCAAGCCGTAGGCCGCCATGCGGACGTGGCGGTCCTGACCTCGGACAATCCCCGGCATGAAGACCCGAAAGCGATCCTGGCCGATGTCCTGCCCGGACTCGCGGCCTGTCCGCGGGTGATCACGGAAGTGGACCGAAGGCCGGCCATCCAACTCGCCCTGGACATGCTGCGTCCCGGCGACGCGCTGTTGGTGGCGGGCAAGGGGCACGAGTCCACGCAGCAGATCGGCGAAGAAAAACATCCTTTTCACGACCCCACGGTCATTCGTGGGATTCTGGGCGAGGCCGATGCCGAATTTGCTTCAACCGACGCGGGGATGGTCCCATGCGCATGAGTCTGAGCCGAATCGCACGAGTCCTGGGGCTTGAAGCACCGGTCGGCGACGCTGACGTGCTTGTCGCCGGGGCTTGTATCGATAGCCGGGACATCCGGCCTGGAGACCTGTTTTTCTGTCTCCCTGGCGAGCGCAGCGACGGCCATCATCACGCGGCCCAAGCCGTGGAAAGAGGGGCCGTGGCCGTGGTAGCCACGAGGGCCGTGCCCGAATTGGATGGGCGGGCTCCGATGCTGGTGCTTCGCGACGGGATGACCGCCCAGGCCGCCCTGGGCGAGGTGGCCTCGCTCTGGCGCGAAGGGTTCGCGGGACAGGTGATCGGCGTGACCGGCTCGGCCGGCAAGACCACGGTCAAGGAGATGGTGGCCCAGGTCTGTTCCCAAGCCGGCGCGACATGCCGAAACCGTTTGAACTGGAACAACCAGATCGGAATGCCCCTGTCCCTGTTGTCCTGTTCCGGAGAAGAGGCTTTTTGGGTCATGGAGGCCGGGATCAGCCGCCCTGGGGACATGGACGAACTGGGAGCGGTCCTGCGACCGGATCTGGCGATTCTGCTCAATGCCGGGGCCGCGCACGTGGCCGAACTGGGCGGTGTGTCCGGTGTGGCCGCGGCCAAGGCCCGGCTGGTCAGGTATCTCAATCCGGAGGGCAGAGCCTTGGTCAACCAGGATTGCCCGGAATTATGGCGGGAAAGCCTGGCCTTCACGGACCGGATTCACGGATTTTCCACGAAAGACCCCGACGCGGAGTTTTGGTCGGGAGAGCCGTTCCAGGTCGATTCGGACCGGATGGGGTTGGCGTTGCGCCTGCGTGGCCGGAGTCTGACATTGTCCTGGCCGGTGGAGCGGGCTCCCGTGGCGCAAAACGTGCTGGCCACGGCTGCCGCGGCCGCCTTGCTGGGCATCGACACGGACGCGATTCAAAAAGGGTTGAGCGTCGATTTGGCCCTGCCGGGGCGCTTCAATGTGGAACGGCGCGGAGCTTGGGTCCTGGTGGACGACACCTATAACGCCAACCCTCTGTCCATGCGCCTGGCTCTGAACAGGGCTCATGCCCTGGCCGAGGGACGCCGCCTGGTTTGCGTTCTGGGAGACATGCTGGAATTGGGGGCCTCGGCCGGGGCCGAGCACTACGAGCTTGGCCGGGTCTTGAGCGGAGTCTGCTCCGAGGTCTACTACCACGGCGGACACGGCGCGGACGTGCGGGACGGGCTGGCGGCGGAGAAGGCACCGGCGCGGTTCACGGCATGCGAGACTCCGGAACACTTCCTGAAAGCGTGGCGCAAGTCCGTCGTTGCCGGAACAGCCGTGGACGGAGCCGACCAAGATGAGAGTGGAGGCGTGATCCTGTTCAAGGGGTCCCGGGCCGGAAAAATGGAACTGTATCTTGAAGCCCTGCGAACGGAGCCGAGCGCATGATCTATCACTTACTTTACCCGCTGGGGAGCGAATACATCGTTTTCAACGTGTTTCGCTACATCACCTTCCGCTCCGTGTACGCCCTGCTTACCGCGTTGCTGATTTCCATCGTGCTGGGGCCGCTTTTCATCGCCTGGCTGCAACGGCTGAAGTTCGGCCAGCACATTCGCGAGGACGTGCCCAAGCACAACGGCAAGGCCGGGACTCCGACCATGGGCGGCCTGCTGATCGCCTTTTCCCTGCTGACCAGCGTCCTGCTCTGGGGGGATCTGACCAACGTCTACCTCTGGTTGACCATTTTCGTCTTCGTGGGCTTCGGCTTAGTGGGCTTTTGGGACGACTTCCTGAAGGTGGTCAAAAAACGCAACCAGGGCTTGAGCGCCGGAGGCAAGCTGCTGGGACAGATCGTGGTGGCCCTGGGGGCGATATCGTTGTTGCTGTTGCAACCGGCCTATTCCACGATCCTGTATTTTCCGTTTTTGAAAATGCTCCAGCCGGACATGCTCTGGATGTACATCCCCTTCGCCGTGCTGGTGATGGTCGGCTCGTCCAACGGGGTGAACCTGACCGACGGCCTGGACGGCCTAGCCATTGGGCCGTTGATCGTGGCCGCGGCGTGTTTCGGCATCTTCGTTTACGTGGCCGGTCACGTGCAGATCGCCAAGTACCTCCAGGTGGCCTACGTGCCCGGCGTCGGCGAGGTGACGGTTTTCTGCGCCGCCCTGGTGGGCGCGGGGCTGGGCTTCTTGTGGTTCAACGCCTACCCGGCCCAGGTGTTCATGGGCGACGTGGGCAGTCTGAGCCTGGGCGGCGTTCTGGGATTCATCGCCGTGTTGGCCAAACAGGAATTATTGTTGTTGATCGTCGGCGGGCTGTTCGTGGTGGAGACCCTCTCCGTGATCCTCCAGGTGGGGTATTTCAAGATGACCGGGGGCAAACGCATTTTTCGAATGGCCCCCCTGCATCACCATTTTGAACTCCAGGGCGTACCGGAGTCCAAGATCATTGTCCGATGCTGGATTTTTTCCATCATCATGGCCCTGATTTCCCTGAGCGCCTTGAAACTTCGCTAAGGTCGAGCACAGCACATGTCCAGCCTGCACCAATCATTGCCCGGCTCAGGGCCGTCACGGATCCAACCCGGAGAAACAGCCGTGGTCGTCGGCACGGGCCGGTCCGGTCTGGCCGCGGCCGCTTTGCTGGACCATCTGGGCTGTGCTGTTCGGTTGGTGGATTCCGGGAAGGTGAGTCGGGAGGTCCGTGACCAGGCTGAAAAGCGGGGCTGGGACGTGCGGGAGGGCGGTCATTGCACGGAGCAGTTCGACCGCGCCGCTCTGGTGGTCCTCAGTCCGGGCGTGAACCGGCGCAAGCTGGAACCCTGGTTGACCAGCCTCGGGGCGGATCAGGTGATCGCGGAGCTTGAACTGGCCCTGGGTTTCGTGGACGCGCCGATCACCGCGGTGACCGGGACCAACGGCAAAACCACGACGACCACCTTGATCGGACGCTTTCTGGAAGCCATGGGCCGCCGGGTATTCGTGGGCGGAAACATCGGGACCCCGATGTCCAGTTATGTTTTGGAGTGCTTGAGCGCCGCGGATGCCGGGTCGTCCTCGAATTTCGAGAAAGCCGACAACCTCGTTTTGGAAGTGAGCAGTTTTCAGCTCCTGAACACGCGTTCGCTACGTCCCAGGGTCGGCGTGCTGCTCAACGTCAGTCCGAACCATTTGGATTATCATCAGGACATGGAAGAGTATCTGCAGGCCAAGCTGTCCTTGTTCGCCACCCAGGAACCCGAGGATACGGCTGTTTTTCCCGAGGAGATGCGGGAGCTGGTCCAGGCGCGTCGCGTGACCCGGGCCCGGACCGTGTATTTTGGGACGCAATCCGATTTGACCTGTCCGGCCCTGCCCGGACGGCACAACCAGGCCAACATCGCCGCCGCGTTCCAAGCCTGCCAGCCCTTCGGCCTGACCCGCGCCGCGGCCCAGACGGTCCTGGACGGTTTTTCCGGCCTGCCTCACCGGCTGCAAATCGTGGCCGAGCAGGGCGGCGTGGTTTTCGTGGACGACTCCAAGGGCACCACGGTTCAGGCCCTGAGGGCCGCTCTGGAGGCCTTTGACCGTCCGGTGCTGCTGCTGGCCGGAGGTGTGTTTAAAGGTGGCGATCTGGCTGGTCTGAAACCTCTCGTGCAAAGCAAGGCTCGGGCCGTGGGGCTGTTTGGGGCCGGTCGGGAAATTTTCGAGGCGGCCTGGGGCGACGTTGAAACGCCGCTGTTTTGGGAACCGACCCTGGAACGGGCCATGGACCGGCTCTGGCTCCAGGCCCGTTCCGGGGATGTGATGCTCCTCTCGCCGGCCACGGCCAGCTTCGACCTCTTCCGGGATTACAAGCATCGCGGCATGACGTTTCAGAATCACCTCCAGACCCTTGCGGAGCGTGGCCATGAGTAGACTTGCCGCGGTGTCCGCCCGCGGGCCCGGAGTGGGGCGCGGCGAAGGAGTTGATTTCTGGTTGCTGTCCGTGGCCCTGCTGCTCTCCGGTTTGGGCTTGGTAATGGTGCTCAGCTCCAGCGGGATCATGGCCGAGCGCTTTTATGCGGATAAATACTATTTTTTCAAGCGACACTTGGTCTTTCTGATCATCGGGCTGGGCGTGATGAGCGCGGCCGCGGCCATTCCCCGTCAGTTGTATCTTCGGTTCACGTATGTCTGGCTGACCCTGGCCGGAGGTTTGCTGGTCCTGACCCTGGTTTCTCCCCTTGGAGTGCAGGCCGGAGGGGCGACACGCTGGCTGTCTTTGGGACCAATCATGATCCAGCCCCTGGAAGTTGCCAAAGTGGCTTTGGTCCTTTATCTGGCCTCGTTTTTCAGCCGCAAGCAGGAAATGATCCGCACCTTCGGGGTGGGCTTCCTGCCGCCGGTGTGCATCACCGGAGCGTTGAGCCTGCTGCTCCTGGCTCAACCGGACTTCGGCGGCGCGGCCTCGTTGATGCTGATCCTCTTCTGCATCAGTTTCGTGGGAGGGACCCGGCTGGTTTATTTGGGGGCGACTTCGTTCATGGCCCTGATGGGCGCGATTTTCCTGGTGATGAGTTCGCCCTACCGTTTTCGGCGCTGGTTCGCGTTCTTAGATCCGTTCCAGGACGCCCAGGACGTGGGCTATCAACTGGTTCAATCCCTGTACGCCCTGGGCGGTGGAGGATGGCTGGGCGAAGGATTGGGCGCCGGGAAGCAGAAGCTGTTCTTTCTGCCCGCGGCGCATACGGACTTTATTTTGGCCGTAATCGGCGAGGAGCTGGGTTTTATCGGTGTATCCGTGATTTTCGTTCTGGTGGGCGTCTTGCTTTGGCGAGGACTCCGAATCGCCAGGTTGCAGGACGGCTTGCAGGAACGGTTCGTCGCCTTCGGGATGCTGTTGGTTCTGGCTTTGGGGGCCATGCTGAACATGGCCGTGGTTCTGGGCGTGGTCCCGCCCAAAGGCGTGCCCATGCCGTTTCTGAGCTACGGAGGCTCCAGCCTGGTCATGTCCCTGCTCTGCGTGGGCGTGTTGCTGAACCTGTCACGGAGCGCCGGTTCGCCGAGCCGACGAAACGGAGCAACGCCATGAACCGGGTGATCCTGACCACCGGGGGAACCGGAGGCCATATTTTTCCGGCATTGGCCGTGGCCGAAGAGCTGCGGGAGCGGTATCCCGACATCCGATTGCTCTTCGTGGGCGGTGGGCGTGGGCCGGAGGGAAGATGGGCGGCAAGCGCCGGTCTGGACTTTCAGGCCCTCCCGGTCTCTGGAGTTTTTGGGCGAGGTTGGCGGGCCCTGGGCCTATTGTGGTGGTTGCCGCTGAGCGTGTCGCGGGCCATGATCATTGTTCGCGGGTTCAAGCCCGACGTGGTGTTGGGTTTGGGCGGCTACGCCGGGTTTCCCCTGGTTTTGGCGGCCTGGTTGCTCCGCGTGCCCACGGCGATTCACGAGCAGAACGGTCTGCCCGGAATGACCAACAGGCTGCTGGGCAGACTGGTCCGTCGGGTGCTGCTTTCCCTGCCGGACGATCACCATCTGTTCGACCCTCGGAAGGTGGTGGTCACCGGGAATCCGTTGCGCAAGGCGGTCCGTCAGCTGCGCTCCGCCCAGCCCGAAGGGGACAGCCCGCGGCGCAACGTGTTGATCCTCGGTGGAAGCCAGGGTGCCAGAGCCCTGAATCAGGCCGTGCTGGATTCCATGGATGGGTTTCGCGAAGAGCGGATTTCCCTATGGCATCAGACCGGGCAGGCGGACTGGGAGAGGATTTCCGGGGAGTATGCCCGGGCTGGTTGGAATCAGGTTCGTGTGGAGCCGTTCATCGAGGACGTGGCCGAGGCCTATGCCTGGGCGGACCTGGTGGTGTGCCGGGCCGGGGCGACCACGTTGGCTGAATTGACGGTCATGGGCAAGCCCAGCGTCTTGGTCCCCTTTCCCTATGCCACCCATGACCACCAGATGCTCAACGCTCGGAAGTTGGAGCAGGCCGGAGCGGCCATGGTGTTGGTGGAAAGCTACCTGACTCAGGTCCAACTGTGGACCGTGATCAAGGATTTGTTGGATATTCCCGGCAAGTTGCGGGACATGCGCAAGGCGGCCTGGGCAATGGGATGTCCGGAAGCCGGGGCTGACGTGGTTCGAGAACTTGAAGGATTGGTGCAACGCGGATGAAGTCGAAGGTCACGTCCATCCATATGGTTGGTCTGGGCGGTTCCGGAATGAGCGGAATCGCGGAAGTGCTGCTTAACTTGGGCTATAGCGTCTCCGGTTCGGACGTGGCCCCCGGTCCGGTGCTGGACCATCTGCGGACCCTCGGCGCGGTCACGTATGTCGGGCATTGCAAGGGCCGATTGGACCAAGCCCAGGTGTTGGTCAAGTCCACGGCGGTGCGGGACGACAACCCGGAGGTTCAGGAAGCCCGCGCCCTGGGGATTCCGATCATCCCCAGGGCGGAGATGCTGGCTGAACTGATGCGCCTGCGGACCGGGATCGCCGTGGCCGGAACCCACGGCAAGACCACGACCACTTCGATTCTGGCGACTATTTTCAAGGAAGCGGAGTTGGACCCCACGGTGATTATCGGCGGACGGCTCCGCAGCTACGGCAGCAACGCCCTACTGGGGCAGGGGGAGTACCTGATCGCCGAAGCGGACGAATCCGACGGCTCGTTCCTGTGCCTGTTTCCAATCATCAGCGTGGTGACCAACATCGACGCGGACCACCTGGATTTTTACCCGGACTTGGCGAGCATCAAGGAGGCCTTTGTTCAGTTCATGAACAAGGTGCCGTTCTACGGCCTGAACGTGGTCTGCGGCGACGACCCGGGGGTCCAGACCGTTTTGCCCCAGGTCCGTCGTCCCGTGGTGACCTATGGGTTTGGAGCGGACAACGACGTGCGCGGCGAATTGCTGGAAGGTCGTCCGGGCAATCCCTTCCGGATTAGTTGGCGCGGTGAACCCTGGGCCGAGGTCAACCTGGCCCAACCGGGGCGGCACAATGTTTTGAACGCCTTGGGCGCGGTGGGCGTGGCCATTGAAATCGGCATGCCCAAGGAAGCGGTGCTGCGCGGTCTGACCAACTTCGGCGGCGTGGGGCGGCGCTTCGAGATCAAGGGTGAGCGTGAGGGCGTGACCGTGGTGGACGACTATGGACATCACCCCAAGGAAATCGTCGCGACCTTGCGCACCGCACGGGAGTTTTTCCCGGGGAGGCGGTTGATGGTGTTGTTCCAGCCTCACCGATTTTCTCGGACCAAAGCGCTGTTCGGTGATTTCTGCCGGGCCTTCGACCAAGCCGACCGCTTGCTGTTGCTGGAGATTTATCCGGCCTCCGAGGCCCCCTTGCCCGGCATCAGCGGGAGCAGTCTGGCTCAGGGCGTTCGGCAGGTCAGCCAGACCCCGGTGGACTTTTTTCCGGACATGCGCACGGCAACTGAGGCTCTGCCGGACATCCTGCGACCGGGCGACGTGCTGTTGACGTTGGGGGCCGGCAATGTGTGGCAGGCCGGACAAGGTTTTCTGGAGGCCGTGTGAGGATGATCCCGTGAGGATGATCCCGTGAAGGTGGTCCCATGAAGGTGATTAAAGGCCCGCTTCTGGCCGACCGGACGACTTTGAGATTGGGCGGCAAGGCCATGGCCGAAATCGTGGTCCGTGAAACGTCGGACCTGGCCGATCTAGCCGGCTTGTTGGCCGAGCAAACGGCCAGACTCGGCGGCCGGTCCATGGTCCTGGGGGAAGGGAGCAATATCCTGGCAGCGGACCGGGATTTGGATCTGGTGTTGGTCCGGCTGGAAGGCGGCGGTGATCCCGAGATTATGGAACAGGGTGACGATGGAAACCGGATTTCAGAGGTGGACCGGGAAGCGGTCCGAATTCGGGTCCCAGGAGCCTTGCGGCTTCCACGGCTGTTGGGATGGTGCGCGGCTCGCGGCCTGCGTGGTTTGGAGCCATGGACGGGGATTCCCGGTTCCGTGGGCGGGGCCGTGGCCATGAACGCCGGTTCGTACGGGCTGGAGATGGCCCAGGTTCTGGAACGAGTCCTGATCTGGACCCCGGACCGGGGCGGCCGGTGGCTTGATGCCGCTGCTCTCCAATTCGGATACCGACGGTTCGATTCGGGGCTTGACGATGCGGTTCAGCTGGTGCTGGCCGCGGAATTGCGGGTCGAACGGGACGAGCCGACTGAAGTGCGAACACGGATGCGCAACTGGTTCGACCGTAAAAAACAGACTCAGCCGATCACCATGGCCTCGGCCGGGTGCGTGTTCAAGAATCCCGACGCGGAAAACCCGGCGGGCAGGCTTTTGGACCGGGTCGGGCTGCGCGGATTTCGAAAGGGCGACATGGCCTTTTCCGAGCGGCACGCGAATTTTTTGATCAACCTCGGCGGCGGCTCGGCTGACGACGCCTTTGCTCTGCTGGATCTGGCCCGGGAACGGGTCGCGGCTCGTTTCGGCCTGGAACTGGAAACCGAGGTCAAGGTGCTGGCATGAGCGTGGCCGCCGCAAGACTCCGACCCGGCGGCTGGTTCAGTCCCGGGACCCGCAAGAGCAACAAATGGGCGGGCGGAAAAAGTGCCCCGTCCGTGCCCAAGCGAGCCGCGAAACCGTCGGTAAAGCCGGCCCGGAACAAGGCCGCGAGGCGTCCGGTACGCATCGGGGGGCTGCTGACGGCGCTTATTCTGTTTGTATTGAGGTTTTTCGGTTGGACCTTGGGGTTGCTGCTGGTGGCGACGCTTCTTGGAAGCATCAGCCTCGGGCTGATCTACGGTTACCGGGCGTTGACCACGTCCGCTCATTTTGCCGTCTCCCACGTGGAGATCATCGGCAACAGGCAGCTCAGCACGCCGGAGGTGCTGAACCTGAGCGGCGTGACAGTGGGGATGAACCTCCTGGAGGTCAGTCTGGGCGAGGTCAGCCGAAAACTGCAACACAACCCATGGGTCGAAAGCGCCACGGTCCGGCGGGTGCTCCCGGACGGGGTGGCCATCGACATCGTGGAACGTGAACCGTTTTTCTGGGTTCAGCAGGGCGGGACCTTGTTTTACGCGGATCGCAACGGAGTTCCCATCGCCGCACTGGAACTGGGCCGCTTCGTGTCCTTGCCGGTCCTGATTTTGGAGCAAGGCGTGGAGCCGAACTGGCGGTTGATGGAAGAGTGGGTGCGGGCCGTGGAGCGGTTGGAATTCCCGTTTGGTTTTTCGGACGTGGCCTGGTTGAAGGTGGAGGACGCGAATCTTCTACGCATCCACCTGGAAGATCGGGGCTTGGTGATTCATTTTGATCTGAGCGACTGGCGCGGGCATCGCGCAATAATGAATCAAGTTTGGGAAGATTTGCGCTCTCGTGGAGAGCTGAACAATATTGAACGGTTGACTGTCATGTCGGGCAAGGCCTGGGTCCAGTTGAAACAGTCCTGACAGCGAAATCGAGGAGCGGAAAATGGCGAAAAAATCATCATCCAAATCCGATCTGATCGTCGGGCTGGACATCGGAACCACCAAAATCTGCACCGTGGTAGGGGAGGCTACGCCTAACGGCGTAGACGTGGTAGGCATCGGCACGGCCCCGTCCTCGGGACTGCGCAAGGGCGTGGTGGTGAATATCGAGCAGACCGTGCAGTGCATCAAAAAGGCCTTGGAAGAGGCGGAACTGATGGCCGGCTGCGAAATTCGTTCGGTGTATTCCGGCATCGCTGGCAGCCACATCAAGGGCTTCAACAGCCACGGCGTGATCGCGGTCAAGGGCGGAGAGGTGACGCCCAAGGACATGGAGCGGGTCATCGACGCGGCCAAGGCCGTGGCCATCCCCCTGGACCGCGAGGTGATCCACATCCTGCCCCAGGAGTTCATCGTCGACGAACAAAACGGCATCGCGGACCCTATCGGCATGGCCGGGGTGCGGCTGGAGGCCAAGGTGCACATCGTGACCGGAGCGGTGAGCAGCGCCCAGAACATCATTCGTTCCTGCCATCGAGCCGGGTTGGACGTGGCGGACATCGTCCTGCAGTCCCTGGCCTCCACCGAGGCCGTGCTGACCCCGGAGGAGCGCGAAATCGGCGTGGCTCTGGTGGACATCGGCGGCGGGACCACGGATGTGGCGATTTTTTCCAACAATTCCATCAAATATACGTCGGTCCTGGCCCTGGGTGGAAGCAACCTGACCAACGACATCGCCTTCGGCCTGCGCACGCCGATGTTGGCCGCGGAAAAGATCAAGATCAAATACGGCTGCGCCCTGACGGACATCGTGCAAAAGGACGAGATCATCGACGTGCCCAGTGTGGGCGGTCGCGAGGCGCGGCGGGTTTCCCGGCGGGTGCTCGCGGAGATCTGTGAACCGCGGATGGAGGAAATTCTGGCCCTGGTGGAACAGGACCTGAACCAGTCCGGGTGCAAGAATCTTATCGGGGCCGGAATCGTTCTCACCGGCGGGTCGGCTTTGTTGGACGGGATGGCCGACCTGGGCGAGCAGATTTTCAACCTGCCCACCCGCATCGGCTATCCGCGGGAAGTGGGGGGGCTGAAGGACGTGGTGATGAACCCGATGTATTCCACCGCCGTGGGACTGCTGATGTATGGAGCGCGCAAGGAAGGGCTGGACCAGCGATTCCGGATCCGGGACACCCATATTTTCAACCGCATCCTGAACCGGATGCGCAAGTGGTTTTCCGATGTTTCCTGAGCGGAAAACGCGCATTGGAATTTCAAATTTGAGATTTGAAATTTGAAACTCATGGAAGTGCGTGTTGATGCGTCGTGGGAACGCATTTGACTGAGATGGCGAACGGTAATGACGAAAAGAGATGCCGAGAAAAGATGCCTGAAAAGATGACAGACGGGTGCGACGAGCGAGACGGACGGGAACAACGCCGAGGGATGCGGAACAACAATTTTTTGACCATCAGGTAAGCGAACAGGGAGGAGAAGCGTATGCAGTTCATGGAACTTGAAAACGACATCAATGCAACGATCAAGGTCGTCGGGGTCGGCGGCGGGGGCAGCAACGCCGTGAACAACATGATCAGCTCTTCGTTGAAGGGCGTCACGTTCATCGCGGCCAACACGGATTTGCAGGCCTTGAACAGATCTCGGGCCGAATTCAAGATTCAATTGGGCGAGAAGCTGACCAAGGGGCTCGGAGCCGGGGCGAATCCGGACATCGGTCGCGAGGCGGCCCTGGAAAGCGTGGACCAGATCCGAAAGATACTGGAGCCGGCGGACATGGTCTTCGTCACCGCGGGCATGGGCGGCGGCACCGGCACCGGAGCGGCCCCGGTCATCGCCGAGGTGGCCCGGGAAATGGGCGCCCTGACCGTGGCCGTGGTGTCCAAGCCGTTTTATTTTGAAGGCAAGAAGCGGTTGCTTCAGGCCGAGAAAGGGGCCGCGGCCCTGGCTGACGCCGTGGACACGATCATCACCATTCCCAACGACCGGCTGCTTTCCCTGGCCGCACAGAAGGCCGCCTTCCTGGACATGCTCAAAAAGGCCGACGAGGTGCTGTTCTACGCGGTCAAAGGCATTTCCGACCTGATCATGGTCCCCGGGCTCATCAACCTGGACTTCGCGGACGTCAAGGCGGTCATGTCCGAGATGGGGCTGGCCATGATGGGCACGGGTATCGCCAAGGGCGAGGGCCGGGCTCGGGAGGCCGCGCTGAAGGCCATCAATAGTCCGTTGTTGGAGGACGTGAGCATCGACGGAGCCAAGGGCGTGCTGCTGAACATCACCTGCGCTCCGGATATGACCATTGATGAAGTCAGCGAGGCGGCCAGCATCATTCACGAAGCGGCCCACGACGACGCCAAGATTTTCTTCGGCACCGTGTTTGACGAGGATGCCGGCGACGAGATGCGGATCACCGTGATCGCCACGGGCATCGGCACGAACGCCGCCACTGTCGGGCGAGGCGAGGATTCGTCCCGAGTGATCGATCTGGGCGGGGTGCGCAACAATGCGGGCAACTCCGGCAATATCGTCCGGCGTCCGTACGTTCCTTCCAGCGCTGAGGATCGCAGCATCCCGGCCTATCTGCGCAAGGGGCTGCGCAGTGAACATGGACAGCTCAACCAAGGACATTCACACGGTTCTTCCAAGGGGATGGCTCAGCCCCAGACCCAAGCGCCGAACCGGATGCTCCGCGTGGCCTCCGGCGGGGGAGGAGAGGATTTCGTCTTTGATGAAGAGGAGTTCGAGATTCCGTCCTTCCTGCGCAAGCAGGCGGATTGATCCAGGCTGCGGGGTTTCGAAGCCTGACCTCGATAATCAAATGGACCATGGTCGGCGCGTCGTCGGTGCGCGTGCCGCCTCAACAACGCCGGAGCAACGGGTGAAGCGCGATCGCCGTCCCCCCGGCTCACGGGCCATTCCAGAGCAGGAGTGGGGCGGTCGCCTGCCCATGGCCCTGGTCTTTCCCCAGAAGCCTGCTCTGGCCTATTCCAGCCTGGGATGGCAGGCGGTGCTGGAGTTGTTGCGGTCTCGTCCGACATTGGCCTTGGAGCCGGTGTTCTGGGATCCGGACCGGCATGAGTTGGTCCGGCCCTTTGGAAAACGCGGACTGGACGCCTTTGGCGTCGTGGCCTTCAGTCTGACCTACGAGTTCGATTACCTCCATCTGTTCCGTATCCTGACGGCGTCCGGGATCGCCCCCGACGCCGCGCGACGCCCCTCCTGGCCACTGGTCATGGCCGGAGGGGCGCTCGCGTTTATGAATCCCGCTCCCATCGCCCCCAGCGTGGATCTGTTCTGGGTGGGGGAGGCCGAGGCAGGGCTGGTCGACTGTCTGGAGGTCCTGGCTGAAGCGTATGTCCGAAACGCTTCCCGTGATGACGCTCTGGACTTGATCGCGGCCATGCCCGGGGTCTACGTTCCCGGAAAGAGCACGTTGCCCGTGCATCGAGCCGTGCATCTGCATCCCTCGTACCTGGGTGGACTGGAAGCCCCGGTCAGTTCCTGCTTCATTACTCCGGACGCCGTGTTCCGGGACACCCTGCTGTTGGAGGTCAATCGTGGCTGTCCGCACGGTTGCCGATTTTGCGCAGCGGGATACGTGTACCGTCCACCCAGAATGGCTTCCCTGGACGACCTCCAGGAAATCGTGCTGCGCAAGCGGCCACGTAAAGTGGGGCTCGTGGGCACGGCCCTGACGGACTGGCCGGATCTGGGGCGTTTTCTCGCCTGGCTTGGCGAGCAAAAAGTGGACGTCTCCCTGTCCTCCTTGCGGGCCGAGGGACTGACCGAAGAGCTGCTGGACATCTTGCGCGCCCTGGGAACGCGTACGATCACCCTGGCATTGGAGGGAGCAAGCCGGACGTTGCGGGACTCGATGAACAAACATGTTCGAGAAGAGGCTTTTCTGCGGACCGTGGAACGCCTCTCCCGCAAGGGGTTCAATCATCTGAAAATTTATTTGCTGGTCGGTTGGCCGGGAGAGACCGACGCGGACTGGGAAGAGTTTGGTCTGTTTCTGCGGGAAGTGGACCAGGCTCGGACTACTGGTGGCGGGCGAGGGAAAACCAACCTGAAGCTGATCACCCTGGGACTGGGCTGCCTGGTGCCCAAACCCTGGACGCCCTTGCAATGGGCGGCCATGGCCGATGAACAGGCCTTCAAGGATCGAGTATCCCAAATCCGTAAGGCGACCAAAAGCATGACCGGGGTACAGGTCCGCTCGGACGCGCCGGGGCTGGCCAGGATTCAAGGACTCTTGGCCCGAGGCGACGAGCGGGTCCACGAGTTGATCCGACTTGCTGCCGGCCAGAAAGGTCGCGAACTGGAAGTGTGGACCGCGGCCTTGGCGCAATGGCCGGGCGATCCGGCCTGGTATCTGGACCGGGAACGGGCGCGGGACGAGGTTTTTCCGTGGGAAGTGATCGATCCGGGACTGGCCCGGGAATATCTGTGGCGGGAATGGGAAAAGGTCGGGACGCGCCGCACGTCGCCGCCCTGCCCCATGGATTTCGCTCCGGACGGACTTCAGGCGGGGTGCCTGAAGTGCCGCCGGTGCGGGCTGCAAAAATGGCTTCAGACCTGAAGCCGACTACACGCCTCAGGAAAAGCCTCTTCCCGGAGTACAGCCGGAAGTTGGAGCAAAGCCGGAGGATGATGCTTCGGAGGACCGTCCAGATGTGGATGCACGGCAGACGGACATAACTTTTACGGCTTGTCCCGAACCACACTTCGGACAGGGCTTGGCTTCCTGGTCCGAAAGCCGGGTCAGTTCCTCGAAAACATGGTTGCATTGGGGACATGCGTATTCGAAAATGGGCATGGAGCTGCTCCTTGGGATTAGAGAGTGTTGGTGGATTGCGTCGCGTCTGACTCCGGGATGTTTACGCAGCAGGCTCGGATGTCAAGAACGCTCAAAGGATGATCCGGCGTTGACGAGGTTTCGGCATGCGTCTTTGCGTCATTAATTGTGCACTGCAAAATGAATTGCAATCCTTAGGGAACACGGTTCTGGGGCTGCATCCCAAACCCGGAATTCACGATCTGCCCCGCCTGCTGGAAGAGCATCGCTTTGAGCCGGACGTGGTGATTCAACAGGAAAGCCTTGGTCCGCGCGTGCTTCTGAAGGGCCTGGAGAACATTTCCGGGCTCAAGGTCTTCTGGTCCATCGACACCCATTTGAACGCCTTCTGGCAGATGGAGTACGTCCGTCTGTTCGATTTGGCCTGCTCCACGCAGCGGAACTGGAGCGATTATCTGCACAAGCAGATCAACGTCCCGGTATTCTGGCTGCCCTGGTTCGGACGTCGCCTGCCTTGGAAGGGGTGGAATCAGCGTCAGCGGGCGGTCTGTTTCGTGGGCCGAGTGACCGAGCATCGTCCTTCCCGCAAGCGATTCGTCGATTTTTTACGCCGCGAGTTCCAGATGGAGCTGGTCCAGGACGTCTCTTTTCAACAAATGCTGGAGGTCTACCGGGAAGCGCGGTTGGCGCCCAACGAGTCCATTTTCGGGGAAATCAATTTCCGGTTGTTCGAGGCCGCGTCCTGCGGCTGTCTCGTGCTCAATCCTTCCGGGATTCCAGGGCTGGAAGAGACCTTTCTTCCGGACAGGGAAATCGGGGTATTCAGCCACGCCCTGGAACTCAAGTCCAAGATCAACCATTACTCTCGTAATCAACGCCTGGCAGAGCAAATGGCCAAGGCGGCCTGGGCCAGGACCCAGGAGGAGCATCTGGCGATCCATCGCGCTCAAAGGCTGCTTGAGATCGTAACCCAAGCCCCGGCCAGATCATCGACTTTGTCCGAACCTCCCGCTTTGCCGTGGGCATTGACGCTGTATCGCCTGTGGCAAGCCCGACGGGCACCCATAGGCGAGGAAGGCTTGCGTAACCTGTTGCTTGATCTGCCCGAATCTCCACGTAAACGAGGGGCTTTGTTGGGCTTCTGGTTGGGGACGAACCAACGGGAATTGGTCCTTCACGACCTCAGGGCGCTGCTCCAACCCGACCTGCCCTTTGAAAATGACCCGGCATTGACGCGGACAGCCTCTCTGGCGGCCCTGCATCTGGGCGAACTCGCTCTGGCCAAGGCCTTCTGGATGCGCCATCAAGAGTTCTCCGGGCGTTCTCCCAGGCCCCCCCGGAGTCCGCTGGATATGTATTGTTTCTGGGCCGGAACGTTTCAGCGGCAGGACCTGTTGTCTCGGCCCGGGCTGCCTTTCGACCACGAGCGCCATCTTCCCGAATCCGCCCTGGAATGTCTGATCCTGGCCCATCGCCTGGATTCCCGGAACATGACCGTTTGCCGGTCCATGGACGCCTTGCTGGATAAGCAACCCGGCTTTGAACCGCTGCGGCTGTCTTTGCTGTCCCATCTAACCCTGCATCAACCCGGCAACTGGTTGGCGGGGGTGAAACTGGGTCTGGTCAACCTCCAGGGGTTCAGGCTAGAAGAAGGGTTGGAAGAGCTGCTTCTGGCCGCTTCGAGGGCCGAACAGCACAGTGAAACGCGAAAATTCGACAACGCTCTGGCTTCAGCCGATACGGACGGCTCGATCCGCGCGACTTTGAATCTTTAACCCGGTGCGGAGCGATTATCCGTTCCTCTTTCCCATGCTTGAACTGCTACGCATCCGCAACCTCGCCCTGATCGACGATCTGGAACTGGAATTCGGCCCCGGCTTGAACGTGATCACCGGAGAAACCGGGGCCGGCAAGTCGTTCATTCTCCGCGCCCTGGATTTCCTTCTGGGAGAGAAGCTGGCCGTGAATCTCGTTCGTCCGGGCCATGACAAGGCCCGGGTGGAGGCGGTCTTCGCGGGCGGAGAGAACGGCTCCTCCGCCGAAACGGTGATCCGTCGCGAACTGTCCGCGCAATCCGGTCGCTCCCGTGTCTGGGTCAACGACGAGTTGGCCTCTCAAGACGGTCTGAAACGGCTGCGTTCCAGGTTGATCCTGCACGCCAGCCAGCACTCCCAGCAGCAACTCCGTCTGCCGTCCTTTCATGCCCGCCTGCTGGACCGGTTCCTGGAGCAGCCGGAACTGGTCAGGGAAAAGGATCGCCGCTTGGCCGCGTTGTCCACCCTGGTGGATCGCCAACGCGAACTGGAGGAGCGCTTGCGGGGCTTGCGGGATCGCAAGGATCTCCTGGAATACCAACGCTCGGAGATCGCCAAGGTCGACCCCAAGCCCGAGGAGGAGGAGGAACTGGAGGCGCGCAAACAAGTCCTGCGCGACCAGGCCCAAGCCCAGCAACACGTCGATTCAGCCATAGAGCTGCTTTGCACTCCGGATACCGGGCTGCACGACGCCCTGGGCAAGTTGCGCAAGGCCGTGCTGAACCTGGAGAATGCGGGTTCGCCGCGGATTTCGGAGACGGTCTCGGAGGTTGAGGGGGAGTCAAGCGAAACGGCTCCAGAGACGGTATCTGATGCCGAAGCGCTGCTTCAGCTCGGCGAGCATCTCCACGATTTGGAGCGCCGCTTGCGCGGCATGGCCAGGACCCAGACCGCCCAGGGCGAGCTGGAGTCCATCGAGGCCCGGCTCTGGGATCTCTCTCAACTTAAACGCAAATTGAAACGACCGCTGGAGGAAATCGTCCGGCTCAAGGAGGAAGTGGACGCCAACCTCTCCTATCTGGACGCTTCGGGGTTGGACCTGAAGCAGTTGGAGCGCGACATCGACCAGGCGCGAAACGATCTGGCCGGAACCCTGGCCGCCCTGGACGAGGATCGACGGCGTACCGCCACGGACGTCGGAGGCCGCTTGGGCCGGGACTTGCGGGAACTGGGCTTTTCCGAACATCTGAATATCGAATTCACCTTCGCCCCCCTGGAAATCTTTCCCGGGCTGACCGAACACCGCCCCCGGCTGCTCTGGGCCCCCAACCCGGGCCAGCCTTTCCAGCCTCTGGAGGAGATTGCCTCCGGCGGCGAACTGTCCCGCGTACTCCTGGCGATCATCGGCCTGATGGCCGACGCGGACAATCCGACCCTGATCTTCGACGAAGTGGACGCCGGCATCGGCGGCATGACCCTGAACAAGGTCGGTGACCGCCTGCGCTCCCTGGCCGCGGTGCAGCAAGTTCTGGTGATCACCCACTGGCCGCAGCTTGCGGCCCAGGGCGACATGCACTTCCAGGTCCGCAAGGAAGTGGTGGACGGGGCTACCTTTACCCGCTGCACGGCCCTGGGAGGGGCGGAACGGGAAGATGAGTTGCGGCGGATGACCGGTGGCGGATGGAAAGCATAGCGGCTTTTCTCACTGGTGTGGTCAATACATTAAAAACATTGTGAAGGATTTTTACCCAACCGGCAATTCCAGAGTAAGAGCATTTCATCCGAGTTCGCGTTGTAAAAATAATCTGCGGTCATGGCTTTCTCCTGGCTGTCCGTCATGGGCCAGGACATCGGCACATCATCCCTGTTCGACCAAAACATGATCCTGCAATATTCTCCTTGCGTACAGATTTGCTTGATTGCATCGAGATACACGTTCTCATCCGCCTCTTTTTCTTTTGCGACGACGACAAATTCCATCATCCCCCGACTTTTTATCTTTTCCCAGTCTTGCGCGTGTCCTGCCGAAAGAAGCAAGAGAAAAAGCACGATTGTCAGAATCCAGTATTTGAAAATGGCAAACATGATATTCTCACTTCGCTGTTTGTTCGGTAAGAAACGCTGCTTAATTGGGAAATCGCTCGTTGCATGGAGACGCGTTCTTCATGCCCCCACCTGAATGTCCAATGTTGATAGTTTTTTTTTCCCGCCGAACGCGAGAGCCACATAGATGCTGATCTCGTAAAGTATTATGAGCGGCACGGCCATCAATATTTGGGTAACGCCGTCCGGTGGAGTCAAAATGGCGCCCACAATAAAAGCAAGAAGTATGGCGTACTTGCGTTTTTTGCGTAAATAATCGGCCGTAACCAACCCCAGTCTGGCCAGGAAGAAAATGAACAGGGGCAGTTCGAAAATCACGCCAAAGGCCAGGAGCAGTTTTACGGAAAAGCTGAAATATTCACGCAGGCCAGGCATGGGTTTGATCGCATCGTCCGCAAACCCCATGAAAAACTCAAACCCGAAAGGAAAAACGATAAAATATCCGAAGAGGGCTCCGCTGACAAAAAACACCGCCGAGAGGACAGCAATGAGAACGATGTGTTTTTGTTCCGATTCGTACAACCCCGGAGTGATGAATCGCCAAATCTGGTAAGAAATATAAGGGCTGACCAGAAAGAGACCCGCCACAAAGGCGACCTTTACATGGGTGAAGAATGCCTCGGGCAGGGATGTGTATATCAGATGACTTTCCAGGGGCATGACTTCAAGCAAGGGAGCCGTCATCAGCTTGAAGAGATCCTGGGAAAAGGCGTAGCAGACCAGAAATCCGAAAATGGCGGCGATGACGGATTTGATCAGACGGTTGCGCAGATCCTCCAGATGGTCCGTGAGCCGGACTTCTTTCAATTTTTCTTTCGGATCAGATGACTGAAGCGTTCTGTTCATACGCTTGGACTCCGCTCTGGATTGTCGGTTCGCACGAGCTTCCGCTTGTGCGGAGAATGCGGGTATGGATTCTCCCTGTTCCGAGCGAGTCATCCATAACGTGACATTTTGGTTCCCGAATCCGTATTTTAATGCCAGTCTCAAAAGACCGGACGATGCAGGAAGGTGTGGATTCCAGATGGAGAATCTAAGGGGCGGCGAGATCGGTAAATATTTTGCCTGGGAGGGAGAACTGAAGCACGATATTCAACTTTTCCAGCTCAGTATTGATGACGGAGAGAAATGTCGAGGGGTTGTCGTGAGACATGGAGAGTATGCCTTTGCCTTCCAGTAAAGAAGGAGATTTGCGGCGGATCTCGGCGGAAGAATTACGGTAGAAAAGATGGACCTTTTTTTGCCATATGTCAAGAGAACTCACAGAGGGTTCTGGGCTACGTCAAAGTTTTCTAAACTATTGGTATGTCGAAGGGCGTCTCGGGAAGTGGCTTTTTTCTTGTCGACCAACAACGCCCTTTTCTTTTACTGAGAGTTCAAAATATCTTTGAGCTTTGGGAAGAGATACGGTAAACTTTCCATCCATGGCCCGATTCCTCCGATATTTCCTCGTCACGACTGAACCCTGAATAGAAGGAGAGCCCTCATGCCCAATCTTTTGGATCAGCTTAAGGCGCATTCGACCGTTGTCGCGGACACGGGTGATTTTGCCAGCATCAAGGAGTACCAGCCCCAGGACGCCACCACCAACCCCAGCCTGATTCTCAAGGCCGCCGGGATGAAGGAGTACGGGGAGATGGTGGACGGGGTCATTGCCCGAGCCCGGGATGAAGCCGGATCGACGGAAGCGTTTCTGGCCGAGGCCGTGGACAAGTTGTTTGTGGCCTTTGGCGTGGAAATCCTGAAAATCGTGCCGGGGCGCGTTTCCACCGAGGTGGACGCCCGGTTGAGCTTCGACGTGCAGGGTTCGGTGGACAAGGCCAGACGTTTGATAGAGCTGTACGAGCGAGCCGGAGTGGATCGGGAACGGGTGCTGATCAAGCTGTCCAGCACCTGGGAAGGGATCGTTGCCGCCAAAATCCTGGCCAAGGAGGGCATTCGCTGCAACATGACCCTGCTGTTCTCCTTTGCCCAGGCCGTGGCCTGCGCCGAGGCCGGGGTGCAGCTGATTTCCCCCTTCGTGGGCCGGATCATGGATTGGTACAAGAAGCATGAGGGCAAGGACGGATATGCCCCTCAGGACGATCCCGGCGTGCACTCCGTGACGCGGATCTACAACTACTACAAAAAACACGACTACCCTACAGAGATCATGGGTGCCAGCTTCCGCAACGCCGGGGAGATTCTGGAACTGGCCGGCTGCGACCTGCTGACCATCAGCCCGGATCTTCTCCGGGAACTGCGTGACGGTCAAGGCACGCTGGAGCGCAAGCTGAGTCCCGAGTCGGCGCGAAGCCTCGGGGAAGAGAAGCTGTCCCTGGATGAAAAAGCCTTCCGTTGGATGCTCAACGAGGACCAGATGGCCACGGAAAAACTCTCCGACGGCATCCGGCTGTTCGCGGCGGATGCGGTCAAGCTGGAGCGGATGATTCAGGACAAGGGCTGACTTTGTAAAAAAAACGGAGGCAACAGAGGGGCGTACGCTATACGCCCCTCCCTCTCAAAACCTTCCCAGCCCCTCCATGATCTCTCCATCCGGGGCTGAGCCGAAGCCCAGGGAGAGGAGGAAGCGTTCGTCCTCGCTCCATCTGGACCGGATCTTGACCCAGAGTTCCAGATAGACCTGGGTTCCCAGCAATTCTTCCAGTTCCAACCGGGCGTTTTGTCCGATCTGCTTCAGGTTGCGGCCCTGCTTGCCGATGACCATGGCCTTGTGGCTGTCCCGCTCCACGAAGATCACGGCGTGGATGCGGGTCAGGCCGGGCTTGCTCGTGTCGTCCCAATTTTCGATGTCCACCGCGGTCCGGTAGGGCAGTTCCTCGTGGAGATTCAGAAAGAGCTTTTCCCGAATGATTTCCGAGGCCATGAACCGCAGGGGCACGGTGGAAAGCTGGTCCTCGGGAAACAGCGGCGGGCCCGGGGGCAGGGACTTGGCGATGCTGGTGATCAGGCTCTCCACGTTTTCCCCGGTGGCCGCGGACAAGGGGATGATCTCGGCTTCCGGCCACGTCCCGGCGACCTGCTCCATCAGCGGCAACAGTCGCTTGCGATCCTTGACCTTGTCGATCTTGTTCACCGCGACCAAAAGCGGCTGAGGCAGACGAACCCGTGAACCGTGCAATGGTTGGAGTTCCTCGGAAAAGAGGTGCGGTCGGCTTGTGTACAGCGCTCCATCCAGGACGATCACGGCCATGTCCGCACGGGACAAGGCCTGCCAGGCGGCCTTGAGCAGAAAGGCGTTCATCTTGCCCCGCAGACGGTGCAGGCCGGGGGTGTCCAGAAATACGACCTGCAAGTCGTCCCTGGTCAGAATTCCGGTGACCTGGTTGCGGGTGGTCTGGGGTTTGGGGCTGACGATGCTTACTTTCTGACCCAACATGGCGTTGAGCAGGGTGGATTTTCCGGAGTTGGGAGGGCCGAGCAGGGCCGTCCAGCCGGTCCGGAAGGTATCGATGTCGTGCGCTTGTTTTTCTTTGGTCAGATCATGGGCGAGGGAGGCGTCTTGATGGGACATGGGGTTATCCTTTTGAGAAAATGCAGTTATCGGGATCGAAATAGGATTATTGGTGAGCAAACAGTATCGATCCCGATTCCGATACTGAAAGAGAAGCTTCGAATAATAAATCGTGTCATGGGATCGGCGTCGCGGTGGCGGCCTGCCGCCAGACCAGTTCGTCCAGTTGGCGGACCATGCGGCCGAACAGGCCGCCGTATCCGGGAAAGCGGCCGATCAGCTCCCGGCGTTGTTTTTGGACGTGGTCGCAGGCGCTGCCTTCCGGGGAGGAGGGCGTACGCTGCATGACTAGGCGTTCGGCGATAAGGTAGGCTTCCATTTTTCGGCGAAACTCGAGGGCCAGGGCTTCCACGTCCTCGGCGTGACGCGCCCAAAGGGCCTCGGTTTCGGCATGGGGCGGCAGGGAGCGAATGGTTTGGACCTGGGCGGTGAGGGTGGTCAGCACGAAGCCGGGGATGCCGCGCCGCCAGCCTAAAAGCCAGGGATGTCGCCAGAACAGGAGGAAGTGCCGCATGCCCAGGGCGATGATCGCCTCCAGGTGAGCGGCGATGCGGGCCAGACGTGGATCATCCCAGGCCACGGGCGTTTCGGCGAGGTTCCAGGCCGGCGCTTCCCGGTTCTCGAAAAGGCGCGGGGGTTGCCCCATCAGGAAAGAAAGCATATGGCCCAGCCAGGAATTGGCCGCCGGGGAGCCGGGGGTTTCCAGGTGGGCATAGCTCAGGATATATCGTCCCGTTCCCACCGGGCCCGTGACGATGCATGGTTCGCCGCGGAGCAGTTCCGGGTCCAGGTTGATCCCGTAGAGCCGTTCCCAGGCGGATCGCTCCGGTGCCGCCACCTGCTCCAGGGCCAGGTCGGAGACCCAGAAATCCGGTCCGGGGCGGACATAGGCGGCCAGAATGTCGATGCCTCCGGTGGTCGCGTCCTTCGGGACGGCGAACTGGGAAGGCCACCAGACCGGAAGGTCGATCAGGGCGGGGACGTCTTGCGGAACCAGCGGGTGGCCTTGTTGCGGCGCGCAAGCCACCGAGCCGCTGAAATTCGGCAGGCGTTGGGCCATGGGCTTGCGGCACAGCGGGCATACGGCCAGCCCGTGGTTGTCCGGCAGGGCCAAGCCGGCTCCGCCGCACAGGCCAACATAGACGCCGCCGGAACGAAGGTAGTCGCCCACGGCCTTGCGCCCATCCGGCCCCAGGGCCTCGGCCTTGAATCTGGCCCATCCTCCGGGTACGAACAGGGCCGTCGGCGGCTGGTCACGCAGCAGGCCCGCCGCGATTTCCGAAGCCCTGGCCAGTCGCAAAGGGACGCCCCAGGCAGCCAGGCACCTCCAGAGCAGGATCGCCCAAAGATGCGACTCGTCCCACAAGAGACAGATGGAGCCCGAGCCAGAGCGCGAGCCTGACCCAAGGGGGGCGGGGCGCGGAAAGTGCCTTTTGTCCAAAGCGTCCATGGGCTGATGGAGTACCAGGACCGCCGACGCGAAACAAGCCATGGCACGGGTTCGCAGCAATCGGAGTTTTTCAACGGGCTGTTGCCGTACACGACGAAAGAGAGGGAGAAAATATCCAAATGACCGAAACCAAACTGCCCAAGGGGTACGAACCCCGTGACGTGGAAGCCAAATGGCTGGAATACTGGGAGGAACAGGGTACGTTCACCGCTCCGGCCCAGGCGGAGCGACCAACCTATTCCATGGTCATCCCACCGCCCAACGTCACGGGCTCCCTGCACATGGGCCATGCCCTGAACCTGACCCTCCAGGACATCCTGGCCCGGTTTCATCGCCAGCAGGGCCGCGACGTGCTTTGGGTGCCGGGCACCGATCACGCCGGGATCGCCACTCAGAACGTGGTGGAAAAATCCCTGGCCGTTCAGGGCAAAAGCCGGGAGGAATTGGGCCGGGAAGCCTTCGTGGAGCGGGTCTGGTCCTGGAAAGAAGAGTACGGCGGCAAAATTTTGAACCAGGTGCGTCGTCTGGGGGCCTCGGTGGACTGGACCCGGCTGCGGTTCACCATGGACGACGGGTTGTCCAAGGCCGTGCGGGAAGTGTTCGTCCGGCTGTACGAGGAAGGGCTGATCTACAAGGGCGACTACATCATCAACTGGTGCCCCCGGTGTCATACAGCCCTGGCCGACCTGGAGGTGGAACACGCCCAGGCCGACGGTCGGCTGCACGCCATCCGGTACCCGTTGGCCGACGGCTCCGGGGATCTGACGGTGATGACCACCCGGCCGGAAACCATGCTCGGTGACACCGCGGTGGCCGTGCATCCCGAGGACGAACGCTTTGCGCACCTGGTGGGCAAGGAAGTCATCCTGCCTCTGGTGGGCCGCAAGCTCCCGATCATCGCCGACGCCTACGTGGACCGGGAGTTCGGCACGGGCTGCCTGAAAGTCACCCCGGCCCACGATATGAACGATTTTGAACTGGGCCGACGCCACGATCTGGCCGTGGTCAAGGTCATCGACGATCACGGCAGGATGAGCGCCGAGGCCGGGCCGGAATACGCCGGTCTGGACCGCATGGAGTGCCGCCAGCGCATCGTCGCGGACCTGGAGGAAAAAGGGTTTCTGGTCCGCGTGGAAGACCACCCGCACAGCGTGGGGCATTGCTACCGCTGCCGGACCGTGATCGAGCCCGCGGTCTCCAAGCAGTGGTTCGTGGCCGTGGGGCCTTTGGCCGCCAAGGCCCGTAAGGCCGTGGAGGACGGAAGGACGGCGATTTATCCCCGGCAGTGGGAGCGGACCTATTTCGACTGGCTGGACAACATCCGGGACTGGTGCATTTCCCGCCAGATCTGGTGGGGCCACCGCATCCCGGCCTGGACCTGCCAAGCCTGCGGCGAGATGATCGTCTCCCGGGAAGACCCCAAAAGCTGCCCAAAATGCCCCGGCAAGCTGATCCAGGAAAGCGACGTGCTGGATACGTGGTTCTCCTCGGCCCTCTGGCCCTTCTCGACGCTGGGCTGGCCGGACGAGACCCCGGAACTGAAGAGCTACTACCCCACCTCGGTGCTGGTCACAGGTTTCGACATCCTCTTTTTCTGGGTGGCCCGGATGATGATGATGGGCCTGCACTTCCGCGACGAGGTGCCCTTTGAACACGTCTACATCCATGCCCTGGTCCGGGACAGCGACGGTCAGAAGATGAGCAAGTCCAAGGGCAACGTGATCGACCCCCTGACCATGATCGATCAGTACGGCACCGACGCCCTGCGGATGACCCTGACGGCCATGGCGGCCATGGGCCGGGACATCAAGCTGTCCGAGGACCGAATCCAGGGTTACCGGTTTTTCGTGAACAAACTCTGGAACGCGGCCCGTTTCGCCCTGATCAACCTGCCTCAGGACGGGGCCGGGGACGCGCTTCCCGCTTCGGCGGACCTGGATTTGCGCCACCGCTGGATTCTGACCCGTTTGGAGCAGGTCAAGCAGGAAAACGCCGCGGCCATCACCGAATACCGGTTCAACGACGCGGCCATGGGGCTGTACCAGTTCATCTGGCACGAACTCTGCGACTGGTATCTGGAGATGATCAAGCCGGACCTGCCCGGGATCGCCCAGCCTGAGAAGGACGAGGTTCCAAAGCAAGATCAAGATCAAGCCCAAGACCAGGGCCAAGATCAGGGTCAAGAGAAAGCCCGCTCCCAAGACACGGCCCAGGTTTGCCTGCAAACCGTGCTTTCCGAAGTGCTGCTCCTGCTCCACCCCGTCATGCCCTTCGTGACCCAGGAAATCTGGAACTCCCTGCCCGCTCGCGGTACGAATTCCAATCTGGCCGCCCAACTCTATCCTCCGGCTCGGCCCGGACAGGTGGACGAGCAGGCCTTGCGGGATATGGGGCTGATCCAGGAGATCGTGGTCAGCGTGCGCAACATCCGGTCCGAATTGAGCATCGGGCCGTCCCAGAAATTGGACGTGCTGGTGCGTTGCCCGGAGACCGCCCTGGCCGAAGTGCTCTCGACGAACCGGGAGACCATCGTTCACCTGGCCCGTCTTGGGGGATTTCAGGTCGAACCGGACCTGAACCCGCCCAAGGCTTCGGCTTCCGCCGTGGTCCAGGGGGTGGAGGTGTTCGTGCCCCTGGCCGGGGCCGTGGACTTTCAGACCGAACTGGCCCGCCTGGACAAGGAATTGAGCAAGGCCGCAAAGGAACTGGACATCGTCACCCGCAAAGTGAACAATGACGATTTTTTGGCCAAGGCCCCGGCCGAAGTGGTGGAAAAAGAGCGGACCAAGGCCAGGGATATCGCCGCAAAACAATCCAAACTGCTGGCCCTGCGCGAACGGTTGCAGGGGCTGATGGAGTAGGAGCATTTCATGTCCAAAGTCTACCTGCTGGGCGCCGGGCCCGGCGATCCGGAGTTGATCACGCTCAAGGCCAAGCGGTTGCTGGAGAGCGCGGATACCGTGGTTTACGACTACCTGGCCAATCCGCGATTTTTGGCTTGGTGTCGGCCGGATGCCGAGATTTATTACGTCGGTAAAAAGGGCGGCGACCATACCCTTCCTCAGGACAAGATCAACGATTTGTTGGTGGAGCGGGCCAAGGCGGGGAAGGTCGTGGCCCGACTCAAGGGGGGCGACCCATACGTCTTCGGGCGGGGGGCGGAGGAGGTCGAGGAGCTGTTGGAGCACGGCATCGAATTCGAGGTGGTCCCCGGTGTGACCTCGGCCGTGGCCGCTCCGGCCTATGCCGGGATCCCGCTGACCCATCGCCGTTTCGCCTCTTCGGTGTCCTTCATCACCGGCCACGAGGATCCGACCAAGGCCGAGAGCGCTCATGACTGGGAGGCCTTGGCCCGAAGCACCAGCACCCTGGTTTTTTTCATGGGCGTGAAGAACCTGCCGGAGATTTCGGCCAACCTGATCAAGGCCGGACTGCCCGGAAGCACTCCGGCGGCCCTGGTCCGCTGGGGAACCACCTGCCGGCAGCGCTCGCTGATTTCCACATTGGCCGAGATTGCCGAGGAGTCCCAGAAACAAGGGTTCAAGCCTCCTTCACTGCTGGTGGTGGGCGAGGTGGTCAGTCTGCACGACAAGCTGAACTGGTTTGAGCGGCGGCCTCTGCTGGGCAAGGGCGTGGTGGTCACCCGTTCCCGTGAGCAGGCCAGCGACGTGGTGGCCTCCCTGGAGAGCCTGGGAGCCTGCTGCCACGAGTTTCCGACCATTGCCGTGGAGCCCATGGAGGATGCCGCGCCTATTCAGGAGGCCGCAGGACGGCTGGGCGAGTACGACTGGGTGGTCTTCACCTCGGTCAACGGCGTGCGCATGTTCTGGGACGTGTTGGAGGGCCGAGGGCTGGATGCCCGGGCCTTTGCCGGAACCCAGGTGGCGGCCATCGGCCCGGCCACGGCCGAGGGGCTGGCCCGGCGGGGCATTCGGGCTGATTTCGTCCCGGAAAAGTACGTGGCCGAGGACATCGTCCAGGGGCTGCTGGTCAGGGACGTGGTGGGCAAACGGGTGTTGATTCCCAGGGCCGAGCAGGCTCGGGAAGTGCTGCCCGAGGAATTGCTCCGGGCCGGGGCCCAGGTGGAGGTGTTGCCGGTGTACCGGACCCTGCCGGTGGCCAAGGGCGCACAGGACGTGACGACCGCCCTGGAGAACGGAGAGATTCACTATATTACGTTCACCAGTTCCTCCACGGTGACCAACTTTTTCGCGGCCATCAGCCCGGAGTTGATCCAAAAGCACCGCGCCGCGCTGAAACTGGTCTGCATCGGGCCGGTCACCGAACGGACACTGCAAAACCAGGGCTTTCAGGGCGACATTCAGCCCGAGGACTATACCATTCCGGCCATGGTGCAGGCCATCCTGGACCATGCCGGCCAGGGCCGACACGGGGGCGCGGGGGCATGACTCTGCCCGTTGGCGTACTCATTTCCGGGAGCGGGTCCAATTTGCAGGCCCTGATCGACCGGATGGAAGCCGGGGTGCTGGACGTGACTATCCAGACGGTGATTTCCAACATCCCCGGGGTCAAGGGGCTGGAACGAGCGGCGAATCACAATATCCCGGCCCAGGTCCTGCCTCATCGGGATTACCGGGACCGTGAGTCCTATGACCGGATAGTGGTCCGCGCCCTTCGCGACGCCGGAGCCCAGGCCGTGGTCCTGGCCGGATTCATGCGTCTCGTGGGGCCGGAACTCCTAGCCGCCTTTCCCGGACGGGTGCTGAACATCCATCCGGCGCTGCTGCCGTCCTTTCCAGGACTGCACGCCCAGGACCAGGCCGCAGCGTACGGCGTGCGTTTGGCCGGATGCACGGTGCACTTCGTAGATGAAGAGGTGGATCACGGTCCGATCATCATCCAGGCCGCGGTCCCGGCCTTGCCCGGTGAGGAAGCTGAAGCACTGGGCAGTCGCATCCTGGCTTTGGAGCATCGTATTTTTCCTCAGGCCCTCCAATGGCTGGCCGAAGGCAGGCTGGACGTCCAAAATCGTCAGGTGGTGGTCCGTCCCGGAGAGCGGTCCTTAGCCACCAGGAACGAGCTGCCGCCGTGTCTGGTTTTTCCGCCGTTGGAAGAGGGGTTTTAGGGAGAACGAACATGAGTGACTTTGAGTTTGAACTGTCCCAGGCAGAGCGAGATTATCTGCGGGAATTGGCCCGGCTGAGCATTGCTTCCCGGTTTGACGCGAACGTGATGCTGCCGAAACCGATTTCGGAAAAGCTGGAACAGCCATTCGGCGCGTTTGTAACCCTGAAAAAGCAAGGCCATTTGCGCGGGTGCATCGGACATATCGTCGGCGACCAGCCGATCCGGGAGACCATCATCCGCATGGCCAAGGCCGCAGCGTTCAATGATCCCAGGTTTCCTCCCGTGAACAAGGAGGAACTGAACGATCTGAGCGTGGAGATTTCAATCCTCAGCCCACTCGTGTCCTGCGCCGCCGGGGATATCGTTCCGGGCCGGCACGGACTGCTGGTGCGCCGCGGTCCGCATTCCGGCCTGCTTTTGCCCCAGGTGGCCGCGGAATACGGCTGGGATCGGGAGACGTTTCTGTCGCAGACCTGCCGAAAAGCCGGACTCCCCGGCAATGCTTGGCAGCAGTCGGGCACGGAGATATTTTGCTTCGAGGCGGTTATTTTTTAGCTGACCTGCAAGGTCGTTTCGGTGTTGTATGGAGGTTTTGTCATGAATTCAGATTACGACCAAGAATCCCCTTTGATCCTCATCGTTGACGACGAGGCGGTGAACAGGTTGATTCTGGAGTCCAACCTGAAGCGACAGGGGTTTCGGACCGTCTCGACGTCGTCGGGTCAGGAGTGCCTTGATCTGGCCCGACGGGAACAGCCGGATCTGGTGCTCCTGGACATCATCATGCCCGGAATGGACGGGTTCCAGACCTGCCAGACCCTGAAGGACGCGCCTGAAACCCGAGACATTCCGGTCATCTTTCTCTCCGCTCTCACGGACACCGGGGTGAAGACCAAGGGGTTCGAGGCCGGCGGGGTGGACTACGTCAGCAAGCCCTTTGACGCCAAGGAACTGCTGGCCCGGGTGCGCACGCATCTGACGTTGCGCAACCAGGAACGGCAGCTGCGGGTCTACTCGGAGAGGCTTGAAGAAATGGTCGACGAGCGAACCACCAAGCTGAAACAGGCCGAGCTCGACTTGCAGCGCAACTATGACATGCAGACCGCCTTGAATCATCTGCTCCAACTCTCCCTGCAGGAATTGCCCCTGGAAGAACTGTTGCAGCAGTGCCTGGACAGCATCCTGGGCATTTCCTGGCTGACGTTGCAGAACCGTGGCTGCGTCTACCTCCAGGAGGACGAAGACGGCTGTTACCGCATGGTGGCGCATCGCAATTTACCGGAGCACGTCCAGGAGCAGTGCAAGACCATGGTTCCCGGCGATTGCGCTTGCGGCCGAGCCATCGGGGAACAGCGGGTTCTCGTGGTCCCGGACGAGGAGGTCGACCACAATAAACTTTTGCCGGAAGGCGTCGAACCGCACAGCAATGTCTGCGTTCCGATTCGATCACAACATGCGACCTTGGGAATCTTGAACCTCTCTATCCAGCGGGGCGCTCGGCTGACGCAGCCGGAGTCGGCTTTTTTCGGGGCCGTGGCCAACACCCTGATGCAGATGATCCTCTACAAACGGGCCGAGCAGCGTATGCTGCACCATGTCCTTCATGAGCCGTTGAGCAATCTGCCCAACAGGACGGCCTTGCTGGACGGCCTGAACGTGGAGATCAACCAGGCCCGGGACGTGGAAGGCTACCGGTTCGCCCTGGTGTTGATCAATCTGGACCGTTTCAATCGGTTCAACGAAAGCCTGGGCTACGACCTGGGCGACAAGTTGATTCTCTCCAGCATTCAGCGCATTCTTGATGAACGAAAAGTGGACGAGGATGTCTTTCACCTGGGTGGTGACGGGTTCGCGGTGTTGATCCGCCGACTGCGGGAGGTCGCAGATCCGCTACTCCTGGCTGAACGGATCTTGGACGGCCTGAAGCAGCCGCATCAACTGGACGGCCATGAAATCCAGACCTCGGCCTCCGCCGGGGTGGTGCTCTCCGATGTCCGGTACCACCGCGGCGAGGATCTGCTTCGAGACGCGGATATCGCCCTGCATCTGGCCAAATCACGGGGCCGGGGCCGGTTCGAGGTCTTCAGCCACGTGATGCACGAAAAAGCCAGGCAGGCCATGCAGACGTTCATGGACCTGCGTTTGGCCCTGCAGCGGGAAGAATTCGTCCTGTTTTATCAGCCCATCATCTGTCTGACCACGAAGCGGACCATCGGAGTGGAAGCCCTGATCCGTTGGGTTCACCCCGTCCGGGGCATGATCAGTCCCGCGGAATTCATCCCTCTGGCCGAGGAGACCGGGTTGATCCTGCCCATGGGGCGCTGGGTCCTGGAAAAAGCCTGCCTGGATATGCGCGACTTCACCAGGAGCAAAGATTCGCCGAATTCACCGAAGCCGTTCATGGTCAGCGTGAACCTGTCCGGGAAGCAGTTCGCTCAACCGGATCTCTACGAGCAGGTGGAGGCCGTGCTTCAGGAGACCGATTTTCCACCGGAGTGCCTCAAGCTGGAAATCACGGAGAGCGTGGTCATGGAAAACGCCGAAGCGGCCACGCGGATTTTGGAGCGCCTCAAGCGCTTGAAGATCAAGATTTCCATCGACGATTTCGGCACCGGCTACTCGTCTCTCTCCTACCTGCACCGCTTTTCCGCGGACATCCTGAAGGTGGACCGTTCTTTCGTCAGCCGGATGCACCTGGGCGGCGAAAACCTGGAAATCATCCGGACCATCGTCACCCTGGCCCAGGCGCTGAAGATGGAAGTAGTCGCGGAAGGCGTGGAGACCGAGGAGGAACTGAAGACCCTGACCATGCTGCGTTGCGATTACGCCCAGGGGTTCTATTTCGCCAAACCCATGCCGCTTGAGCAACTGCGCGAGGGGCAGTTCGGCCTCTCCCGGGACGAGCAATCAGCGGCCATGGACAGGCGCGGCGGTCCGCCTGATCGGCGTGAAACGCCTGGACGGCGCGAGATGGACGGTTGACCCGGGTCGATTTCGGCCTTGTTTTCGGCTTGCCCCAATGGGCTTTGCGGGGTAAGGAAACCCCCTCACTATGATTGACCAGAAAAACATTCGCAACTTCAGCATCATCGCGCACATCGACCACGGAAAATCCACCCTGGCCGACCGCATCCTGCAGATCACCGGCCTCGTGGACGCTCGCCAGATGAAGGAGCAGTACTTGGACCGGCTGGACCTGGAACGGGAGCGGGGCATCACCATCAAGGCCCAGAGCGTGCGCATCCCCTACAAGGCCAAGGACGGCCGCGAGTACATCCTGAACCTGATCGACACCCCGGGGCACGTGGACTTCAGTTATGAAGTCTCCCGCAGCCTGGTTGCTTGTGAAGGAGCTCTACTGGTGGTGGACGCTTCTCAGGGGGTCGAGGCCCAGAGCCTGGCCAACGCCTACCTGGCCCTGGAAAACAACCTGGAGATCATTCCGGTTCTGAACAAGATCGACCTGCCCAGCGCGGAGCCGGAGCGGATCAAGACCGAAATCGAGGAAGTGATCGGCCTGGACTGCCGGGACGCGCTGATGATCAGCGCCAAGACCGGGCAGGGCGTCCCGGAAGTTCTGGAACGGATCATCACCGACCTACCGCCGCCCAAGGGCGACGAGAACGCTCCGCTCAAGGCCCTGATTTTTGATTCGTGGTACGACACCTATCTCGGGGTGGTGATTCTGTTTCGGGTCATGGACGGCCGAATTCGCAACGGACAGTTTATCCTGCTGCATTCCAACAAGGCCCGGTTCGAGGTCGCCAAATTGGGTGTTTTTTCTCCCGAGCCTCTGGCAGTGGACGAACTGGGACCCGGCGAAGTCGGTTTTCTGTGCGCCGGGATCAAGAACCTGACCGACGCACGGGTCGGCGACACCATCACGGACCCGGACAACCCGACCCCCACGCCCTTGCCCGGATTCAAGAAGATCACGGCCATGGTCTTTTGCGGAATGTATCCGGTGGAGCCCAATGAATACGGCTCGCTCAAGCATTCCCTGGAAAAGTTGCAGCTCAACGACGCGGCCTTCTCCTTCGAGCCGGAAACCTCCCATGCTCTGGGGTTCGGTTTCCGTTGCGGCTTTCTCGGCCTGCTGCACATGGAGATCATCCAGGAGCGGTTGGAGCGGGAGTTCCAGGCCCGGCTGCTGGTCACCGCGCCTTCGGTGATCTACGAGGTCAAGACCCTGGAGGGCGAAATTCTCTCCGTGGACAATCCCAGCAAGTTGCCTCCGGTGAGCAAGGTCGAGTACATCGCCGAACCCTATGTGCACATGGAGGTCCACGTTCCCAATGAGTATTTGGGCGCGGTGCTGGCCCTGTGCGAGGAGTGCCGGGGCAAGCAGAAGGATCTGCGCTTTCTGTCATCCACCAGGGTCATCGTGACCTACGAACTGCCCTTCGCGGAAATCGTCTACGACTTTTTCGACCGGCTCAAGTCCGTAACCCGCGGCTATGCCTCCCTGGACTACGAATTCATCGATTTCCGGCCCTCGGAACTGGTCAAGCTGGACATCCTGATCAACAACGAGGGCGTGGACGCCCTGTCCATCATCGTGCACAAGGAAAAGGCCTACGCTCAGGGCCGGGAGCTGGCGAGCCGCCTGCGCCAAGTCATCCCCCGTCAGTTGTTCGAGGTGGTCATCCAGGCCGCCATCGGGCAACGGGTCATCGCCAAGGAACGCATCGCGCCGATGCGCAAGAACGTCACGGCCAAGTGCTACGGCGGGGACATCACCCGCAAACGCAAGCTCCTGGAAAAACAAAAAGAAGGGAAGCGGCGTATGAAACGGATGGGCAACATCGACATTCCCCAGGAAGCCTTCCTGGCCGTGTTGCGCAAGGAATAGGACACTTAAGGAGTCTTCATGAACCCCCGCTGGCAAACCGCGCTCAAGGAATATTCCGAGGCCTTGATCATCGCCCTGATTCTGGCCCTGATCATTCGCACGTTCATCATCCAGGCATTCAAGATTCCCTCCGGCTCCATGCTGGAGACCCTGCAGATCGGAGACCGTCTGTTCGTGACCAAATTCGCCTACGACATCAAGCCCCCCTTCACGGACTGGAGCATCCTCTCGACCCAGGACCCCGCGCACGGCGACGTGATCGTCTTTCGCTATCCGGAGGACCCGTCCAAGGACTTCATCAAGCGCGTGGCCGCGATTCCCGGTGATGAAGTGGAAGTGCGGGACCAGGCCCTGTACATCAACGGCGAGGCGGTGGACGAGCCCTATCTGACCCTGCACCCCGGCCCGACCCGGGTCCATTTCGGGCCGCGAACCGTACCCGAGGATCACTACTTCGTCCTGGGCGACAACCGTTTCAATTCCCACGACTCCCGATTCTGGGGGTTTGTGCCCAGGTCGCAGATCCGAGGCAAGGCGTGGCGGATATACTGGTCCGCCAGTCCGCGCTGGTTTTTGAGCGACGTACGCTGGGACCGGCTCGGCCAGCGCATTGAGTAGAGCCGTTTCGCGCATGTCCAAATCCCTGGCGACCACCCTGGGAGAATACGTCAAGGCTATTCTCCTGGCCGTGATCCTGGCCCTGCTGATCCGGTCCTTCGTGGTCCAGGCCTTCAAAATACCCTCCGGCTCCATGCTGGACACCCTGCTGGTCGGCGACCATCTCCTGGTCACCAAGTTCGCCTACGACGTGAAGATTCCGCTGACCGGGGCCGTCATCGAGCTGGATGAACCGCAGCGCGGGGATATCGTGGTGTTTTTGTTCGGTCAGGACGTGCCAGTCTTTACCGAGGAACCTGCCCGGTGGCTGCAATGTTCCCTGCCCGTGGCCGACGAGGCCTGCCCTCAGGACTTCATCAAGCGCGTCGTCGGCCTTCCCGGAGACATCGTGGAAATCCGCCGGAAACGGGTTCTGGTCAACGGGCGAGAGCTGGACGAACCCTATGTCCGGTTCCGGGACGCCACGCACCGTGAGGTCCAGCCTCGTGATCGCCTCGGCCCGCTTAAGGTTCCCGAGGGCAAATATTTCGTGCTGGGCGACAACCGTGATGAATCGCTGGATTCCCGCTTCTGGGGGTTCGTGGATCGGGAACGGATCAAGGGCAAGGCCTGGCGGATCTACTGGTCCTGGGAGGCGGGGGAGGGCCCTCGCTGGGAGCGGATGGGCCGCATTTTACGATAAGCCGACGACCTATACGGGAGGAGCATGCTGGCCAAGATCGCCACCTCCGCGCTGATGGGCATCGAGGCCTTTCACGTGGAACTGGAAGTGGATTTCGCCCGCCAGGGCATGCCTTCGTTTACCATGGTCGGTCTGGCCGAGGGCGCGGTGCGCGAAAGCAAGGAGCGGGTTTTCGCGGCATTGAAGAACACCGGCTTCAAGCTGCCCCCGGCCCGAATCACCGTGAACCTGGCCCCGGCGGACATGCGCAAGGAAGGCAGCGCCTACGATCTGCCTCTGGCCGTGGGCCTGCTCACCGGGGTGGAGGTGCTGCGTCAGGAACAGGTCCAAGACTTTTTCCTGGCCGGAGAATTGTCCCTCAACGGCGAACTCAAGCCCGTGTCCGGCATCCTCCCGCTGGCCTTGAAGGCCCGAACTCAGGGAGCGCGAGGGCTGATCGTCCCCGCGGACAACGCCCAGGAAGCGGCGGTGGTCAAGGAATTGTCCGTGTACGGAGCGGAGAGCCTGGCCCAGGCCGTGCGTTTCCTGCTGGGCGAGGAAGTCATCCCCAAGGCGGTCTGCGATCTGGACGAGCTTTGGAAAAATCGCACCAAATCAATCCTGGACTTCAGCGAGGTCAAGGGCCAGGAGCATGCCAAGCGGGCCATTGAAATCGCCGCAGCGGGAAATCACAACCTCCTCTTTCTCGGCCCACCGGGCAGCGGCAAGACCATGCTGGCCAAGCGGCTGCCTTCGATATTGCCGGCCCTGGAGTTCGAGGAAGCCCTGGAAGTGACCAAGGTCTACAGCGTGGCCGGGATGCTTTCCAAGGACCAGCCGCTGGTGGTGATCCGGCCGTTTCGCTCCCCGCACCACACCATTTCCGACGCCGGGTTGATCGGAGGAGGACACTACCCCAGGCCGGGAGAGGTCTCCCTGGCCCATCGCGGCGTGCTTTTTCTGGATGAACTGCCGGAATTCAAGAAGCATGTCCTGGAAGTGCTGCGTCAACCCCTGGAAGACGGCGTGGTGACCATTTCCCGAGCCGCCATGTCCCTGACCTATCCCGCGGACCTGATGCTCGTGGCGGCCATGAATCCCTGCCCCTGCGGCTACCTCACCGACGAACAGCACCAGTGCACCTGCTCGCCGCAGCAGATCCAGCGCTACCGCTCCCGCCTTTCCGGGCCGCTTCTGGACCGGATCGACCTGCACGTGGAAGTCCCGGCAGTGCCGTATAAGGAACTCCGCAGACAACGTGGCTCCCGCGATTCCGCGACCATGCTCGAAAGCATCGAACAGGCCAGGGCCTTGCAATACCAACGCTTTCGCAACTCTCCCCTGCTGACCAACAGCGATCTGGACGGGAAGTGGTTGAATGCATTCTGCCCACTGGGCGATGCGGAACATGAATTTCTGGGGGCCGCGGTCCAGCGATTGAGCCTCAGCGCCCGGGCCTACACCCGTGTGTTGCGCATCGCCCGGACCATCGCGGACCTGGAAGGGAGGGAGACGCTGTCCGCAGACCACCTGGCCGAGGCCATCAATTATCGGACCTTGGATCGACAGGCCCAGACATGGACCTGATCCGAATCTGATCTGACCAAAACCAGGGCTTTGCCCGTGCCAGATGTCCGTGCCAGATGCCTGGGCCAGATGCCTGGGCCAGATCCTGTGCTTGGCCTGGGCTTTGCGATTTTACAAACTCCAAGCCCGACTCGATCAAGATACCGACCAGACTCCTCCCATGACTCCTCCCCTGAGCATCACCGACCCGGACACCATTCAAGGCTTACTGCAAGACGCCCTGGATTTGCGCGCCAAGTTCATCATATCCCTGACTCGCGAACAAGGCAGCCGGTTCGACGTCTCCGGAATGCTCCGGGAGATCAGGGACAGGAATCTGACCGTCGAGGTTTCCGGGCTGAGCGCCAATCCCAAGTCCTGGGTGGGGCAGGTGGTGACGTGTTATTTCAAGGTCCGGGACAACTCTCGAAAGGCGGACATTTTTTACAACTTTCCCAGTCCGGTCCTGGATGCCGCCGCCTCGCGATCCGACTTCAACCTGATCCTGAAACGCCCCGTCGGCCTGGACATCGGCCAGCGTCGGTCCAGCATCCGTCTTGATCCGGCCTCAGGCGACATTTTGAATTTTTCGCTTTGGGAAGAAGGGAAAATGGTCTTCCGGTGCCCCGAGGCCGGTCGGGCCAAACTGCGTCCGCCCATGGTTGGGGGACAGCACTTCGAGCAGGGTCTCGTGACCATTCAGGACGTTTCGGCGGGCGGTATCCGGATGCGGTTGGCCGCGAAGTTGCTCAAGGACATTTCCGCCGAAACCCTTTCGAAGGGGGAGATTCCCGCCGCGGAGGGCAAGCCCGTGGGCCCCGCCGCGTGGACGAAGGGAGCGAGACTGGTCGTCTGGATTGTCTTGAGCGAACAGGCCGATAACGGCCATCAGGTCTTCTGGTTGAAAGGGCGGATCAGCTACAGGCGGGAGGACTATCTGAACAAGGACGTGGAGTTCGGGCTGGAAATCACCCATCACGGAAAAAATGACCAAAGCGGCAAGATCGCCTGGACCCCCGTGCGGGAGAACGACGTTCAGGAGTTGGGGGCCTGGGTCTACCAGCGCTATCTGGAGCGGTTTCGTCGGGGGATCGCCTAGTGAATCCGGGTCGGTCCTTCAGCCTCGCAAAAAAGAGAGCCGCTCAAGTATTCTTGCGCGGCTCTCTTGCTATACGGAAGTATCGTCCCTGTCCGGGGCTCAAATGAGATGCCAAGATGGATCGAAAGCGGGAAAGACGTCAGATCCGCAGGCCGGTGTTGCGGATGACCTCCAGGAGCAGGCTCTTGTCGATGGGTTTGACCAGATACGAGCTGGCACCGCCTTTGTAATAGGCGTCCACGACGTTTTTCGGATCACCCAGGGCCGTGAGCATGATCACCCGTGTTTCATCCTTGGGGCTGACGCCTTGGGAGCGTTCGTACTCCCTGATATCCATCAGGGCCTGCTGGCCGTCCTTGACGGGCATCATGATGTCCATCAAGACCAAGTCGTAGGGCTGCCCTTCCTCGTGGGCCATCTTGAAGGCCTGGACCGCCTCTTCGCCATTCACCGCCAGATCGCACTGCGCGTAGGGCTTGATGATCCGTTGAAGCATCAATCTGCTGGTAAAGTCGTCCTCGACAATCAGAAAGCGCATACCCACCACCTCGTTGGTTTCCGGGCTCGGCAACCGAGCTCGTTGATGGAAAGAGCCCTACCCCAAGTCTTGTCCTGCCGCAAGCTGGAAGACATTTTTCTGCATTCCGACCGAATTCAGGCCGCCTTCGCATCCACCCCGCTGTGAACCGACTTCAAAGCGTCAAATATCCCTTCGACGATCTTCTCTTTGCCTCGAAACAGCTCCTCCGGCCCCCCGGCGTGAAGACCGCTGAAGGGTGGCTCGTAAAGGGCCTTGGCCTCCATGGTGCCCCGCATGGTAAGTTGGTCGATGATCATCTCGATGAACCGGATTTGTTGCGAGGTGAGGCTGCGGTCGTTCAGGAAGTCGGAAAAGGCGGACTGGGCGGCGAACCTGTCCATCCCTACCAGGGTGCGCACGAAATGGGCCAGAGATGGGGCCTGGCTGCGGGCCAGAAGGCCGGAGAGCAGCGACCTGCCTTCCTCTTCGCCGATCTCGGTCAGGGTGCGCTCCAGACCCTGAAGGTCGGTTCGGGTCAGGGGCTGGTTGGTCCGCAGGCGGTGGATCACAATGTGGTCCAGGTGGTTGCGCAGGAAGTCCTTGACCTTCTTTTCGTATTGGGGGCCGGTCATCCGGGGCATGGGGACCGCCTCAAATGCTTGTGTGCCCGTGATTGCATCCTGAAAGCTGGTGTACACGACACTGCGCTTTTTCTTTTCCAGGAACGGAACCAGTCCGCGCAGCCGCAGCCGCAGCTCTTCCAATCCGACCAAACCGATGCCCTCCCAGAATTCGCTTTCCTGCACCCGGACCAGATAGGCCAGTTCGCGGGCCACGGCGGGGATGGCGGCCTTGTCTTCCAGGAGCATGGCCATATCCACGACCCGTTGGCGCTGGCTTTCAAAGACCGCGGCGTTGCCTTCCGTGTGGGCCAGCTGCATGCGCAAGAGCGTGAGATCGAACAGGCGGGATTCGATGTCCTCGCTGGGCAGTTCGTTGGGCAGGCCCGCGATTTCGGATTCCAGGACGTGCCGATCCGCTTCGCTCAGTCGCTCCCAGGCCCCGCGTTGCTGAAACCGCTCCACGGCCTCCAGGTGCATGCGTACGATGAAGTTCGCCCGGTTCATGGCCGCCACTTCGCCGTGCAGCCCCTCAGCCAGGGTGCCGCGCAGCGTCACGTCCGGGTCCAGGTCCGGCGTGTTTTGAAGATGGCCCAGAAGCCGCACACGGGAGCGGAACAGGCGAACACCCAGGGGAGCGCCTTCCAGGGCGTTGATCCCGTCGGGGTTCTCGCGGAAGAATTCGAAGTTGAAACAGAAGTCGAAGACCCGGAAGTCCTCCTTGTCCAGGCTTGGTCCAAAAAGATTCAGGCACAGCCTGGTTCCCCGACCGATCATCTGCCAGAACTTGATCTTGGAGTAGACCGGCTTGAAAAAGACCAGGTTGGCCACCTCCGGGATGTCGATGCCCGTGTCCAGCATGTCCACGGAAATGGCGATGATCGGGAACTTGTCCTTCTGGGAGAAGTCGTCGATCAGGCTCTGCGGGTATTTGACCCGGTTGTCGATGACCCTGGCGAACTGCCCGGCGTAATGCGGGTAGTGATGGTTGAAACGCTGCTCAATGAACATGGCGTGGTCGTGGTTGCGGGCAAAGATAATCGTCTTGGCCAGCCGATCTCCGCCGTCCACGTTATGGCCGTGCTCCATCAGGTACTGGAGCACCTTGTCCACGGTATCCGTGTTGAACAGCCAGTTGTTGATGGCGCTGGCGTTGACGAAATCCGGCAGTTTGCCCTCATCGTCGTCGTCTCCCCAATCCAGCCCCTCCCACTGGGCCTTTTCCTCATCGCTCAGGGAATCGTAGTCAATGCCCTCCCTGGGAAATCGCAGGTCCACCTGCCGGACCTTGGGCGGAACCAGATAGCCGTCGGTCACGGCCTGTTCCAGCTCGTAGGCGTCCGTGGGCACGCCCGGTTCCAGGTCGAATAGTTCGTAGGTGTTCTTGTCCACCTCCTCGCGGGGCGTGGCGGTCAGGCCGACCAGCAGGGCGTCGAAGTAGCGGAAGATGGCCCGGTATTTCTGGTAGACCGAGCGGTGGGCCTCGTCGATGATCACCAGATCAAAATGGCCGACGCCGAAGCGGGCCTGGCCGCCCTGGGTCTCGTCGATCAACCCCATCATGGTCGGGTAGGTGCAGACAAAGACCCGGCCCTCGGCATGCTTGTCCGTGACCAGATTCACCGGGCTGGATTCCGGAAGATGCGCCTTGAAGGCGCCCACGGCCTGGTTCACCAGGGAGACCCGGTCCGCCAGGAACAGGGCGCGCTTGACCCATCCGGCTCGCTGCAACACGTCCACCAGGGAGATGACCGTCCGGGTCTTGCCCGTGCCCGTGGCCATGACCAGCAGGGCCTTGCGGCGGGCCTGGGCAAACTGCCGGAAGATGCTCCCGATGGCCCGCTTCTGGTAGTACCGTTCGGCGATGGCGTCCTTGGCCTGGGCCACGTCCAGAGCTTGGCGCAGGGACCGACGCAGGACCAGTCTGGCTAACTCGTCCTTCTTGTAGAACCCCGCCACGCGGCGGGGCGGATAGGCCGTGTCGTCCCAGAGCCAGGTTTCGTAGCCGTTGGAGTAGAAGATCACCGGACGCTGGGCGTACTTTCCTTCCAGACAGTCAGCGTAGAGTTTGGCCTGCTGCTGGCCCAGGGCCGGATCAACCGTGGTCTTCTTGGCCTCCACCACGGCCAGGGGCTTGCCGTCGTCTCCCCAGAGCACATAGTCCACGTAGCCTATGCCCTGTTTGTTCGGCATACCGTGAACTTCGTATTCACAGTCGCGGGCCTGATCCAGGGGCCACCCGGCGCGGCGCAGGTCCATGTCGATCAGGTAGCGCCGGGTTTCGGCCTCGGAATAGTCATGGGTGTCGGGCTGTTGCCGCGCCTTGTCGCGTTCCTGGGCCAACTGATCGCGCAAAGCCTGCAACTCGGCATCCAGGGCGTCGCGTTCCTGTTGGTGCTTGAGGGCCTCCCGGCCCTGCTCGGCCAGCCGTTTTTCCAGAGCCTCCAGCTCTTTGCGCGGAACAACCCCGGCTCCGCCGATGGGAGACGGCACCTGATCGTCCCGCCAGGAAAGGCCACCTTGCGGCAGATCCTTGGGCAGGTACGTGCGCACCAGCCAATGGCAGATGTGGTACAGTTCCCTGACCACCTGCAAGGCGTCCGACTCCTGAATCGGTCGCGCGCCATGCACGGCCTGGTTGCCAACTTTCTGGATCACCCGTGTCTTCTGATAGACGGCCTGGGGCAGGAGGTTCTGGAAGGACGGCTCATGCAGCAGCGCCCCCAGAGTCTGGTCATAAGGCATGCGCAACCCGGCATCATGGCGGTACAACCAGTGCACCGCGGCCTCCAGGGCGAAGCGGGCATGAAAACAGGCCGCGCGAGGATCGCCCTTGATATGGCCTTCCGCCTTGGTCGCGGGTTCGGCAATGGACTGAAGCTCCGGAGGTATAAAGGTAAAATTGCTCATCGTGGTCCCCATAATTATCTGCCTCAATAACCCCTCGCTACCACTTCAAATCGCATCGAAACATCTCATTTTCGGTCCATATCTGTCCATATCGGTCCATTATCGGCCCGTTATCAGTCCATTATCGGTTCTCTGAAACGCATATTGAGCCATCATTTTTAAACCTTGCGTCAATGAACCGAACAACGCAGTGTTTCAACAATTTCTTTCCAAAGTTGCGCAGTTGGAAGTCACTGTTTTTTCTGTGCTCCGATACGCCTGTTGTTCATGATTGGGTTGCTGGGGGAAACGGCGCTCCAGCAGACCTTCGTCAACCAATGGCTTGATAAACCGCTGACGGATGTCGATGGAGGATCGCCCTAAAAGATTCGCAATCTGAGCAAGTGTCAGAAAATGTCCGGCACAGAGTTTCAGGATCGAGGAACGGATAACGTCTCCGCTGACTCTACGGGCATTTCTGACAGGCTTGGCTATTTCGAGAAGGCATGCATCCTGTTCCGGGTTGTCCAACAACGGGCCGCGTTGCCCAACGATGGCAGAAGCTGAATCTTCGGACCTCAACATGGTATCTTCTGACCTCGAGGCCGAATCTTCGGAGCTCGACAAGGTATCTTCGGACCTCGAGGCCGAATCTTCGGAGCTGACGGCCAAGTCGACGGCTTCAACTCCGGATATCCGATAGGTGGTGCCCCGCCCTTTCCCGTCAGCCTCGAGCATTCCACTGTCCACCAGCCCCTTGAGCAGCAACGTGATGTCTCGGGGATGGAGTTTTGTGATTTGCTTCAAACGGGAGTTGGATACGTAGCCCTCGATCTCAGCCGTGGCGAGGGTCATTCGTTTCTGCTCGTCCAAGTGATCGAATCCTGGACCAAAGCGCAGCCGTAGGCGGTGCAAGGCGTCTTCGGGCAACAGACTGACGGTGCGCAACCGCAGCACGGTGTAGTCCAGTTCGCGGTTCTCGGATAGTTCAGGAGGACGATAGTGTTGCGACTTCCAGTTTTCCAATACGCGAGGAATGCCCGATCCGGCTTGTTCGCCCAGGCCGAGTAAGGCGAACATCTTCTGCATGTTGCGATTTCTGCAATCGCTGTTTCCACCTGCCAATGCGTCGTTGATGGGAATGCGCATCCGCCCCGGATTACGAAACTCATAGTAATCCGGCCCCTTGAACACGAGGATGGAAAGAGAGCCCGAGTAGTCGGCATGAATAATCGCATTCACCAACGCTTCCCGCAAAGCCATGTGGATCGGCGTTTCATCTTCACGTTGGTCCTGATTCAACTTGAATGGGATTTTCAGGTCGCGAAAAAGGCGCAGGATCGTGAATCGATAAAAGTCGAACAGGTTGCCGGACCATGAGCCGTCAGGGGTCAGCCGATCAACCCAGCTGTTTCGCGAGCCGTTCGGCGGCAACTCGCGGTAGTCCACGAAATAGTTGGGCATCGCCTCCTGGATGGAGGTCTGCTTGCCGAACATCAAGAGACCGGCCATGGTCAGCCCTTGCGTTCCGGTTTGTCGATCGCGCATCCATCCACCCAGTTGGCGCAGGAATTCCATGTCGTCGGCGCTACTGAACGGGTGATCCGGCTTGGCCGCGCTGAAGCGGTTGCGGTAGGCTTTCAGAGTACTCTCGTCGATGTCGGTGTGACCAAACCCTTCCAGCAATCGGGCGTCCCGGGCATCTTCGACCTGTTCGGCCAGCATCCTCCGAACTTCATTCTCCGGGCAGCGAAAATCCCCGGAGTGCTGGCGCTTAAAGGTGCCGCTGAGGGGATTGCCATTGATGAATACGGGCCGCTCCTTGCGAGAAGCGCGGGGCACGTGGATTCTGATGACCCAGCGATTGTTGGCCGTTGGAAGGGTCTGGATCGCCGTGTTTGACAGAATGTTCCGGCTAACCTTTTGGGGATTGTTGAGCTGCGCCCAAAGGTCGGAGATCACGCGGTCCGGGTTTTCGATCCCATGAACCTGGAGTGTTTCGTCCTCGCGCTCCGTCACTCCCAGCAAAATGACCCCGCCGTCGGTATTCGCAAAGGCGGAATAGGTTTCGAACACGTCTTGCGGCAAAGCCCCACGACCATCCCGCCCGCCAGCACGTTTTGCCTCAAGATCAATATCTTCGCGCAACTCATCTGGATTGAAGATGCCAAGACTCATGGTCTACAATTCCCCATTGAAGGCCCGATGTTGCAACGAGGCAAAGAGCGTGTCCAATTCGGCCAAATGCGCGCGGAGCCGGGCCTTTTGGCGCTCAATGGATTCAACGATGGAGGCGAAGTGGTGTTGGAGGGGGAGCGGAGGGTATGGAAATTTTAGTTTATCTAGAACACCAGTACTCATGTGTGTAAAGGCTCCGTCTGGCCCAGTCTTCAAGCGCCCTACACGTCCTTTGCAATACGTCATTAAAGACACGAAAAATATTGGAAGCAAGTTTGGCCCGAAGCGGACCCTAATCAAATTGGTGCTGATAATACTCTTTGAACTTTTAAAATGTGCCGCTACACACATTTTCCCGACAGTCCCCGCACGAGAAATGAGGACATCCCCATCAGTTACACCATATGCCTCAAGTTCTCGGAATTTATTATCAGTTATCCACATCCGAAAGGGCATCACCATTCTTCCTGATGAATCAATATTGTCCATATTCCAAACAGGAATGCCAGAACCAACAATTTCATCTTTTTTAAGTGCACTACCGAATGGCCCACATTTTGTTCCGTTTTTTGAATCAATGTAAAAATCTGACAATTGCTCGACAGGAAAGTTTTTCGGATTCGTCACCGGATCACCAAACATATCCAGAAAAGTCGACTGGACAAACGTATCAAGCTGGGCAAGCGCCTCGCGGCGCTTGGCCCGCAAGGTTTCTGCTGCGTCGAGGATTTTTGCGATGCGTTTTTGTTCTGCGATTGGGGGAAGTTGAATTTCAAGTTTAGCAAGTTTTTCTTGCGTAATACCTTTTACAGTAGCTCCTGATCCATTTTGTACAATTACATCAGCAAGGCCTAGTATCGAATGAAGTAAATATTTAGGTTCCAAAGGCAATTTTGGAATTAATGCACGAAGATCTTGATTTATTGCAATTTCGATTGTGTTGATAGCAGCTTTACCAAGTGCCATACGTGTTGGAATAATGACGTGTCCAGCAGGAATCAGATTTGCCGAGCTTGATTCTAGTCCTTTCCTGCTGATTGAATCCTGCGCACAAGACAAAGATAATCCTCTAAAATCTTTTACTGTTGCCCAAGGAATATCATTAGACCAAAACTCTTGAACATCCTTTCGAGGAGTGCCTCCGCCGCGAAAAGTGACAACATCTCCAAGACTTACTTTTTCCCACTTCATCCCAGCACCCCTTCATACTCCAGCTGCCCTTCCAAATGCACACTGCTTACGAAGAGCAGGTATTCGATCAGGCTATGGATTGGAGACCTTTCTTGTGAACAACGGTCAAAAGGCGCAAGGCAGGGCCGCCTGGTTTTTTGACGCCGCGCTCCCAGTCAGAGACAAGATTTTTTGATACATTGAGGTACCTTGCAAAAACCTGCTGGGTTGCCTGCTCGCGTGCTCGCAGTGTTCTGATTTCTTCCGGGCTGAGTTCCATAACCGGTGTCAGGCAGGATTCGTCGAATTGACGCATTGTACTTTTGTCAATGGCGCCGATTTCATGCAAAGCCTCCATGGTCTCGTGGATAGCCGCGAGCGCTTCGGATTTATATTTTTTCATCATTTTCCAGCACCTCCTGGAATTGTCCATTGGCAATCAATGCATCCAACTGTTCATCAGAGAGCGCAAACAAGTGACTTGCCATTTTCTTGAACATCTCCACTTCGCTGGAGCGGAGGTTTGCCAAGTCCTTTTTAGCAAAGCAATAGACAAAGAATATCGATTTGCCCGCACGAAACAGGATGATAACGCGAAACCCTCCGGACTTTCCACGCCCCGGCCGTGTCAGCCTTTGCTTGAAAACCCCGCCCCCAAGTTCAACGTCGGCCATCCCATCCTTCACTCTGTGAGCAACATCCAGAAGTTGATGGTCCGCAATCTTTTCCTTGCGGGAGAAACGGACAAACCACGCGCTTTTGAATACCCTGGCCATGTGTCACTCTTGGCTCATTGTGTATAACACATAGTGTGACAAATCAAGTTTCAGACCGGGTATGACGCTCATCAAGATCAATTCGCTGTGTAGTGCGGAGCTTTTACCCATTGTCCTACCCCTCGCCCTTTGTGTTTCTTTGAAATCTCCTTCTTCATCCCAGCATCCCCTCCAGCTCCCGCCGCCCCTCCGCAATCTCATCCTCCAACCGCGCCAGCCTCTCCAAAATCACCTTCGGCGGCTCATGCTCCACGGCCTCGTACTCCACTTCCTTGTACCGATTGATGGACAGGTCGTAGTCGTTGCCCACGATCTCGGCTTTGGGCACGAGGAAGCTTTTTTCCGTGCGCTTGCGGTCTGTCTCGGCATCACGGTTTCGCCAGCGGGTCTGGATGTCCGGGATGTCGTTTTTGCTGGGTTGCGGGGTGCGTTTGTCGTCCAGGGAGAAGCCGTCGGCCTGCATGTCGTAGAACCAGACGTGGTCCGTGCCGCCGGAATTGGTCTTGGTGAACAGGACGATGGCCGTGGAGACTCCGGCGTAGGGTTTGAAGACGCCCGAGGGCATGGAGATGATTCCGTCCAGCTTCTGGTCTTCCACCAGGATTTTGCGCAGGGCTTTGTGGGCCTTGGATGATCCGAAGAGCACGCCGTCCGGAACGATGACGGCGGCCCGGCCTCCGGTCTGGAGCAGGCGCAGGAACAGGGCCAGGAAGAGCAGTTCGGTTTTCTTGGTCTTGACGATCCGCAAAAGGTCCTTGGCCGTGGATTCGTAGTCCAGGCTTCCGGCAAAGGGCGGATTGGCCAGGATCAGGGTGTACCGTTCGGCGTCGTCCTCGTCGGCCTGGGCCAGGGAGTCCTTGTAGCGGATGTCCGGGTTTTCAATCCCATGCAGGAGCATGTTCATGCTGCCGATGCGCAGCATGGTGGAGTCGAAGTCAAAGCCGTGGAACAGGCCGTGGCTGAAGTGTTCCCGGTGTTTGGGGTCGCTGAAAATTTCGGGGTGGCGCTTACGCAGGTATTCCGCCACGGCCACGGGGAAACCGCAGGTGCCGCAGGCCGGGTCGCACATGATGTCCCTGGGTGTGGGCGCGGTCATGGCCACCATCAGGTTGATGATGTGGCGCGGGGTCCGGAACTGGCCGTTTTGTCCGGCGCTGGCGATCTTGCCCAGCATGTATTCGTACAGGTCGCCCTTGGTGTCGCTGTCCGCCATGTCAATGCCGTCGAGCTGATCCACCACGTTGGCCAGGACGCGGGGCGTGGGCATCATGAACAGGGCGTCCTTCATGTGCTGGCTGTAGGTGCTGCCGTTCCCGGCCTGGTCGTCGCCATTGTGCCCGAGGATCTTGATGAAGGGAAAGACGTGATCGCGCACCGTGGCGAACATGATCTCCGGCGCGGTTTCCTTGAACCGTGACCAGCGCAGGTTGTCCTGATCCGGGGCGAAGATCGGGTCTTCAAGGGGCTGGCCGATCCTGGCGGCCTTGCGTTCCCGGAGCGTATGCAGTTCGTCCAGGCGCTTGATGAACAACAGGTAGGTCAGCTGCTCGATGACCGAAAGCGGGTTGGAAATGCCGCCGGACCACATCGTGTCCCAGATGCGGTCAACCTTGGATTTGAGTTCGCCGGTGATCATGATCCTTCCCTACAGAAAAAACAGCCAGTTCCCATTTCAGTCCTCAAAAAAAACAGGCCCTGCTCTTCGGCAAAGCCTGTTCTTAGTGAATGATCAATTATTTCGCGCAGCGCGAAAAACCATGGCAGCGCTTTATTTCCCCTTTTTCTGCTTTTCCTTCTTGGCATCTTTCTGCTTCTTGTCCTTGGCCTTTTCCTTCTTGCCTTTCGTGTCGCCCATGAGATGACTCCTTTTGGTTCAGTCAGGTTGTGGGAGTGGTGTACCTCAGCCATTACTGCCCGATCTCATTCAACTCATCCCGAAATTTGCTTTGTCTTTGCCTGCACCGTGATCGTGTCGGCACCCTGGATGCTGATGACCTTGCCGGACCAGGAGCATTCTGGACATGGAGGGGGTTAACCTCATAAATTCTGAACAGTTCCGTATCATTCATCGCAAAGGCGTGCAAGCAGGTTTGCCATTACGAAGGGCAGATTTGTTCTCACGCGCTACCAGAGCGGTATCGATATCGATGGCGATTTGGATTTTTGATGAGAACGAATTTGCAACAAAAAAGGCCTCTAGAAATTCTAGAGGCCTTGATTGTCTTGGCTCCCCGGGACGGATTTGAACCGCCAACCTAGTGGTTAACAGCCACCCGCTCTGCCGATTGAGCTACCAGGGAATGCGTTGAAGGAAACGTGTCTATATAAGACTCTCCCTCTCGTCAAGTGGTTGAAGCGGAGAAAGCAGGATAATTTGTTCCTGATTAAACCCATGCGAATTCAGCATGATACGCATTCAACGTTGATGCATGAATGTTAGCATAACCAAAACAATGGGCCTGGCAAAGTCAGCTAATCTAGATGGTTAAGGGGTTTCCATAATGGTAATAGCCTGCTTGTCCATGCAATGGAGCCCGGAAAGGACGACTACTCGCCGAAATAGGCGTACCGGGCTCTGGCCTGGGCGGTGATGCCGTGGATTTCACCGATGAGCTCGGGGCTAAGGGCTCCCTGGGCGGCGACAAGCCGGGCAATGAGCGGGTCCACGATGGAGCATCGTTCTTCCTGGCCGAAAACGGAGCGGAGTTCGCTGTGCTGCAGATTATGTACAAGCTCATCGAAAAATTCCAGGCGGATCAGTTGCTCATTGAATAATGCGACGAGCTGTGGATTGGCGGGCATGTCCAGGGCCAGGGTTGAAGCCACGAAAAGACCCTGGATAAGCGCACCGTAGAAGCTTTCCACAATAACGATCATCAACTCCTGATCGTTCGCCGCGGCCTCGACAATGCGTTTGATCTGGTTCGAGACGTGTTCGTTGAGCTGTCGGCGGGCCTCGGCGTCATATGGATCGCGGAGCAATGACTCGACAATGGCTTGGTCCGGCTGGGCGATATCCATCTTGTCATACGCCTGCATGCGCGGCATCAGTTCTTCACGGATAAACGCCCTGGTTTCCATGGATTCCTGCAACTTGCCGAAGACCATGGCATAGTTGGCGTCGAAAGTGAGCATCCCCAGGAGGGTGTTCAGTTCTTCGTCGCTCATCTCGTCGACGACCAGGGGCAACGTGAGCGTGGGCTGGTAGGAGAGGCCGGCCTCCTTGTAGAGTTCCAACTGCTGCATCATCCCGGTCATATCTCCGGCATTGATCCGCTCGATCACCAGATTGGCAACGGAGCGGAGTTCTTCCTGTTTTTCAGCCGCGTGGGCCATGGGGGCTGCAAACAGGCAAACGAGGGTCAGTACAAGTAATGGATGTTTCATGGTTTCTCCCTTGATAAGGTTGATGTTGTGTGGATTACGATTGTTTCCAAGGCTGCATGACTGATCTGCCGGCGGCGAACAGCCGGGGCAGGATTTTGCCGTACAGCGCCGCAAAGAGGACGCCGGCCATAAGCCAGAGCATGGCGATGTTGAAGCCGTACGTGGAGACGGTCCAGGTGCCGAGGTGTTTGTGGGCGGCGAAGAAATGCGCGGCCCCCCAAGCCGACTCCGGGGCCTTGGCAATAGGCGAGGCCACCTGGACCAGCCGCTCCCCCGATAACCGGACAGACTCCAAAGACTTCACGTTCATCACCAGATCAGCGATTTCCTGATTGAAATGTCGCTGTTGGATGGCCGCAAGACCGTCGCGGCCATGTTCCTCACGCAGTCGGTCCTCCTGCGCCCGGCGATGCGCCGAAGCCTCGGCGCGGTTGGCACGGAAGGCCGCCACGGCCTGATCCAGCCAGGCTTTGACCGTGTTTCTGATCTCCGGCCCGTAGTTCCCGGGGCCAAGCCGGGCCGGGTCAATATGGCTGGGAAGGCCGCTCAGCTCTTCCACATAGCGGATTTCATCCCCCAGAGCGGCAAGTCGGCGCGCGACTTCGGCCCGGTTGTCCGTGTTCTCGGCCAGGAGCGGATAATCGGCCAAAGCTCGCATTTCAGGGATATGGATATTGATCAGATAGTTGTATTGCGATTCAATCAATTTCCAGGGAAGAAAGCGGGAAGTATACTCGTTGGTCAGGTACTGATGCACCACCAGAGCCTCATAGCCCCACCGCGAAGGCATCATGTTCGCCACCAACGGCGTGTTCCGGTGACCGGCCTGACGATGCAGCAGGTCGTCCAGGGGAATCACCGCGCCGCCGAGCATCATTTGCGGTACCAGCAGCAGCGGGATGAGGATATAGATGGTTACGGCGGACTTGAAGGCCGCCGAGATGTTCAGCCCCAACAGGCAGGAGGCCGCGGCGCAACTGAAAAGCACGATCCAGGTGGGGACGTTCATATTCGGCACGCCCAGCACCGTGTTCCCCACGATCACGAAAAGGGCCATCTGCAGGGCGACCAGGGCCATGAGGTAGAGCGTTTTCGCGGTGATGTAGCCTGACCAGCTCAAGTTCAGAAAACTTTCGCGCTTGAGGATCTTCTGGTCACGGTTGATTTCCTCGGCGCTGACGCTCATGCCCAGGAACAGGGCGACAATCACGCTGATGAAGAAAAAGGTGGAAATGTTCCGGTTGTCCATGAACGAGTAGTCCGCGCCCCAGGCCCCCAGGGAAATGAGCGCGGCCAACAAGGCCAGAACAGGAGGTTCCAGCAGGTTGACCAGCAGATACTGTCCGTTGGCCAGGCGCCCCTTGAGCGTGCGCAGGAAAAAAATCCGCAGCTGGCCGAACCACGAAGGCCGCTGCAAACGACGTTCGATTTCCGGAAAATCCGTGGCCGTGACCATGGCAGGGTCGGGCGCCGAGTCGGGCACCGGGCCTGACGCCGGGCCAGGCGCTGGGTCGGGCGCTGTCTTGTGACCTGACGTTTGCTGGATCTTGCTGGCTTGAAAGCGGCTGCGCCACTGCTCCGGAGAAACGAGCCGTTCGCGGGTATAGAGCCCGTCCGAACCAACAGCCCTGGCCTCGATGATTTCAAAAAGCTGCTCCGGATTGACGCTGCCGCAACTGGGGCAGGCATATTCATCCATGCCGGCCTGAAAAACCTGGGAGCGGAAATGCACGATGGCGTCCAGGGGATTGCCGTCGTAGATGGGCCGCCCGCCCTGATCCATGATCCACAAGCGATCGAACATCTTGAAGATGCGCGAGGAAGGCTGATGGATGACCACGATCACCAATCGGCCTTTGGCTGCCTGGGCTTTGAGCAGGGCCATGACATTTTCCGAGTCCGACGAGGACAGGCCCGAGGTGGGCTCATCCACGAAAAGGATCGCGGGTTCGCGAATCAGCTCCAGGGCGATGTTCAGCCGTTTGCGCTGGCCTCCGCTGATGGTCTTTTGCAGCGGCGAACCGACCTTGAGGTCACGGATGTTCAACTGCTGGAGTTCATCCAGCAGCGTGTCCACCCGCTTTTTGCGCGCGTCGTCACTGATGTGGGCCATGCACAGCGAGGCGTTGTAATAGAGGTTGTCAAACACGCTGAGTTCGTCAAAAAGCAGGTCGTCCTGGGGCACGTAACCGATGACGCCTTCCAGGCGCCCGGGTTCGCGGTGCAAATCCACGCCGTTGACCAGCAGACGACCGGAATCCGGCGCAACCTGACCGTTGAGGATGTTCAGCAATGTTGATTTGCCCGCACCGCTCACGCCCATTACCCCGACCAACATGCCGCCGGTCAGGTCGAAGCTGAAATCGTGCAGGCCGTTGTCGCTGCCGGGATAGCGGAAGTCCAGGTTCTGGGCCTGAAACCAAAGCCTCGCGTCCTCAGCCTTGCCATGCTCCCGGCAATGCAGGGCCGCATCCACTTCGCCGTAATAAACGCGGTTGCCGCGGGAATCGGAGAGGATGGCACCCGGATTGAACGGCTGGGGACAGCCGGGGTGCAACGGAGCGGAATCCAGGCTGATTGCCGGGCCCGGACCGGCGGCCACCAGCAGAAGATTCACATCGCTCACGCGCAGGACGATGAACGCACCGTGAAAGTCCGGGCGATCGATGCGAGCGCAGGTTGGTTCAAAGTGGGTGTTGCGGAGTACATCCGTCGGCTTGTCTTCCTTGACCAGATAGGCGGACGTCGCAGGGAGTTGGGAAAAGGGATGGATGTACAACCGACGCAGGGCGTCCACCTGGGCGGGATCAACAGCCATGGCCGCGCAGGTGACGTCGGTCAGTCGCCGTGCCGGTTCTTCTGTCGGGAGCCAGCCAACGGGCTGGAGACAGTACAGCAGAAAGACGTACTGTTCCCGAAGCGGCATCTTGACGCCGAGTTGTCCGGCGATGTCCTCGGTCCGGGTGACTTTTTCTTCGATATTGAGGTGCTCTTGCAACTCGAGCGCCATGTCAAACAATTCAATATACCCGACCACGTTCCATAACTTCAAGTGGCCACGCAGATAGCGCTCCAAGACCTCACGCAGGGTTTGCCGTTCGGTTGCGGCAAGTGTCGATGCTTGAAGTGCAAAAAGATTGAGAATGGCGTTCAGCAGTATTTCCGTCATGCACGGGTCAGGTTTTTGATTTGAGCGTTTTCATCTTTGATGCATTCGTTCAAAACGACAAGAACAGACACCGCGAGGTGAAACAAAGGGGAGGCCTGGGCCTCGATCGTCCGCTTTTGCAGTTCGCCGACCCAGGACGAAAGCACTTGGCTGGCGAATTCGGCGGGTGATTCGCCAAGCGAATCATCCGCCGATGAAGTGGGCGATAACGTCGGCGTCAAAGCCGACTGTGGGAGGTGTTCCGGAAAAAGGGACATCAGGTAGACCAACTCAATGGCAATGTGGTCCGGGGGCATGCCCAGCGTCATGTCGACCTTCAGGCCTGCCCGATCCAGCCGGGACTGCATGGCCACGGCTGGATCGCCCATCATCAGGCCTTCGCCTGTATAACACGATTGGCACAAAGGAACGCTCGTCCCGCCGCGGTGGTTCACGAACAGCCGGACGTATTCCGCCTCCAGGTTTTCCGGTGTCATGGCCGAGGCATTCTCGTCTGCAAGGAGGTGGACCTGTTCGGCCAGATCGAGCAGGTCGACGTCAACCAGTCCCCGTGATTGCAGGAAAAGAAGAATCCCGGCCAACTTGGGCAGGCAGTCGGTCCGGACCTGGGACCAGCGCCCTCCGTCGGCTCCCCGGAAGACCCAGGCCACGGCCTCCAGCCCCCACAGCAGAATGCGGCGGGCATCATCGCTCATCATGGACGTTCTCCCGTAGGGTTCCTGGGTTCAACGGTTCACGGTTCACGGTTCACGGTTCAACGGTTAAAAGATGTACGGTACGGTGGTCCCGTCGCTGAAACGTGAACCAACCCCAAACCTAAATCTTCCGATCCGGCAGAATCAGGTTCAAGATAATGCCCGCGATGGCAGCCAGGCCAATGCCCTTGAGCACGAACTCGCCGGTCTGGAAGGCCATGCCGCCCATGCCGAAGACCACGATCACGGAGATGATGATCAGGTTGCGGGGCTCCATCAGGTCTTCCTTGGCCCGGACCAGGGTGTTCAGGCCGACCACCATGATCGCGCCGAACAGCAGGACCAGGATGCCGCCCATGACCGGGACCGGGATGGTCTGCAGCAACGCGCCGAGCTTGCCCACGAAGGCCAGGACGATGGCCGCGATGGCCGCCCAGGTCATGATTGCCGGGTTGAAGGCCTTGGTCAGGGCCACGCCGCCGGTGACCTCGGAATAGGTGGTGTTGGGCGGCCCGCCCAGGCAGGCGGCTACCGTGGTGGCCAGACCATCGCCGAACATGGTCCGGTGAATGCCCGGATCCTTGACGTAGTTTTTACCGGTCAGGCTGCTCACGGCCAGGATGTCCCCGAAGTGCTCGATGGCCGGGGCAATGGCGATGGGGACGATGAACAGGATGGCCTGCCAGTTCCATTCCGGAAGGACGAAGTTGGGCAGGGCCAGCCAGGGGGCCTCCCGGACCGGGGTGAAATCGACCAGGCCGTACAGCAGACAGAGCACGTATCCCACCAGGATGCCGAACATGATCGGCACCAGGCGGAAGACGCCCTTGCCCAGCAGAGTGACCAGGATGGTGGTGGTCAGGGAGGCCAGAGCGATGAACAATGCCAAGCCTTCGCTGATCAGTTGGATGGACCCGTCCCCGGTCTTGCCCAGAGCCATGTTCACGGCCACCGGAGCCAGAATCAGCCCGATGACCATGATCACCGGAGCATAGACGATGGGCGGCAGGACGCGCATCAGGATGCCCGGCCCCTGCCACTTGATGAACAGGCCCAGGAGCACGTAGACGAGACCGGCCGCGGCCAGGCCGGACATGGTGGCCGGAATGCCCCAGGTCTGGACGCCGAACATGATGGCCGGAATGAAGGCGAAGGAGGAAGCCAGAAACACCGGGACCTTGCCCTTGGTGATGATCTGAAACAGCAGTGTCCCGACGCCGGCGGTGAACAGGGCCACGTTGGGATCCAGGCCGGTGAGCAGCGGGACCAGAACCAGGGCGCCGAAGGCGATGAACAGCATTTGCAGGCCAAGCAGGCTGTCTTTGAGCCGAAAATTGTATTCCGGCGTGGAAATCGTCGAAGTTGTTTTTTCCGTCATGATGGCTCCCTCGATATTATTTAGTACCGAATATCTTGTCCCCGGCATCTCCCAGCCCGGGCAGAATGTAGCCTCGGTCGTCAAGGCGTTCGTCCACTGCCGCCAAGTAGATTTCCACGTCCGGATGGGCCGCTTCCACCCGGCGCAGGCCTTCGGGCGCGGCCACCAGGAAGACGCCCTTGATCCGGCGACAACCGGCTTCCTTGAGCAGGTCGATGGTGGCCAGCAGGGTCCCGCCGGTGGCCAGCATCGGGTCCAGGATCAGGGCCATCCGTTGGTCGATGTTTCCGGCGGTTTTGACGTAGTAGCGGACCGGTTCCAGGGTTTCCTCGTTGCGGTAAATGCCGATCACGCTGACCTTGGCCCCGGGGATCATGTCCAGCACGCCGTCCAGCATGCCCAGACCGGCCCGGAGAATGGGCACCACGGTGATCTTTTTGCCCTTGATCCGCTGCACTTGAACGGGCCCGCACCATCCCTTGACGGTCCTGGTCTCGGTGACGAGATCCTTGGTCGCCTCGTAGGTCAACAGTCTGGCCAGTTCCGAGGCCAGTTCCCGAAAGTTCTTGGTGCTGACGTCATGCTGGCGCATGACCCCGAGCTTGTGCTGCACGAGCGGATGATGAACCACATGGACGGACACTGACACCTCCTGGGCGTTAATGGGGCTTAACAGTCCGTTGAAAAACTCCCAATTGCCGCGTCGCTGCAAAAAGTTCAAACTCTCGCGTATTACTAACTACGCTTCAACCTTAAACTTTTCTCGCTCCTTGCACTTGGGGTTTTTGAACGGACTGCCGACAAGAACTGGATGGACGCGAAAATCTCCGATTCCTAAACCGTATTGAAAACCCCGGTCAAGCTGAACATCGCGGCGCGTTCGGCCCGCGTCGTCGATTTCTTGACGAATCGGCGGACTTGGCATACGCAATCACGTTGTCGTTTCGGCTGATCGCGGACCAAATAATCGCGAACTCGCGACGACTCGTCGCACTCCGTGGATGGCCTCATTCCGGCGCAGGATTTCCGCCTTCATGAACAGAGCTTCTCTTGTCATGCCGTCTACGTCATCAGTCACCTCGCCCGCTTTTCCCGAATCACCCCATCATGGTCGGCGGCCATGAACAACTGAGGAACGATTTTGACTACCGAGCAGAACCAAAACTTGAGCCAGCTCCAAAAACAGCGGCTGGAGAAATTCACCCAGCTTCAGGCGTCCGGAGTGGCCCTGTATCCCAACGATTTTCGAAAGAACACCGAACTGGCGCGGATCAAGGCCGCGTACCAAGACCATGACGAGACGGCCTTGGAGGCCTTGGAAGAGACGTTCGCCGTGGCCGGACGGGTAATGAGCCAGCGCTCCTTCGGAAAGGCCGCTTTTCTGCACCTTCAGGACGCCACGGACCAGATGCAGGTCTTTGTCCAACGTGATACAGTCGGCACGGAAAAATACACACTGTTCAAGAAATTCGACATCGGGGACATCGTCGGCGTGAAGGGCGGTTTGTTCCGGACCAAGACCGGCGAGCTGACTATCAAGGCCGAAAGCGTGGACCTGGTCAGCAAGGCTCTGCGTCCTTTGCCCGAGAAGTATCATGGCTTGAAGGACGTGGAAGTCCGCTATCGTCAACGCTACGTGGACCTGATGGTCAACCCCCGGACCCGGGAGATTTTTCAACGCCGGACCCAGATCGTGCGCTTTCTGCGTTCCTACCTGGACAACGAGGGCTTCATGGAAGTCGAGACGCCGATGATGCAGCCCATCCCCGGCGGCGCCACGGCCCGACCCTTCACGACCCATCATAAGGCCCTGGACATGAAGCTCTATCTGCGCATCGCTCCGGAGCTGTACCTGAAGCGGCTGCTGGTGGGCGGATTCGAACGGGTCTACGAGATCAACCGGAATTTCCGCAACGAGGGCATTTCCACCCAGCACAACCCGGAATTCACCATGCTGGAGTTCTACCAGGCCTATGCCGACTACCGGGATTTGATGGACCTGACCGAACGGATGTTCGCGGATTTGGCCCGTACCGTCACGGGAAACGAGGTGGTTCCGTATCAGGGCGAGATGATCAACCTGGGCGGCTCCTGGCAGCGGCTGACCTTTTTCGACTCCCTGGAGACCTTGGGCGGGCTGCGGCCGGAGCAGTACATGGAGTACGACCAGGCCAGAAGCTTGGTGCTCAAGCTGGGGGAAAAGGCCCATGTGAATGAAAAGCTGGGCAAACTCCAGGCCAAGCTGTTCGATCTGCTGGTGGAACCCAAGCTGATCCAGCCCCATTTCATCTATCACTATCCCACGGATATTTCTCCTCTCTCCCGGCGCAACGAGGACGATCCCCAGGTCACGGACCGGTTCGAGCTGTTCATCGCCGGCAGGGAAATGGCCAATGCCTTTTCCGAATTGAACGACCCCATGGACCAGCGCGGCCGCTTCGAGGAGCAGGTCAAGGAGAAGGAGGCCGGAGACGAGGAAGCCCACTTCATGGACGACGACTATGTCCGCGCCCTGGAGTACGGCATGCCTCCGGCCGCGGGCGAGGGCGTGGGCATCGACCGATTGGTGATGCTGCTCACGGACAGCCCCTCGATCCGCGAAGTCATCCTGTTTCCGTTGCTGCGTCCGGAGGTCGGCCCGAACCCATGAGATTCGAGCGCTTCATCGCCCTGCGCTATCTCCTGACCCGAGGCAATCACGCCTTCATCTCCGTTATTTCCTGGGTTTCCGTGCTTGGCGTGGCCCTGGGGGTGGCGGCTTTGATCGTGGTTCTGGGGGTGATGAACGGTTTCAGCAACGAGCTGCGCGACAAAATTCTCGGGGTGAACGCCCATATCGTGGTCACCAGCCTGGAAGGCGTGATCCGGGATTATGACCATCTGACCGAGCGCGCCGAGTCCGTGCCCGGGGTGGTCGGGGCGATGCCTTTCGTCTTTTCGGAAGTGATGCTGAGCACGAGTATGGGCGTCAAGGGCGTGGTCCTGCGCGGGATCGACCCCGCTGCCGCTCGCGGCGTGATCACCCTGTCCCGTGACTTAATCATGGGCGATGTCCAGGATTTGGTGGATGATCCCGCTGGACGGGGAATTTTCGTGGGGTCAGAATTGGCCGGGAGGCTCGGGTTGCGGGTAGGTTCCGAGGTGAACCTGCTTTCGCCCGCGGGGCAGCGTTCCGCGGCCGGTTTTGCCCCCAGCGTGGAAACCTTCGTGGTCCGGGGGGTGTTTCGCACCGGGATGTTCGAGTACGACTCATCCCTGGCTTACGTGACCATTCCAGCGGCCCAGTCCGTGCTGGGGTTTCGCGGCGATCTGGTCACCGGCCTGGAAGTCCGGTTGCGCGACGTGGACGCCGCGCCGCGTGTCGCCCAGCAACTGGAAATATCTTTGGGTGGCTTTCCCTTGCAAGTCCGGACGTGGATGCAGATGAACCAAAACCTCTTTGCCGCGCTCAAGTTGGAAAAAGCGGCCATGTTCGTGATTTTGGTGATGATCGTCCTGGTCGGCTCCTTCAGTATCATCACCACGTTGGTGATGCTGGTCATGGAGAAGACCAGGGATATCGCCATCATGGCCTCCATGGGCGCGGGGCCGAAACGGATCGCCCGGATTTTCATCCTCCTGGGCACGATCATCGGAGCCGTGGGCACAAGCCTGGGCTTCGCCATCGGTTTGCTGCTCTGCTATCTGCTCCAGCGCTATCAGTTCATTCAGCTGCCCATGGACGTCTATTATCTGGACCACCTGCCGGTGCAGCTCCAATGGACGGACATGACCATCATCGCCGTGGCGGCCATGGGGATGTGTTTTCTGGCCACGCTCTACCCGGCCCGCCAGGCGTCCCGGTTGCAACCCGCCGAGGCTCTGCGGTATGAGTGACGCGTTGTTGCTTGACGTGCGGGGACTCGGCAAGGAGGTGCACAGCACGGCGGAGCGGTTGGCCATCCTCAAGCACGTGGACTTCACCCTGCGGTCCGGAGAAACTGCGGCCGTGCTCGGTGCGTCCGGATCGGGGAAATCCACCTTGTTGCACATCCTGGGTACCCTGGACCAGCCCACATCCGGCTCGGTTTTTTTTGCCGGTCGGGACACGACCACGTTGACGCGGGCTGAAAAGGATCGACTGCGCAACGAGAGCGTCGGCTTCGTGTTCCAGTTTCATCACTTATTGCCGGAGTTCTCCACGTTGGAAAACGTGGCCATGCCCGGTCTGATCGCCGGGCGATCCCATGCCTGGTCCCGGCGTGAGGCCGCCACGATGTTGGACATGGTCGGCCTGGCGGACCGCGGCAGGCATCGGGTGACCACCCTTTCCGGCGGCGAGCGCCAACGGGTGGCCATTGCCCGGGCTTTGCTGCTCAAACCCAGGCTGATCCTCGCGGACGAACCCACCGGAAATCTGGACGAGGAAGCCGGAGAGAGCGTGAAACGCGTCCTTTTGGAATTGAATCAAACCCTGGGAACGAGTTTGGTCGTCGTGACCCACAATCAAGATCTGGCTCAAGCCATGCGGCATCGATACGAGTTGCGTGGCGGCGAACTGTTTTCCTTGTAACCGTTTGAAATCCTTACCCGACAGTTTGTTCAAAAACTCCAAGTCCAAGGAGCAAAAAATGTTCAAGGTCGAAGCGTATTCGTCCATACGTGAGAGTTTGAACTTTTTGCGGCCACGCGGGGAGTTTTTCAACGGACTGGTAACCCTGGCGTTGCTGCGAGGCACTTTATGACCCCAAAATTCCGTCCGTTTTCGCTCAAGTCGAACCGCCTGAGACCGATCGGCGGCATTCTCTTCGCCATGGCCTTGTTTTCCGTGTTTTGGCTCATCGCGCCACTTCAGGCCACAGCCCAGACCGGTTCCGCCATGAAGCTGATCGTCCTGCCCTTCGAAATCAACGCCGCGCCGGATCTCGACCATCTCCATGAGGGCCTTCCGGAGCTGCTGCGGGAAAGGCTGCGGGCCAACGGCTTCGAGGTCCACCCCGGAGACCAGACCACGCAACTGTTGCGCGACCAGGAATTAATCGAGTTGGACCTGTCCGCGGCCCGGGACATGGCGTTGCTTTCCGCTTCCGCGCACGCCATCTACGGGAGTTTTAGCCAGATCGGCGAGAACATCAGCTTGGATGTGCGGCTGGTGGAGGCCTTTGGTCTGAAACCGGCCAAATCGTTTTTCGTGGTCCGGGACGGGTTGATCAACCTGCTGCCCGCGGTGGAAGAGCTGGCCGAGTTGGTCACCCGCGAGTTGCGCCAGGTGGAGACCATCGCCGAGATCCTGGTGGAAGGAAATCAAACCCTGGGATCGGACGTGGTCCTGCTGCGCATTCGCAGCCAGAAGGGGGATATTTATGACCCTCAGATTGTCAACGAGGATATCCGGCGTCTTTTTGAATTGGGCTTTTTCGACGACATCACCATCCGGGTGGAGGACGGCCCCAGCGGCAAGATCCTGACCTTCGAAGTCACCGAGCGTCCTCGAATCCAGGCCATCAGCGTGGTCGGGGCCAAGGAAATCAAGGAAGGGGACATTCTCAAGGCCATCACCACCCGCACGGGAAGCATCATCAATCCCAGGATATTGTCCGACGACCTGGGCAAGATCAGGGAATTGTACCGGCAAAAGGGGTACTATCTGGCCCAGGTGGACTACAATCTGGAACAGACCGATCCCCGTCAGGCCAGACTGAACATCACCGTTGATGAAGGCAACCGGTTGTTTATCCGCGATATCGTCATCGAGGGGGCCCAGTCCCTGAGCCAGCGCGAGTTGCGCAAGGAGTTGGTGCTCGGTGAGCGGGGGCTTTTTTCCTGGATGACCGGTACGGGGATTTTGCGGGAAGAACTGCTGGAACGTGACGCCGCGGCCCTGGAAGCCTACTATGCCAACCGCGGTTTTCTGGACGCACGGGTCGGCCAACCTGAAGTGGAATACCTGGAAGAGGGCATCCGCATCACCTTCAAGGTGGAAGAAGGCCCCAGATACAAAATCGGAACCATCGGCTTCCGCGGCGATCTTCTGGACCCTGAAGAAGAACTTCTGAAGCTGATCTCCCTGGACGATCTTCAAGCACGAGGCACGTACTTCGACCGATCCGTCCTGCGTCAGGACCTGCAGACCTTGGCCGACCACTATACTGAGTACGGATACGCCTTTGCCCAAAGCGACGCTCAGTTGGACATTCAGCGGGACGAACTGCTGGTCAACGTGATTTACGTCCTGGACAAGGGCTCTTTGGTCTACATTCGTCGCGTGCTCATCGAGGGCAATACGAAAACACGTGACAACGTCATCCGCCGGGAAATGCGCCTCGGGGACGGGGATTTGTTCAGCGGCGCCAAATTGGCCCGTTCCAATGAACGCCTCGTCCGGATGGACTTTTTTGAAATGGTGGACATTGAAACCCTGGCCACTCCTGATCCCAGCGAATTGGACCTGAAGGTCACGGTCAAGGAAAAGCCCACCGGAATGCTCAGCGCCGGGATCGGCTATTCCAGCCTGGACAAGGTCTTTGTGTCCGGCCAGATCCAGGAGCGCAACCTGTTCGGCAGGGCCTACAATCTGTCCCTCAGAGGCACGTTCAGCGGACGCAGCACGATGTACGACATCAGCCTGACCAACCCGGCCTGGCGGGATACGCTTTTGGGCGTGGGCTCGGACATTTATTACTGGACGCGGGATTTCAAGGATTACGACCGGAAGGCAGTGGGCGGTCGATTTCGCCTGTCCTATCCCCTTGGCGAGTACACCAGGTTGTACTGGAACTATCGCCTGGAGCGGTACACCATTTTCAACATCAAGGAGAACGCGGCCCAGCGCATCCGGGACGCCGAAGGCACCAAATGGGCCAGTTCCACCTATGCCGCAGTCAGCCGGGACACCACCAACAGGATATTCAATCCGTCCCGCGGCACGGTGAACACGCTGTCGGTCCAGTATTCCGGCGGTATTTTGCAGGGCGACGACCATTTCATCAAATCCACTTACGATACCCACTTCTACTACCCGCTTTTCTGGGACACGGTCTTCCACTGGCGAGGGCAGGTGGGCTTCCTGTTCGACAACGACGGAAATGAGGCCCCGGTTTTCGAGCGGTTCTATCTTGGCGGCATCGACAGCGTTCGCGGCTATCCGGGGATGGAAATTTCGCCGCGCGATCCGGAGACCAGGGATCGAATCGGTGGGACGCAACAGTTTTTCACCAACTTCGAGTACCTGTTCCCCCTAAACCAGGAAATGGGCTTGGTGGGCTTGGTCTTTTTCGATGCGGGCAACGTCTGGGACGACGGAGAATCCTTCGGGTCCAAGCTTTATAAAAGCGTCGGCACCGGTATCCGCTGGTACTCGCCTCTGGGACCGCTGCGTCTGGAATACGGCTATGGGCTTGATCGCCTCGAAGGTGATCGCCAAAGTGGAATAGAATTTACCATTGGCCAGATTTTTTAGGATAAGGGTAAGTATTCAGCTTGATTAACTGGAAAAAGGTAACTTTCAAAAACTTGCGGCAAGCATGACCTGGATTCCCGCCTTCGCGGGAATGACGTGTTTTCCAATGCCATCTCCGAGTCAGTCATACCCGCGAAGGCGGGTATCCAGGCCGTTTTTACTCGGATGAGCTGAGTAGTTACGATCAGGAATAGTTTTTTGCGTCACCCAACTAATCAGACAACAATCCAAGGAGTCAGTATGCGTTTTTGTTTTCGTGCGTTGCTCGTCGCGGCGCTGTTTCTGGCGGTCGGAGCGGCCACTCCGGCCTGGGCCCAGGTCAAGGTCGGCATCCTGGACATGCAGGCTATCATCGCGGAGTCGATTCCCGGCCAGCAGGCCATGAACGAACTGCGCACCCGATTTGAATCCATGAAGGGTGAATTGGACGCGCAGAACGAGACCATCACCAAGTTGCGCGACGAGCTGCAGCGTCAAAGCATGGTCCTCAGCCAGGAAGCCCAGCAAGACAAGGAACTGGAGTACCGCCGGAAGGTGCGTGACTTTCAAGACCAGTTTCAGGCGTTTCAGGTGAAGATGAAGACTGAGGAGGATCGTCTGAGTGAGCCGATCCTGGAACTGCTGATCAATGTCATCGACACGTACGGCAGGCAAAACAATTTTACCATGATCATCGACGGCAACGCCTCCGGCTTGGTGTATGCCGACGACGCCGTGGTCATCACTGACGCCCTGAAAGAAGAATTGAACAAGGCTTGGCAGGCCAGGTAACGGTCATGGCCCATACGCTCTCCGAACTGGCCGGGCTGTTGGAACTGTCCATGCAGGGGCCGGACTTGGCCATTCACGGGCTGGCCGGCTTGGAAAGCGCGGGGGCCGACGAACTGAGCTTTCTTGCCGGACCGAAGCATTTGTCCCAACTCCGAATGACCAAGGCCGGGGCGGTGATCGTCCCGGCCGAGTTTGCCTCGGAGGTCGGCTCGGCCTTGATCAGCGCCAATCCTTACCTGGATTTCACTCGGGCTCTGCGTCTGTATGCCGTCCCACAAGGGCGATTTTCCGGTCACGACGAGGCGGCCTGGATCCATCCGGAGGCCCGTGTGGATTCCTCGGCGACCGTGTATCCTTTCGTCTTCGTGGGGCAGGGCGCGGAAATCGGAAAGGATTCTCGGCTGTTCAGCGGCGTGTACGTGGGCGAGGACTGCCGGATCGGCGATCGGGTGACTATCTACCCCAACGCGGTGCTCATGTCCGGGACGGTGGTGGGCGACGACGTGATCATTCACCCTGGGGCCGTGTTGGGCAGTGACGGCTTCGGCTACACTCCCGGCCCCCGAGGTTTGGAAAAGGTACCCCAGATCGGCAACCTCGTGGTCGAGAATCATGTGGAAATCGGGGCAAATACCAGCATCGACCGGGCCACCTTGGGGACCACCCGAATCGGCGCTGGGACGAAAATCGACAACCTCGTGCAGATCGGACATAACGTGGAGGTCGGGCCCCATTGCATCCTGGTTTCCCAGGTGGGCATCGCCGGGAGTTCCAGGCTGGGCGAGCGGGTTACCCTGGCCGGCCAGGTTGGTATCGCCGACCATCTGCACCTGGGCGACGGCTGCCGGGTCGGGGCCCAATCCGGGGTGAACCGGTCCCTTGCCGGAGGCCAAGATTATCTCGGCTCTCCGGCGGTGGAAGCCAGGAAGTTCCTCCGAGTCGCCGCTACCTGGAACCGCCTGCCGGACATGGCCAAGCGTTTGGCCGCGCTGGAAAAAGAACTCGAAACTTTGAAAACGAACCATTCCAAGGAAGAATCATGAGCAGTACCGACCCTTCGCGTATCGATATCCGGGGGATCATGGATCTGTTGCCCCATCGTTACCCGCTTTTGCTGGTGGACCGGGTTCTGGAATTCGAGCCCAAGACCTCCATTCGGGCGATCAAGAACGTTACGTTCAACGAGCCCTTTTTTCAGGGACATTTTCCCGGCTATCCCCTGATGCCCGGAGTGCTGATCATCGAGGCCCTGGCCCAGACCGCCGGATTATTGCTCATGGTGAGCAAGCCGAAGGAAGAGCTGCATAACAAACTTTTTCTGTTCACCGGGTTGGAGCGGGTCAAGTTCCGTCGGCAAGTGGTGCCCGGAGACCAACTGGAGTTGAACATGAGTCATGTAAGAAACAAGATGAACGTCTGGAAAATGGCAGGAACGGCCCAAGTCAATGGACAGGTGGTGGCCGAGGCGACGCTCAGCGGCGCGTTCGTGGATCGGGAGCAGGCGTGATGGGTACCCAGATTCATCCCACCGCCGTTGTTGATCCGGGCGCGCAATTGGGTCAGGACGTCCGGATCGGACCGATGTGCGTCATCGACGCGGACGTGGTCATCGGTGACCGGACCAAGGTCGATGCCCATGTCCGCATCCACGCCCATACCCGTCTCGGAGCGGACAACCACGTGCATTCCTTCGCCTTCATCGGCGGCGATCCCCAGCATGTGAAGTACAAAGGCGAACCGACCCTGCTGGAAATCGGCGACCGCAATCTGATCCGGGAATACTCCACGCTGCACCGAGGCACAGTGGGCGGCGAAGGGGTGACACGCCTCGGCTCTGACTGCCTGCTGATGGCCTATGCCCACGTGGCCCACGACTGCGTGGTGGAGGACAAGGTCATCATGGCCAACGCGGCCACTCTGGGCGGACACGTCCACGTCGGCACCAAGGCCGTGCTCGGCGGGTTGTGCGCCGTGCATCAGTTCGCCCGGGTCGGGGCCTACGCCTTCATCGGCGGCAAGGCCGGGATCAGTTTGGACATCCCTCCCTACATGATCGCCACGGGCACTCCGGCCAAACTGTACGGTCCCAACGTCATCGGTTTGAAACGCCAGGGGTTTTCGTCCGAGGCCGTGGCCAACATCGAAAAGGCCTACAAGATCATCTGGCGTTCCGGAAAGAAGCGCCAGGACGCCATCGAAGAAGTCCGGCAGATCTGCCCGGAATCCTCTGAAGTCGCTTTTCTCCTTGAATTCCTTCAGGGCACGACCCGGGGCGTTTCCGCGGACAACCAGCTCGCGGTCAACGGGCAGGACATTCCGGTGTATTGAGGCGGAATGTTGCAGACAGGATTCAGAAAACACGGGATGTTCAGAATTCAGGAGTCAGGAGTAAGGAGTCTGAATTCTGAATTCTGATTTGCCTGGAAAGATCTGGAGGCGGGGTAGGCGACGATGGATTTTCTTGGCCAATCGGGCACGGTGGACGCACGTTCCGGGACTCTGGCGATTATTGCCGGAGGTGGCCGTCTGCCGCGGTTGGTGCTGGACGGGGCGCGGGCCATGGGGTTGCGCGTGGTGGGAGTGGGGTTTGGCGGAGAGACCGAAGCGGACCTGCCCCGGGATATGGATGCGTGGCAATGGCTGCACCTGGGACAGTTGGGCAAGCTGATCGCCTTTTGCAAGCAGCAAGGCGTCGGGCGGATCGTCATGGCCGGCAAGGTGCACAAGGCCCGGGCCGTGGATTTTCGACCGGACTGGCGAGCGGCCAAATTGCTCTGGAAGGTTCGGAACACGCAGGACGACGTGCTGTTGCGGGCCATCACCCAGGAATTGGAGAGCGAAGGCATGGCCGTGGTCGCGGCCCAGGACTTCTTGCCCCATCTGAAAACCCCGGAAGGCGAGCTGACCCGACGCAAACCCACGCCGGAAGAGCGGGCGGACATTGATTTCGGATGGCCCCTGGCCCGGCAAATGGGCTCCTTGGACGTGGGGCAGTGCGTGGTGGTTCGTAAGCGCAGCGCCGTTGCCGTGGAGGCCCTGGAGGGCACCGACGCCACGATTCTGCGGGCCGGCGAGTTGGTCGGGCCGGGATGCGTGGTGATCAAAGTTTTCAAGCCGATCCAGGACCCGCGACTGGATCTCCCGGCCATCGGTCCGCAAACTATCCGGACCATGATCCAGGCCCAAGCGTCCTGCCTGGCCGTGGAAGCCGGCCGCAGCCTGTTTCTGGATCTTCCGGAAAGCCTCAGCTTGGCGGAGTCCCACGGGATCAGCATCGTCGGCCTGGCGGGATGAGACCGACGACCGGGCGTCGCTTTACGGCTCGGTGATGATGCGCCGGGGCGCGTTGAAGATGTTCAGCCGTCCCGGACGGGCGTATCCGACGAGCGTCAGATCGGCCCGTCTGGCGATGTCCAGCCCCAAGGAAGACGGGGCGGTGCGGGAAAGCACGATGGGTATGCCGATCCGGGCGCATTTCAAGACCATGTCCGAGGTCAGCCGCCCGGTGGTGTACACGGCTCCGCCCGTGGGAAAACGCCGCAGCAGGATCGCCCCGATGACCTTGTCCACGGCATTGTGTCGCCCGACATCCTCGAAACATCCCAGAAAACGTCCCTCGGCCCAGTAGCCGCAGGCATGCACGCAGTGGGTGTCCTGCTGCAAGGTGGAAGCGTTCAAGGTCCCGCGAATCAACTCGCCGACCTGGGTCAGATCGATCCGGCTCTCCGCCGCCGGCGAAAAGTCCTCCTCCAGCATCCTGCGGCTGATTCGCCCGGTTCCGCCGCAACCGGAGGTGATGATGGTCTCCGGCTCCGCTTCCCGATCTTCCCCCCGCTCTCCGTCTCTTTCATTTGTCCGCGCGTACACCGTGACCCGGCCCTGCTCGCAGAGCACGACCTCCACGATGTCGTCGGGCGTGGTCACATATCCTTGTCCGAAAAGAAATCCGGCCCCGAACACGTCCAGGTCACGGGCCAGAACCATGGCCGTCCCAATGACCCGCTCATTCAGGGCGACTTCCACGGGTTGCTCAACAAGAACCTGTTCCTGAGTCGCCTTCTGCCCGTCGCGGGCGATGATCAGCGTGGAAACGGCGATATCCAAAGGTTGGGCGTGCATGACGAGGCGTATCTCCTGTATTCAAAAATTTTCCAGGCTCTAGCAGATTCCAGGTAAAGCCGAAAGGACGAAAACCGGCCCGGCGGCGATTGACGGAAGAAAGGTCGAAAGGATAAGTGAACGAGCAGTGCCCGGGTGGTGGAACTGGTAGACACAAGGGACTTAAAATCCCTCGCTCAGAGATGGGCGTGCCGGTTCGATTCCGGCCCTGGGCACCATATGACAGTCCGACCGAGCAAAACCGGCTCGGAATGAAATGGGCGATGGTACAAAAGGCGAGGTCGGGCGGGCAGCTTGGCCTCGCCTTTTTTGGCTGTTCGAGTCGTTCGCTGAACTCCCCCCGCTCAAAGCGGGGTTCAAAGCCCCGACGCCGACAATTCCCGTATCAGGGCCGAAAAGGCCCGCATTTCCCGGTCCACGGTCAACGCGGCCACGCTTGCGGCCACTTCTCCTGGGCGGCGGGACGATGTGCGCAGCCAGTGCACCGCGTCGGTCAGGTCGCCTTCCAGTCCACTCTTGAGCACGTATCCCGTCCGTCCATGGGCGATCACTTCGGCGGCGCCGTTGTTGGCGGTGGTGAGCACCGGACAGTCGCAGGCCATGGCTTCCAGGCAGGCGTTGGCAAAGGGGTCGTAGAGCGTGGGCAGGACCATGATGTCCGCGGCTTGATAGAGTCGGGTCAGCTCCGATCGGACGCCCAAAAAGCGCACCTGGGAGTCAAGATTCCATTTTTGAAGCAGTGATCGGAATTGTTCCGGCCTGCCCTTGCCCACCACCAGCAGCACGCCCCGTGGCTCATTCGGCACAACGGCTTGATTGTAGGCGGCCAGGAGTTCCAATGCTCGGGCCAACCCTTTGCGTTGCCAGCCGCTGCCCACGAAGAGAAACAGTCGGTATGGGGTCGGCAGGTTTAATTCCGGCAGGTCTGATATTGGCGGGTTGAGCGCTCGGGCAAGCTGCTTGGTCGGATCGGGGTTTGGAAAGAAACGCTGCGGATCAAAGCCGTTGAGCACCACCCGCAGTTTATGAGTGGCCTGGGGATACGTCCGTTCCATCTCCCGACGGACCATTTCCGAGTTGGTGACCACCAGACGGGCGGAGGCCACGGTTTTGGCTTCCAGGCGAGGGTAGAGCCAGTGCAGGGGGTTGGTCATCCACAACGGGGAGCTGCCAAAACGCAACGAGCGCCAGCGCAGATGCACCCCGTCCCCGGCCCGGTAGATGTGACATTTCGGCCCCCGTTCCAGACTGAGAATCACGCCAGGCCGGTCCGTCAGGGCCGCATCCACGTCGGACGCGAAGCGGAGCGCCCGCCACCAGCCCGGCCCCGTGCCGCCGGCCAGTGCCCGGCCGGCGATGCGCGTTCCCGCTGCAAGCCGATGAACCTCCCAGAATGCGGACAAATGCTTCACCAGCCGCGCCGCCGCTGTTTCGGCCCCGCCGCCCGTGGACTGACGGCGGACCACGTAAACTGCTGGTCGTGGTGGGTCGCAAATGGGAGGCTGCATTAAATCAGACATGGGGAGTTAGGATGCATTAAAATGGTGGGACAGGCATCTTGCCTGTCCACGCAGGCAGGATGCCTGCGCCACAAATCAGCAACAGCCATATCTCTAACGCTCCTCGGCTTTCACGGGCCGTCCGGCATCCAGATCCGGGAGCAGTTCGGCCAATCGGGTCAGGACGAGGTCCGGAGTAAGGCTTTGAAGGCAGTTCAGGTGGCCCTCCGGGCACTGGCGTTGAAAACAGGGGCTGCATTGCAGGCTCAGGGAGACGATGCGCGAGGTCGGGCTGAGCGGCGGGGTGAAGCCGGGGTCCGAGGAGCCATAAACGGCCACGAGGGGACGATCCAGGGCCGCGGCCACGTGCATCAGGCCGGAATCGTTGCTGACCACGGCCCGGGCCAGGGAAATCAGGTCCACGGCCTGGGCCAGGGAGGTCCGTCCGGCCAGATTCACGGCCGCCGGGCCGACCAGATCGCACACGGTTTGGGCTGCTTCGCGGTCCTTGGCCGACCCCATTACCCATACCTTCCAGCCCCGTTCGGCCAGGATACTGCCCACTTCAGCAAAGTGCCCGGCCGGCCAGCGCTTGGCCGGACCGTACTCTGCCCCGGGGCAGAGGACCAGGATGTTCCGGGCCGTGTCCAAGTTCAGCTCGCCCAGGGCTTGTTGGACGTCCGCGGCAGGGACTTCGAGGCGCGGGGTGGGCACGTCCGGAGGCTGCTGCGCGTCCTTGGGCAGCCCCAGGGCCACGAACCGTTGGACGGTCATGGGCAGGTGGTGCTTGTCCAGTTTTCGCGGATCGTTCAGCAGGCCGTATCGGCACTCGCCGAGATAGCCGGTGCGCTGGGGAATGCGGGCCAGGAACGGTACCAGGGCGGATTTCAGGGAATTAGGTAGGACCAGTGCCTGGTCATAGCTTCCGCGCAGGCGGCGGGCCAGAGCCAGCCGCTCCCGCAGTCCCAGCCGTCCGTGTCCCGCGGAGAGGGTCACGGCTCGGCGCACTCCGGGCATCCGCGCTACCAGGGCCGCGCTCCAGGCCGGAGCCAGGACGTCCACCTCTCCGTCCGGGAACCGCCGGAGCAGCATCTGCACCAAGCTCTGGGCCATGACCATGTCCCCGACCCAGGAAGGGCCGACAAGTAGAATTCTTGAGGGGCTCAAACCCATGTGAACCGCCCGCTCCCGATGGTTGCTCAAGGCACCAGGGACGCCAAGGATAACATTATGAAAAGCAATGATGGTCCTTCGGTGTCGCTATCGGAATCGGGATCAATTTAAGGGGAAAGGCGATCAAACAGTATCGATACCGATTCCGATACCGACGCCGACTCCGATAGCTGCATTTTCTCAAGCGAGTAACGCATTATCGAATTTGAATTGGTAGGAAGCGAAGCGATCGGTTGTTCCAACAAGGCGGCCCACGCCTATTCGTCGTTCAGCCACTGCCGCCACAATGGTTCGTACGCGCCCTGAGCCGTGAGGATGAACCGGATGGCTTCTCGGGCCGCGCCGTGGCCCCCGGTGACCTGGCTGGTCCAGACGGCCAGTTCCTTGATCTCCGGCTGGGCATTGGCCACGGCCATGGGCAGGCCGACCAGGCGCAGGGGGGCCGCGTCCACCCAGTCGTCGCCGAGATAGGCCAGTTGGGAAAGATCAAGCTCCCTGCTCCGGCAGATCTCGCGGATGATCGGGGCTTTTTTGACCTGGCCGGGGTGGTATTCCGTGATGCCCAGTTCCTTGGCCCTGGCCGCCACGGCCGGGGAGTCCAGGCCGGTGATGATGGCGAACTCCAGCCCCGCTGTCTGGGCCATCTTGATTCCCAGCCCGTCCTGGACATTGAAGCGCTTGCTGACCCGCCCCTGGGCGTCGAAATACAGCCCGCCGTCCGTAAGCACTCCGTCCACGTCCAGGATCAGCAGCCGAACCCGTCGGGCACGTTCTTCAGCATTCATGGTCAAGCCTCCAGATCCGCAGCAGATCACCCAGCAGCGCGGGCAGTTTGTCTAAAGGCCAACTATTGGGCCCGTCGCACAGAGCCTGATCCGGCCGGGGGTGAACCTCCAGGAACAGGCCGTTGCACCCGGCGGCCACGGCGGCCCGGGTCAGAACCGGAACGAATTCCCGTTGCCCGTCCGAGGCGTGCCCTTTGCCGCCGGGGAGCTGGACCGAATGGGTGGCGTCAAAGATCACCGGATGACCGGATTGGCCCAGCAGCGGAAAGGAGCGAAAATCCACCACCAGATTATTGTATCCGAAGCTGTTGCCCCGCTCGGTCAGCCAGATCAGGGAATTGCCCGTGGAGCGGACCTTGGCCGCGGCGGGCAGTAGGTCCCAGGGGGCCACGAACTGGCCCTTTTTGATGTTCACGATCCGTCCGGTTTCCCCGGCGGCCAGTAGCAGGTCGGTCTGGCGGCACAGGAAGGCGGGAATCTGAATCACGTCCGCCACCTGGGCCACGGTGGCCGCCTGCCTGGGCTCGTGGATGTCCGTGACCACGGGCAGGCCGGTCCGTTCCTTGATCGTGGCCAGCCACTCCATGCCGCGCTCCAGACCCGGGCCGCGGAAGGATTCCAACGAACTACGGTTGGCCTTGTCAAAGGAACTCTTGAAAATCACGGGGATCTGTTCGCGCCGGGCTATGTCCGCCAGAGACTCGGCGACCTCCAGGGCCAGTTCCAGGCTCTCCAGCACGCACGGTCCGGCGATGAGAAACGGGCCGGATCGGGAACGCTCATACAGTTGTTTCGGGTCGATCATGGCGTGTCCGTTACTGCTTGGTTGCATTTTTGAAGGCCAGGGCCGCGCCGATGAAGTCTCGGAACAGGGGGTGCGGCGCCAGGGGGCGGGATTTGAATTCCGGGTGAAACTGGCAGCCCAGGAACCAGGGGTGGTCGGTCAGTTCGACGATTTCCACCAGGGCGTTGTCCGGGGAGAGTCCGCTGAGCACCATGCCGGCGGCTTCAAAGCGTTCCGCGTAGCGGGAATTGAATTCGTAGCGGTGGCGATGGCGCTCCTGGACCAGTTCCTCGGCGTAGGCGACGAAGGCTTTCGTTTCCGGCCTGATCCGGCAGGGGTACGCGCCCAGACGCATGGTCCCGCCCTTGGCGCAGCCGGCGTCGCGTTTCTGGAGGCATTGCCGACGATGGTCGTACCACTCGGACATCAGATAGATCACCGGGTCAGCGGTGGTGGGGTCGAACTCCTCGGAGTTGGCCGTGGGCAGATTCAGGACGTTGCGGGCGAATTCGATCACCGCGCACTGCATGCCCAGACAGATGCCGAAAAACGGGACCTGTTGCTCCCGGGCGTGCCGGATGGTCGCGATCTTGCCTTCCACCCCGCGATGCCCGAAGCCTCCGGGCACCAGCACCCCGTGCAGCCCGGCCATGGCCTCGGCCACGGTGGCTTCCGTCAGATCCTCGGAGTTGACGTACTCCAGGCGCACGGAGACGTCGCGGGCCACGCCTCCGTGGATCAGGGCCTCGTGCAGGCTTTTGTAGGACTCGCGCAGATCCACGTATTTCCCGACAATGGCGATGCGCACTTCGTCCTTGGGGGCCTTCAGCCTGGCGACCAGTTCCTTCCAGCGCGGCAGGTGCGGATTTTTGGCAGGAAGTCGCAATAAAATGGCAATCTTCTGGTCGACCCCTTCCTCGTACAGGGCCAGGGGCACTTCGTAGATGCTCTTGACGTCAATGGCCGTGAACACCGCGTCCTCGTCCACGTTGCAGAACAGGGCGATCTTGGCCTTGATGTCCTTGCCCAGATCGACCTCGCTGCGGCAGAGGATGATGTCCGGCTGAATGCCGATGGAGCGCAGTTCCTTGACGCTGTGCTGGGTGGGCTTGGTCTTCAGCTCTCCGGCGGCGCGCATCAGCGGGACCAGGGTCAGGTGGATGTACAGGACGTTGTCCTTGCCCAGATTGGAGCGCAGCTGGCGGATGGCCTCCAGAAACGGCAGGCTCTCGATGTCGCCCACCGTGCCGCCGATCTCGATGATGGCCACGTCCTCGTCGTTCTGGGCCACGCTGAGCACCGCGCTTTTGATCTCGTCGGTGATGTGCGGGATCACCTGCACGGTCCCGCCCAGATAATCCCCGCGCCGCTCCTTGGTAATCACGGAGTTGTAAATGCTGCCCGATGTGTAGTTGTTGCGCTGGGACATGGAAATGTTCAGGTAGCGCTCGTAATGGCCCAGGTCCAGGTCGGTCTCCGCGCCGTCGTCGGTCACGTAGACCTCTCCGTGCTGGAACGGGTTCATCGTGCCCGGGTCCACATTGATGTAGGGATCGAGTTTCTGGATGGTGACCTTCAACCCCCTGGCCTGCAACAGCGCCCCGATGGACGCGGCGGCCAGCCCCTTGCCCAGCGACGAGAGCACCCCGCCGGTGACGAAGATAAACTTGGTTTTCATGCCGACTCCTTATTGAAGGAAATGCGCCGTGGCTCGACGATTGGAAGCCCGTCCGGGGAAACCGCGTCCCCCCAAAACCAAGTTATATTGCCCCAAAGGGTCGTGAAAATCTACCGAGGCCATGGTTGACGAATTTCAAGGTTGTCTCTATCTCCTCAAATTCGTGGCAGTTGTGGATTCAAGCTCGGGTTGTTTTTTTCTGGAGGCAATGTGCATGAGCAACGTCAACGTGCTGGTGATCGCGGGATATGGGACCAACTGTCAGCGTGAAACCGCTCATGCGGCCACGCTGGCCGACGCGGACCGCGTCGTGGTGGCGCATTTTTCCGAACTGCTCGCCGGAGACGTGCGGCTGGGCGATTTTAATTTTCTGATCTTTCCCGGCGGCTTTTTGGACGGGGATGACCTGGGGGCGGCTCAAGCTGCGGCCTTGCGCTGGCGCTACGCGAAAACAGCCTCCGGCGCACCCCTGGTGGACGAGTTGAAGCGCTTTTTCGACGCCGGCGGCCTGATCCTTGGCATCTGCAACGGCTTCCAACTGCTGGTCAAGCTGGGCATGCTTCCCGGTACGGATAAAGGCGCGTTTGAACGCCGAGTCAGCCTGAGCCACAACGACTCGGCCCGGTTCGAAGACCGCTGGGTGCACCTGCGGACCAACCCGGACAGCCCCTGCGTGTTCACTTCCGGGCTGGACGGGTTGTACCTGCCGGTCCGGCACGGCGAGGGCAAGCTCGTGCCCAAGGACGGCCCGACCCTGGACGCCCTGGAGCGCGACGGCCTCGTGGCTCTGCGGTACGTTGATCCCGAAACCGGCCAGCCCACCATGGAGTACCCTCACAATCCCAACGGGTCGCCCGGCGGTATCGCCGGCCTGACCGACCCCACGGGGCGCATTCTCGGGCTGATGCCCCATCCCGAGGCCTACAACCACCCGACCAACCATCCGTCCTGGACTCGCGGAGAGCATGCCCCGCTGGGCGTTACGTTGCTGGCCAACGGTGCGGCCTATCTGCGGGCGCGGAAGCAATGAGCCGCACTGCGGGTGTTCTTGACAGCCATGAAGCCATCTCGTACTGCTTCCCACTTGTTCTTTGAGAGTGACGCGAACGTCCTGAGAAGGGGTCCGCGAGCATTGCCCGGCCTGAAAAGCAGGTGAGCCGTCCATGACCCGCGGCGGTAGGAATCCTTGGGAGGAGCCCATGCGGCTGGCCCTGGCCGAAGCCCAGGCCGCTAGGGACCACGGAGAAGTGCCGGTGGGCGCGGTGATTCTGGACCGCAGCGGATCGCTCCTTTCCACCGCACACAACAGGACCGTAACGGGCCACGACCCTGTCGGGCACGCTGAAATCCTGGCCCTGCGCGAAGCCGCGATCAAGGTCGGCAACCATCGTCTGACCGACTGCGTCCTGGTCGTCACCCTGGAACCGTGCCTGATGTGCCTCGGAGCCTTGATCCAGGCCCGCGTCGCCGGTGTGGTCTTCGGCGCACGGGACCCCAAGGCCGGAGCCGTGCTCTCGCGGATCAACATCAACGACCTGGACTGGCTGAACCATCGTTTCTGGGTGATCGAAGGCGTCCTGGCCCAGGAAAGCAGCGACCTGCTGAGTTCCTTTTTCGCCGGGCGCAGAAAATAATCAATCACAGCAATCGCCCAAACCTAACTGTCGAACGACAAGCAATCGTTCTCTGATCACGCCGTCACCGGAGAGGTACCGAAGTGGCCGTAACGGGGGCGACTCGAAATCGCCTTGTCCCTTAACCGGGGCACGTGGGTTCGAATCCCACCCTCTCCGCCAATATATCCAAAAATCCGCCGTTTTCCTTGAAGAAGGAAGCGGCGGATTTTTTTTCGGGCGTGGAGTGGAGGATTACAGGTAGACCAGCACTGTTCCGGCCAGGGCCAGGAAGACGTTGGCGAAGGTGTAGGTTCCGGCGTAGCCCAGGGCGGGGATGGGGCTTTTGGCGGCTTGGGTGATTACGTTCAGGGAAGGGGTGCTGGTCATGGCGCCGGTGATGGCTCCCAGGAGCAGGGCGGGTTGGATGCCGAGCACGAAGCGGCCGAAGAGCAGGCCGACGACGACCGGGGTGAGGGTGATCACCATCCCGCTGAGAAAGAGCGGCAGGCCCACGGACAGCAGGGCGTCCACGATGCCCACCCCGGCCTTGACCCCAATGCCGGCCATGAAGAAAAGCAGGCCCAACTCCCGCAGAATCCAGCGCGCCGCGGGCGGGACCCGGCCGAAGGTCGGATGCATGGAGCGCAGGAAGCCGATGGTCAGCCCGGCGAACAATAGGCCCCCGGCCGTGCCCAGGCCCACGGCCACGTCGCCGATCCTGACGCTGATCTGGCCCAGCAGCATGCCGCCGACAATGCCGAAGCAAAATGTCAGCAGATCGGTCTGCACGAACCGGCGTTCCACGTATCCGAAGGCGCTGACCAGCCGCTCCAGACGGTTCTTCAGGCCTGTGACCACCAGTACGTCACCCTTTTCCACCTGAAAATCCAGGCTTACCGGCAGCTCCACCTGGGTCCGGATGACCCTGGTGATGAAGCAGCCGTAGACCGCGGGAATGTGCAACTCGCTGATCCGCTTGCCCACGGCCTCTGGCTTGCTGACCACCACGGCCACGGTGTCGATGGGGGTTTCCAGGAGGTGGGCGTCGAAGGTTCCCGGACCGATGGAGTCGGTCAATCCTTCCAGCTTGGCCAGCGGCCCGGCCACGGCGATCAGGTCGCCGTGTTGCAGGGTGGTCTGGGCGTCGGGCAGGAATAGTTCGTCACCGCGTCGAACTTGCTGAATCACGCACCCCGTGGTCCGCACGAACTGCAAGTCCCGGAGCGGTTTGCCGATGATCTTCGGATTGACGACTTCAAAGGCCCGGACCCGCAGGCTGCGGCTCTCTTCCAGATCCTGCTCCTCGCCATCGTCCGTTCCGAAGCCGCTCCGGCTCTCCCGGGTCAGCTTGGCGGCCTCGGCCGGCAGGTCGATGCGCAGCAATCTGGGCAGGAACCGGATGCAGGCGATCAATCCGGCCAGTCCGAAAAGATAGGTGATGGCGTAGCTGGCCGTGAGGTCGCCCAGGAGGACTTCGATTTGTTCCGGGGACAGGGCGTGGGCCAGGCCGTCGCGGATCCCGGCCTCGGAGGCGGCCAGGGTCGGCGTGCTGGTCAGCGCGCCGGCGACCATTCCGGCGATCATGGCCGGGCCGAGTTCCAGCATGGCCCCCAGGAGCAGGGCCGCGCCCATGGCGCTGAGTACGACCACCACGGACAGGGCCAGGTACTTCAAGCCGTCCTGAGCGAAGACGCTGAAAAAACGGGGACCGGCCTGCAAGCCCACCGAGTAGATGAACAGGACGAACCCGACTTCCTGCACGGCGTGGGGTACCTGAAATCCGAAGTGGCCGAAGAACAAACCGGCCAAGAGCACCCCGGAAGTGGCGCCCACTTCGAACCCGCGCCAGCTGAGATTGCCGACCAGGTAGCCCAGGCCAAGAACAAGGAAGAATACCAGCAGGTTGTTGGCGTGGAGCAGCGAGACGACGTCGATGACCATGGAAGCGATCCGTAATCGCTTTCCAGCGTCATTGCAAACCAGCTTCGCGATCGGATATCCCAAACGTGTATTGATATTGACGAATCAACGTCGTCATGCCCATACTTGGAGGATGGACACGCGAACCCACGGCGGAAACATCTGGCAACTGGCCCGGAACTTGGGGTGCAAACCACTTGAAATTATGGATTTTTCGGCCAGTATCAACCCTTTTGGGCCGCCCTCCTGGCTCGGTGAAACGATCCGGAACGCGGTTTCAGACCTGCGGCACTATCCCGATCCGGACTGCTCCGAGCTGCTGGAGGCCGCTTCCGGGCATTATGGCATTTCCGCAAACGAATTGGTGGCGGACAACGGCACGGCGGAGATTCTGCATCGTTTGCCCCCCCTGCTGAAGGGGGGGGGGGCAGGCGCTGGACCGGACGCGGGGCCGGGGCGGGCCGTTATCCCCGGGCCGGCCTATGCCGATTACGCCGCGACGTGCGCGGCCCACGGGCTGGAAGTGGAGCATCTCCCCCTGGAGCCGCGTGACGATTTCGCGCTGGATTGGGACCGGCTTCACGACAGGCTCCGGGAGGGTTCGCGCTCTCCGAACCTGATCTTTCTCGGACAGCCCAACAACCCCACCGGGCGGACCTTTTCTCCCGACCGTCTGCGGACCCTGGCCGCGGAGCATCCCGAGTGCTGGTTCATCGTGGACGAAGCCTTCGCGGACTTCGTGCCCGGTCTGGATCGGCTGCTTCACCGGCGTCCGCCCAATGTGATCGTTCTGCTGTCCCTGACCAAATTTTACGCCCTGCCCGGACTGCGCATCGGACTGGCGGCCATGGAGTCCGCACTGGCCTCGCGCTACCGGAAGCGCTCGCCGGACTGGTCCGTGAACACCCTGGCCCAGGCCGTGGGAACCCGGTGCCTTCAGGACGCCGCGTTCCAGCGGGACGGGCGGGAGCGTGCTGCCAGGGAACGGGACCGGTTCGTCGCGGCCCTGGCCGGGTTGACGGGACCGATGGTTTACCCTTCGGAGGCCAATTTCCTGCTGTGTCGCGGAATCGGCCCGAAATTCGACGCCGGATGGCTGGCCGGGAAGCTGCTGGAGCAACGGATCGCCATCCGGGTTTGCGCGAACTTTCCGGGTTTGGATCGATCGTATTTCCGGCTGGCCGTGCGCCAACCCGAGGAGAACGATCGCCTCCTGACGGCATTGACCGAACTGCTGGAGCCCGCGAACCGGACCAACTTCCCGGGCCAGTCCCAGGGCCAGTCCCAGGGTCAGTCCCGCACGCGATCCCGCAAGCGAACCACTCCGGCCCTGATGTTCCAGGGCACCTGCTCCAATGCCGGAAAAAGCCTGCTCACCGCGGCCCTGTGCCGAATTTTGCGCCAGGACGGGTTTTCTCCGGCTCCGTTCAAGGCCCAGAACATGGCCCTGAACTCCGGGGTCACTCCGGACGGCGGGGAGATCGGTCGGGCTCAGATCCTTCAGGCCCAGGCTTGCGGCCTGGAACCGGACCGACGGATGAACCCGATTCTGCTCAAGCCCAACTCCGAAACCGGTTCCCAGGTCATCGTCCTGGGCGAACCACGGGGCAACATGACCGTGGGGGCCTACATCCGGGCCAAGGAGGAACTGCGGGGCCTGGTCCACGATGGTTATGACAGTCTGGCCGCGGAGCACGACGTGATGGTTCTGGAGGGGGCCGGCAGTCCGGCGGAGATCAACCTCAGGCATCACGACCTGGTGAACATGGCCATGGCCCGCCATGCCCGGGCCGCGGTCTATCTGGTGGGGGACATCGACCGGGGCGGGGTGTTCGCGGCCCTGAGCGGAACCATGGACATGCTGGAGGAGTGGGAGCGGGATTTGGTCCGCGGGCTGGTGATCAACAAGTTTCGCGGTCAACGCTCTTTGCTGGACCCGGCCCTGGACTGGGTCGCTCGACGCACGGCCCGGCCCGTGCTGGGGGTGGTTCCTTATCTGGCGGACCTGGGGCTGCCCGAGGAAGACTCCGTGAACTTCAAGCAGGGGGCGCTGTTTCGCCCGGACCGGACGCGCGGGGCAGGCGGTCCGGCCCAGGGTGTGGTCCAGGGTGAGGCCCTGGACGTGGCCTGTTTGGACCTGCCGCATATCTCCAATTTCACGGATCTGGACCCCCTGGCCGCTGAACCGGGCGTGATCGTCCGCCTGGTCCGCCATGCCGGGGAACTGGGCGCGCCGGACCTGCTGATCCTGCCCGGAAGCAAGAACGTGATGGCGGATATGGCCTTTGTCCGCGAGCGGGGCCTGGCCGGGGCCGTCGTCAGGCTGGCCGAGAGGGGTACGACGCATATCCTGGGCATTTGCGGCGGATACCAGATGCTCGGCTCGCGGATCGAGGATCCTCACGGCCTGGAGTCCCCGGCCCGGGCGTCCATCCCCGGCCTGGGGCTGCTTCCGCTGACCACCCGCCTGGAACCGGACAAGACGCTGCGCCGGACTGTGGCCGAACATCGCGCCTCGGGCCTGACGGTCGCGGGGTATGAGATCCATCACGGGCAGTCCGTTCCGGAACCCGGACGCGACGATCTGGCAGTCGCCCTGAAGACGGCCGATGACCGGGTCATCGGCCTGGAACTGCAGGGCAAGCCCGTCTGGGGCTCGTATCTGCACGGCATCTTCGACGACGCGCCGTTTCGGCGCTGGCTGTTAAACACGATCCTGACCGCCAAGGGCGAATCGCCCCTGACCGCCCTCGGAGTCTGGGATACGGAGGCGGCCCTGGACCGCCTGGCGGACCATGTTCGTCGGCACCTGGATATTGCGAGGATTTACAAAACCCTGGAGGTGCGTTGACATGGAACAGAATCTGTTGCTGGCCTTCGCTTTGACCACCTTTGCCGGACTGTCCACCGGGTTCGGCAGTTTTCTGGCCTTTTTCGCCAAACGGGAGAGCAAGCTCTTTCTGTCCACGGCCCTGGGATTTTCCGCCGGGGTGATGATCTACGTCTCCTTTGCGGAAATGCTACCGGAATCGCTGAAACTGCTGGAACCGGTCCATGGTGAGCCCGGGGCGGCTTGGCTGATGACCGCGGGGTTCTTTGGCGGAATTTTCTTCATCGGGATCATCGACCGTCTGGTCCCGGAATACGAGAATCCGCACCACGTGCGCTCAGCGGATGAAATCACGTCCCCGCCGGATCCCTCCAAACAGAAGCTGCACAGGATGGGGATCTTCGCTGCCCTGGCCATTGCCATCCACAACTTTCCCGAAGGCATGGCCACCTTTTTCGCCACCCTGCACGATCCGGCCCTGGGCGTGGCTATTGCCGTGGCCGTGGCCCTGCACAACATCCCCGAAGGCATCGCCGTGGCCGTGCCCATCTACTATGCCACGGGCAGCCGGATGAAGGCCTTCTGGCTCTCCATGCTCTCCGGGCTGGCCGAGCCCTTGGGCGCGGTGATCGGCTATCTGATCCTGCGCCCGTACTTCTCGGACACCGTGTTCGGGCTGGTCTTCGCCGGGGTGGCCGGGATCATGGTCTTCATCTCCATTGACGAGCTGTTCCCGGCGGCCAAGGAGTACGACCAGGGCCACGCCCCGGTGTACGCCTTGATCGTCGGCATGGCGGTGATGGCATTGAGTTTGCTTTTGTTGATGTGATGATGACGTGAGGTTGATGTAAACATTGCCAACCGGTCTTTTCGCCTTACAGTAGACTTTACATCTCCGTGCGAACGGGGCATGGTAACGTCAACCTCATCGAAAAGTCGGGTCGGCATTGACGATCCCCGACTCAAGCCATAAGGAGAGGGCATGGAAAAAAACAGATGCAATCGAGACGTCAGCTGTAAGAGCAACCCCCCTGTTGCCGGCTTGAATCGTCAGCATTCCCCGAAGAACGGCTTTGATCCGGAATTGATGTTCGTGGAATGTCATCGTTGCGGTCGCCCGTTGGTCTGGAACCAGGGTGAAGCCAGTCAGATTATTGAACAGTCCGGAATCGACACTAAAAAGCTGGATGCCCAGTGTCTGATTCTGGCCGAGGGATGCCCGCAGTGCGCTCCCGGCGAAGGGGGCTATATGGTGCGCGTGGTCCGGCTCCGGGAAGACGGGTATCGCGACATCAAGGAACAGGGCCATTAGCAGGCCGGTCACGGTATATTTTTCCACCAATCCCTGACTTCCTCTCAGCCGCACGGGGCGAACCAACGTTCGTCCCGTGTATTTTTTCCACCCATGCAAACCACCACGTCGTCAACCGTCGCAACGCCGATCGCCCAGCGTAAACCGCCGTGGCTGCGTCGGCCGCTGCCCCAGGACCGGCGTTTTTCCCAACTGAGCGAGGATCTTCGCGGCCTGGGTCTAGCCACGGTCTGCCGGAGCGCCCGGTGTCCGAACATCGGGGAATGCTTTTCCAGCGGGACGGCTACGTTTTTGATCCTGGGCGACGTCTGCACCCGGTCCTGTGCGTTTTGCAACATCCCCTCCGGACAACCCGGCCCGGTGGCCGAGGACGAGCCGCTTCGGGTCAGCCGGGCCGTGGCCCGGATGGGCCTGCGGTACGCGGTGATCACCTCCGTGACCCGCGACGACCTACCCGACGGCGGAGCCAACCACTTCGCGGGGGTGGTCCGACAGCTCAAGGCCGATCTTCCCGGACTGGCAGTGGAAGTGCTGATCCCGGATTTCCAGGGTAGTCGGGCTGCGTTGGAAACTGTGCTGGAATCCGGCGTGGACGTGCTCAACCACAACCTGGAAACCGTGCCGGATCTGTACCCCCTGGTTCGTCCCCAAGCCGGATACGCCCGCAGCCTGGAACTCTTGGCCCGGAGCCGGGATTGGGCTAAAACCCGAAACCAGGCCGTACGCACCAAGAGCGGCCTGATGCTCGGGCTGGGCGAGACCCGTGAGCAACTGCGTCGGGTCTTCGCCGACCTGGCCGCCGCGGGATGCGCCATCCTGACCATGGGCCAGTACCTGGCCCCGACCGCGGCCCATCACCCGGTGATCCGTTATCTGCCCCCCGGGGAGTTCACCGAGTTGGCCGATCTGGCCAGGGACGAGGGCATCGGCACGGTCTTTTCCGCTCCGCTGGTGCGCAGCAGCTACCACGCCTCGGAGGTGGCCCACGCGACATGCGCTTCAATGGCCAAATCGTGACCTCAGCTTCAATCCCAGCTTCAACCTCAGCCTGAATCCGGAACGCCGCTCCATGAAAACACACGCCGTTTCCCCGTTCCTTGTCGGTCTGCCCCAGATTTCCATTCCCACAGATCCGACCCAGAGCCTGGCCAAGGCCGAAGAGTTCGTGCATCAGGCCGCCCGCCAGGGTGCCCAAGTGGTCTGCCTGCCGGAGTTGTTCCGGTCGCCGTATTTCTGCCAGCACGAGGATCCGGAGTTCTTCGCCCTGGCCGAATCCATCCCCGGCCCATCCACCGAGGCCTTGGGCCGCGCGGCCAGGGAGGAAGGGGTCGTGGTCCTGGCCTCCCTGTTTGAGCGCCGCGGCCCCGGGGTCTATCACAACACCCTGGCGATCATCGACGCGGACGGGTCGCTGCTCGGCGTGTACCGCAAGATGCACATCCCGGACGATCCGGGCTATTACGAAAAATATTTCTTCGCTCCCGGCGACACCGGGTTCAGGGCCTTCGACACCCGCTTCGGCCGCATCGGCGGCCTGGTCTGCTGGGACCAGTGGTACCCGGAGGCGGCCCGGCTCACGGCCTTGCGCGGGGCCCTGGCCCTGTTCTACCCCACGGCCATCGGCTGGCATCCCGAGGAAAAGGACCGCTTCGGAGCGGAACAGCAGGATGCCTGGGTCACGGTGCAGCGGGGGCACGCCGTGGCCAACGGCGTCTACGTGGCCGTGGTCAACCGCGTCGGGCACGAAATCCCGCCCGGCGGTGGACCGGGCATCGAGTTCTGGGGCAACTCCTTCGTCGCCGGTCCCATGGGCGAGCTGCTCTGCCGGGCCTCGACGGACAAGGAGGAAATCCTGCTGGCCGAAATCGACCCCGCCCGCCTGGAAACCGTCCGCCAACACTGGCCCTTTTTCCGCGACCGCCGCATCGATGCCTACGGCGGGATCGCGAGCCGCTATTTGGGGGATGAGGCATGACCGTCCGATATCGCCTGCCCGCCGAGTGGGAGCCCCATGCGGCTACCTGGCTGGCTTGGCCGCACAATGCCCGGGACTGGCCGGGCAAATTCGCGCCCATTCGATGGGTGTACGCGGAAATCGTCCGTCATCTGGCCCTGTCCGAGCCGGTGCGGATTCTGGTCCGCTCCCCGGAGCAGGAGCGGGAAGTCCGCAATTTGCTGGAGCGCTCCCATGCGAACCTGGGCCAGGTGACGTTTTTCCCCATACCCACGAACCGCGTCTGGACCCGTGACTATTGTCCGGCTTTTGTTCATGTCCACGACGGCCGGAACAAACGGACGCACGCCGTGCGTTTCGGCTTCAACGGCTGGGCCAAGTATCCGGACCATGAGCTGGATGCCGCGGTGCCGGAACACATCGCCCGAGCCTTGGACATCCCTCTGACTCCGCTGCGCCACGGCGACCGGACCGTGGTCCTGGAGGGCGGAGCCATCGACGGCAACGGGCGGGGCTCGCTGCTGACCACTGAGGAATGTCTGCTGGACCAGCAAACCCAGGTCCGCAATCCCGGCCTGAGCCGCGAAGACCTGGAAGCGACCCTGCTTGAGCATCTGGGCGTGACCAACGTGATCTGGCTGGGGGACGGGATTGCCGGGGACGACACCCACGGCCACGTGGACGATTTGTGCCGGTTCGTGAATCCGACCACCGTGGTCCTGGTCCAGGAGGACGACCCCAAGGACGCCAACTACCGCGCCCTGCGGGAAAACCGCGAACGCCTGGAGTCGGCCCGGCTGGAAGACGGCTCCCGGCCCGAGGTCGTGGCCCTGCCCATGCCCGCGCCCCTGTATTTCGAGAACACCCGCCTCCCGGCCAGTTACGCCAATTTCTACATCAGCAACGCCACGGTCGTCGTGCCCACGTTCAACGATCCGCAGGACCGGATCGCCCTGGGCGTCCTGGCCGACCTGTTCCCGGACCGAAAGGTGGTGGGCGTCCATGCCGTGGATCTGGTCTGGGGCTTCGGGACACTGCATTGCCTGACCCACGAGCAAGCCGCGGAGTGACCTCCAGGCGGGATCATCCCGCCGTGGTCACCGGCAATCCGACGGGCGCCGTTCCTTCCGCCGTTTACCGGGCGGACCGAAGCCTGATCGTCCAGGAATTGGGCATCAGGCCCTATGACCAAGCCCTGGACATCCAGGCCGAGGCCGTGCGGGACGTGGCGATCGGAGGAGCGGAGCGGCTCTTGGTGCTGGAGCATTCGCCGGTAATCACCCTGGGTCGCAACAGCGGCGCGGAACACCTGCTCGTTTCCCCGAAAATTCTGGCCCAGCGCGGCATCCAACTCGTCCACGCGGCCCGCGGAGGCAGTGTGACCTGCCACTTCCCCGGCCAACTCGTGATCTACCCCATCCTGCGCCTGAACCAGCGCCCCGGAGGACTGCGCCGTCTCGTCTTCGACCTGGAGGAAGCCGTGATCCGGACCCTGACGCCCTACGGCCTGCCCGCCGTCCGCCAGCCCGGCCGCCCCGGAGTCTGGATCCGGGACCGCAAAATCGCCTCCATCGGCCTGGCCCTCAAACACTGGGTCACGTTCCACGGCCTGGCCCTGAACGTGACCCGGAACACCAGCCTGTTCGACCTGATCACCCCCTGCGGCCTGTCCGGGGTCCGGGTCACCTCGGTCCATGGCGAGTTGGGACGCGAGAAACCGAAGATGGCCGAGGTGAAGGAAGCCCTGGTCGCCGCTTTGCGGGAAAAGCTTGCATAGACGTGGAGAATGAGGGATGTTTGACGAAGGTTGTTGAGCAGGAAGGGAAGGGGATCCGCGGCTCTGATCTGATAAGGAGGGTATGTAGTGGAAATAGTTGTTCAAATACATGATCAGCATAAAGCTTTAAAATTTGTCGAATTCCTTCGAGCATTCGACTTTGTGGAAATTACTCAAATGAAGAATGCCGATGAAAAAATTGTCCAAAATGAAAATATGGAGGACTTTTTTTCGTGTGCTGGTCTGTGGGCAAATCGGGAAGTCACTGCTGACAGCCTGCGTGAACAGGCATGGAGGCGCTATTCCGTATGATTCTCTGCGACACCGATATTCTTATAGAGTTCTATAAAAATAATGCGATTATTCTTCAGGAACTTCAGATTATCGGGCAGAAGAATCTTGCCGTGAGTGCGATCACGCAGGCAGAATTATTTTTTGGATCGCTGAATAAGGCTGAACTCCAGAGAATACGCATCCATCTTCAAAGTATTTCATGTTTACCCGTTGATATCATGACTTCGGATAAGTTTTTGAAGCTGATGGAGATCTATTCCCTGAGCCACAAGTTAGGCATTCCAGACGCGATTATCGCGGCAACAGCGATTGTCCACCATCTCCCATTGTATACCTTGAATATCAAGCATTTTCAGTTTATTTCAGAAGTTGAACTGTATCAGTCGATTACGTCTTGAACGTATTGATACCCCAGAGGTGAACCATGTCGCGAATGATGAGCGTTCAGGTCCAGACCGGGCAGCTCCGGTCTTCCCCGTCCTTTTTGGCCGGGATTGTCGGGGAGGTGGCGTATGCCCGGCAGGTTCAGGTGTTGGAAGAGCGGACCGGATGGGCGCGGGTGGCTGTTTCCGGTACGTCGCTGTCCGGCTGGATGCACGGCTCGGCCTTGAGCAGCAAGCGGATCGTGCTCCAGGCCGGGGCCGAGGACGTGGAGCGGGCGGCCACCACCGGCGAGATCGCCCTGGCCGGAAAAGGATTCAATGAGGAGGTGGAACGGGAGTTCCGTTCCCGGAATCCGAACCTGGATTTTCGCAGGATCGATCAAATGCAGGCTTCAAGCCCGACCATGGCCCAGATCCGGCGATTCGCCCAGGAAGGGCAATTGCGCTTGGCCTAGAGGAGGTTCTGTTTATGAATTTTTGGTCCAGACGAGATTTTTTGGCGTGGTCGGGCAAGGCGGGATTGGCCGGGGCGTGCGCCGGGCCATTGCTGGCAGGGTTGCTGTCCGGGTGCAAGACTGCGGAAATTGCCGCGGATCTGGGGCGCGCGGCGGGGGTGTTGGACGAGCAGCAGGCTCAGTCCGTGGCCCGGGTGGGCACGGCCATCGGCCGGAGCTTCGAGGACATCACCCCGGAGCAGGAATACTACATCGGCCGGACCGTGGGGGCCACGATCCTGGAATCCTACAAGCCCTACGCCGACCAAGGGGCCAACGCCTACGTCAACCTGGTGGGCACCCTGGTCAGTTTGTCATCGGACATGCCGGAGACCTTCGGCGGCTATCATTTCCTGATTCTGGACTCCGACGAGATCAACGCTTTTGCCGCGCCGGGGGGGCTGATCTTCATCACCCGAGGCATGCTGCGCGGTTGCGCCACCGAGGACGCGGTGGCCGCGGTCCTGGCCCATGAGGTCGGCCATATTCAGTACCGCCACGGCATTCAGTCCATCCAGCGGGCTCGCCTGACGTCGGCCTTTACCATCCTGGCCGCCGAAGGGGCGCGGACCCTGGGCGGCGCGGACCTGGCCCAGCTGACGGATATTTTCGAGGAATCCGTGTCGGACGTGGTGAACACCTTGGCGGTCAACGGCTACTCCCGATCCGCCGAGCGCGAAGCGGACCGGGCCGCGGCGGTGATTCTCGACCGCGCCGGATACGACAGCGCGGCCCTGGTGAGCATGCTGGAGGTCATGGACACGAGGCTGACTCCCGGCGGTCCGGACTTCGCCCGCACCCATCCCTCGCCCGCAAGCCGGATCCGGGACATCCGTCCGGCTCTGCCCGCGGCTCGGGCCTCGGACCCGGCCCTACGGCAGCAGCGCTTTCTGGCCGCTCTGCATCGGATTTAGCTGTCCCCTCATGGCCTTCCCAGCCGCCAAGGTTCTCCGTCAGGCCGCGATCACGGGCCTGGCCGCCGCGTTTCTGGCGCTTCTGCCCTGGAGCCTGGGGTTTTGGGAGCAATGGGAGGCCAAGACCTGGGACATGCGCGTGGCCTGGCTGGCCGCTCCGGGGTCGGCCACGGAGGACATCGCCCTGATCCTCCTGGATCAGCAGAGCCTGGATTGGGGGCACGAGCAAGGCGGTCTGGGCTGGCCCTGGCCCCGGGAGGTCTACACGGCGGTGGTGGATTTTTGCCGCCGGGGCGGGGCGGCCTCACTGACCTTCGACGTGCTCTTCCTGGAGCCCTCGGCCTACGGGGTTGAGGACGACGCCGTGCTGGCCGAATCTCTGGCCTCCTTCGGCCCCACGACCCTGGCCCTGTTTCTGAGCCGTGCCGCCACCGGCGGCCTGCCCGCCTGGCCCGAAGGACTGCCCGAACCCGGCTGGGCCGTGGTCGGCCTGGATGAGTGGTCCGGCGCGGCCCCCCATCTTCAACCCACCCGGATCAGCCCGCCGCGCCCCGAACTGGCCGCGGCGGCGCGCACCCTGGGCAACGTGCAGGTTCAGCCGGACCTGGACGGCGTGTTCCGTCGGATGCGGCCCCTGGATATCTTCGACGGCCGGGCCGTCCCTTCCCTGGGCCTGGCCGCGTTCCTCGCCGCTACTGGCACAGCTCATGACGCCACTTTGGACCCGGACCACTCCCCCCCCGCCGCGAAGCTGGACCGTCGCGGTCTGACCCTGTCCGACCGATTCGTGCCCCTGGACGCCGACGGCGCGGCCGTTTTGCGCTTTCGCGGACCTTCGGGCACCCATGCGGCTTTCAGCGCGGCGGCCGTGATCCAGTCCGAGCTGCGACTGCTGGAGGGCCTGCCCGCGGTGGTCGCTCCGGACGAACTGCGGGGCAAGCACGTGTTTTTCGGCTTTTCCGCGCCCGGGCTGTTCGACCTGCGACCCACGCCGGTCAGCGGGGTCTATCCCGGGGTGGAGATCCAGGCCACGTTTCTGGACAATCTGTTGTCCGGGGATTTTTTGCGCGACCTGCCCGGCCCGGTCACGGTGGGCCTGGTCCTCGGCCTCTGCCTGCTCGCCGGTCTGGCCCTGGCCGTCTGGCGCTCGCCGCTGGCCGGAGCGCTGGCATACCTGGCGCTGCTCGCCGTGCCCGCGGTCCTGGCCTGGATTGCGTACCTGAACGGCTGGTGGGCGCCATTGGTGGTGACCGAGGTCGGCGTGGGCATGGCCGGGGTTTTGGGCCTGCTTTTCAATTACGCCACCGAAGGCCGACAGCGGCGGTTTATCAAGAACGCCTTTCAACAGTATCTCAGCCCTCAGGTCATCGAACAACTCATCGCCGATCCGAGCAAGCTCAAGCTGGGCGGAGAGCGCAAGGTGCTGAGCATTTTCTTTTCCGACCTGCAAGGCTTCACCACAATTTCCGAAAACCTGGACCCTGAGGCCCTGACCGCCCTGCTCAACGACTACCTCACGGCCATGACCGAGATCATCCATGAGGAGGGCGGCACGGTGGACAAGTTCGAGGGCGACGCGATCATCGCCTTCTGGAACGCGCCTCTTGACGTGCCGGACCATGCCTGGCGCGCGGTCCGGGCCGCCTTGCGCTGTCAGGCCCGGCTGGCCGAACTGCGGCCGGGGTTTCGGGAGCGCACCGGCCATGATCTGTACATGCGCATCGGCATCAACACCGGCGCCGCCGTGGTGGGCAACATGGGTTCCCATTCCCGCTTCGACTACTCCATGCTCGGCGACGCCGTGAACCTGGCCGCCCGCCTGGAGGGCGTGAACAAGCAGTTCGGCACCTTCTCCATGATTTCAGAGGCCACCCGCCTGGCGGCTTTGGAACAGTCCGGCGACGCGACGCCCATGCGCGAACTGGGCCGGGTGGCCGTGGTCGGTCGGGCGGAACCAGTGACCGTGTACGAGCCTCTGGATGAAGACTTCGTCCGTGCCAACGCCTCGATGCTGGAGCGCTTCGATGCCGGTCTGCGGGCTTTTTACAGGGCCGACTTCATCGAGGCCGCGCGAATCTTCGCCGACCTGGCCGAGGTCGATCCCGCCGCGGCCGGATACCTGGAAATCTGCCGCGACCATCCTCCGGTCGCGGCTGAGGATTGGGACGGGGTGCGCCGAATGCGGACGAAATGACGGGTTGGTTCAGAGCCTGTAGGCGATTTGAAAAGTGAACCGCCCGCTTCGCTCAGGACGCCAAGGTCGCAAAGAAGAGGTTTTTGAAAGCAGCTTTTTCCCTGCTTTCAAAAATTTTTTTCTTGGCGACCCCCGTGCCTTGAGCGAAGCGGGCGGTTGATTCGGACGAGACTATTTCGACGTCACGGTCACCAGGGAAGGCTCGTAGCCTTCAGGCGGAACGAGGCCCAGCAGGGTGCAGAGGGTCGCGGCGACGTTGGCCAGGCCGGGGTCCGGGACCTGGGAGAGGCGAATGGCGTTGCGGCCGCAAAAATCCTTGACGATGAACGGTACCGGGCTCAAGGTGTGGGCGACCATGGGGGAGCGGTTACCGCTTTTTTCGGTCCACATGCAGTCCGCGTTGCCGTGGTCCGCGGTGACCACGGCGATCCCGCCGGCCTGGGCCACCGCGTCCAGGATCCGCTCCAGGCAGGTATCCACGGTGGCCACGGCGATCCGGATCGCCGGCTCCACCCCGGTGTGGCCGACCATGTCGCCGTTGGCCAGATTCAGGCGAATGAAGCGGTGCCTGCCCTGGGCAATGACCTCCACGACCCGGTCCGTGATCTCGGCGGCCTTCATCCAGGGCCGCAGGTCAAAGGCGATCCTGTCCGAGGGGATCTCCTCGTAGGATTCGAGATTTTTATTGATGTATCCGGACTTGTTGCCGTTCCAGAAGTAGGTCACGTGGCCGAATTTCTGGGTTTCCGAAATGGCGAAGGACGTGATCCCGGTGGCGCAGAGGTGCTCGCTGACGGTTCCGATGATGGTCGGCGGTTCCACGAGGAAGTTCTTGGGGATCAAGGCGTCCCCGTCGTACTGCATCATCCCGGCGTAAAACACGTTCGGACGGCGGACCCGGTCGAACTCAGCAAAGTCCGCCTCTTCGAATGCCCGGGAAATCTCGATGGCCCGGTCCCCGCGGAAGTTGAAGAAGACCACGGCGTCGCCGTCCTCGATGGTTCCCACCGGCCCGTCGGAATCCACGATCACGAAGCTGTCCATGTATTGGTCGGTCATCTTCGGGTCTTCCTTGTAATAGGCTGAAATGGCCTCCGAAGCCGACCCAAATGCCCGTCCCCGGCCCAGGACATGGGCCTGCCAGCCCTTTTCCACCACCTGCCAGTTGGCGTTGTAGCGGTCCATGGTCGTGACCATTCTGCCCCCGCCCGAGGCGATCCGGTAGTCCCTTCCCTCCGTTGACAGCCCGGCCAGGCGGGCTTCCAGGGGTTCGATATAGCGCAGCGCGCTCTTCTGATCCACGTCCCGGCCGTCCAGCAGGGCATGCACCCGGACCCGGCGCACTCCGGCCCTGACGCAGCCGTCCAGCAGGGCGTGGAGTTGGTCGATATGGCTGTGCACGTTGCCGTCGGAAACCATGCCGATGAAATGCACCGTTCCTCCGTCCAAGCCGGCCCGGATCACACGCCGCCACGCCTCGCCCTCAAAGACCCGGCCCGAGACGATGGCCTCGTTGACCAGTCGGGCACCCTGGGGAAATATCTGCCCCGCGCCCAGGGCGTTGTGCCCTACCTCGGAATTGCCCATATCCTCGTCCGAAGGCAGCCCCACCGCGGTTCCATGCGCTTTGAGCCGGACCATCAGCGGTTCGCCCAGCAGCGCATCCAAAACCGGCGTGTAGGAAACGAAGACGCCGTCGCTGGCGTCCCGAGGGCCAAGGCCGACTCCATCCATGATCACGAGGACCACGGGGCCGGAACAGTGTTGAACTCCGGGAAGGGGAGCGAGAGGTGTCTTGATCATGGTTATGTTCCTTTGCTTGAAGTTTTGTATCTACTCAGCACATTTTGTATCCGCCCTTGCACCGGCAATCGGTGTCGGGGTCGGTATCGGAATCGGAATCGGAACAGGAAGAACTTAGAACGCATCCCAGCGTTTTCGATCCCGATACCGACCCCGATTCCGATTTCGACTCCGACAACGGCATTACTCTATGCTGAATAGTTACGAAGTATTTTCGAGAAGACCGCGTATTGCGGTTTCACGTTCTAGGAAGAGCGTATCAGCGGAACTGGCCGGATGCAAAACAGCGAGGGCTGGCCCGTGCGGGTCATCTCCCTCGCAATACATTCCAATAAAACCGAAGTCTTGGTTTCCAGAGCGCCCCCAGGGGGCCGCGCTCGTCGTGCAGTCCGTCACCCTGGAGCCGGTAGAGCGGGCCGCCGCCGGGGTTGCGCCAGCCGTGGTTCAGGGCCGCGCCGATGCGCATCCGGTAGGGGTAGTGGCGGGCCGTGAGGCGGTCGATCCGGCGGTTCACCAGGCCCGAGGGGTAGACATAGGTGTTCGGGAATCGGCCCAGATGGTCGGCGATAATTTGTCCGGCGCTACGGATTTCCCTGTCCAGGTCCACGCCCGGGCCGGTCAGATCCTGGTGCCCGGCGGAGTGGCAAGCTGCCAGGGCCGTTCCGCTGTCCTGCATTTCCCGCAGCTCCCTCCACGTGCAGAAACAGGCCGTGTTCCCGTTGCGTCCGGCTTGGGAAGAGACGCGCAGGCGGTCGTGTATCGGGGCGGTGGTTTCCTCCCGGATCACGTCCGTGGACACGCCGACCACCGCCCTCAGCCCCAACTCCCGCAACAGCGGATAGGCGAAATGAAAGAAGCCGACGTGGGCGTCGTCAAAGGTCAGGCAGACGTTCAGCTTGCCCGGCTGGAGCGGCTCCCCCGGAAGGACAACGGGGTGGTTGGCCCGCACGTATTCGAGATGAGCGCGGAGCAGGTCCGGGTCGTTGGCGTACTTGCCGCCGCCGGGGACCACGTCATGGTACATCAGGACGGCGAGCACGCTGGTTGGCCTCGTACAGCTTGAGATACTTGTAAAACGCGGTGTGGCCGTTGTAGGCCGAGATGAGCAGGCCTTCGTAGCCTTGGAGAAACCCGCGCTGGAGCAGGTAGGACTTGAAAAAGGCGAAACCGCCGCGAAGCGCGGCCTTCAGGGGGCTGGAGGATTTTTTTCCGGCATGCTGGGCCGCGAAGTGGTCGGTGTAGCGCTGCATCTTGGTCAGGAAATCCGCCACGCGGGCGTAGGAGTAGTGCCGGACCGGATGATTGAGGCGGATCTCGCGCAAACCGGCGGTGATCACGCCTTCATGTACTGCCGCGTCCGTGAACCGGGTCCGCCGGCGATGGAACAGCCGGACGTGGCGGTCCGGATGCCAGCCGCAGGTGGTGATGCGCTTGCCGTTGAAGTAGTTTTCCATGGGGAAGGAGTAGACGCAGCCCGGGTCCAGGGCTTGAGACGTGATCTCGGCGAAGAGTTCCGGGGTGACGATCTCGTCGCTGTCGATGGACAGAATCCAGTCGTGGGCGGCCAGTTCCGAGGCCCGGTTGTGCAGGGGGCCGAAGCCCGTGAAGGGCTCCTGGAAAACGTGGACATTGGCGAAGGTCGCGGCGATGTCCAGGGTGGCGTCGGTGGAGCCGTTGTCCAGAACGACCACGTCCGGAAAGTCGGAAACGGCCCGCAGGCATTCGGCGAGCAGGCGCTGGGCGTCCCTGGTCAGGATGGTGACGCTGATGGGTGGGGCGAGGGGAGTGGTCATGACAACTTAGCTGGGGGTGACCGGCGAGGGCGAGGGCTGAAAAACGTCTTTCCAACGCTGGACGCGGCGCGCTGCATCCGGCAAAAAACTCCCTTGCCCAAGCAAGCCGTGAAGTCAACTCCAACCTGACTACGAACATGCAGCACCTCAATTCTTCCGCTTCCCTGCCGACACACCTTCGCGACCTGAAGGGCGTTCTTGTGGATCGTTCCGTTTTGGATGCGCCCATGACCAAGCGGGTGTTGAGGCGGCTGGCACATCTGCCCGTGGAGGTCCGCGATCACGATGAAGGGGCGGCAGGTTCGCTTCGGATCGGGCGGCACGGGACAAGCGCCGGGCGAGATGCGGGCGAGGCCGAGGCCGGACAGGGCGTTGTGTATCTGAAGCACTACAAAGGCCGGTTTTTGCGTTCCTGCCCGGGGACGCGGCACTATCATTGCTGCGGCTACCGGATCGTGCACATTGGCGAGAACTGCCCCTTGTCCTGCTCCTATTGCATTCTTCAGGCCTACTTTCAGGACCGGGTGCTGAAGGTCTGGGCCAATCAGGCGGATTTGTTCGCCGAGCTGGAGTCGGCCTTCAGGGAGCGAACCGGGCGGCGTTGGCGACTGGGTACCGGGGAATTCACCGACTCTCTGACCCTGGAACCGCTGACCGGCTACAGCCGCGATCTGGTCGGGTTCCTGGGCGCATATCCGCAAGCCTGTCTGGAGCTGAAATCCAAGGTCGTGGATCTGAGCTGGATGGACCGGGTGGTCAGGCCGGACCGGGTCCTTCCGGCCTGGTCCATGAACGCGCCGGAGATTCAGGCCGACCAGGAGGGCGGCAGCGCGTCCCTGGAGGATCGCCTGCGCGCCGCCCGGACCTGCGCCCAGGCAGGCTTCCGCGTTTGCCTGCACTTCGACCCGGTGATCCCCTTTCCTGGTTGGGAGCGCGGCTACGCGCGAACCGTAGAGATGATCGCGGACCATCTCCGGCCCGAGGACGTGGCCTATATCAGCCTGGGATCGCTGCGCTTTATGCCGGAACTCAAGCAGCGCATCGAGGAAAACCATCCCCAGGCCCGCTACATCTACGCCGAATTCATCACCGGCCTGGACGGCAAGCAACGCCTGCTCCGCCCCCTGCGGGTCCGCCAACTGCGCCACGTGGCCGAGGCGTTGCGCCGCGCCGGATTCCAGGGCCTGTATCTGTGCATGGAGTCCGACGAGGTCTGGAACGCGGTGTTCGGAACCGCGCCGAAGGAATTGGGCGGGCTGGGTCGGTATTTGATGCAACGGGCGTTCGGGGAGTGAGGGAAACACGACGAAAGCGCTCTTTTGATCCCCATGCCTAACGATTCACAATCCCTTGAACGCATCCTGCCAGGCAGTGCCGCGTGTTATCCCGGACCGACTTCTTCCGCTTTCCATTCGCTCACATTGCGTTTCTGCGTGTCAAAGTTGATCCCCAGCAGGATGATCTGTTTACCCAGGCCTCGATAAGCCTGGGCGTACCCCTTGTCCTTGATCTGGGCCAGGGCCGCGTCCGCGCTCTGGTTGCACTTGAATTCGATGATGTAGATCCGCCGCCCCACATGCACCACCAGGTCGATCCGTCCGTCGCAGGTCAGCACCTCGCTGCGGGCGTCCACGCCTGAGGCGCTGACCATCAGGTAGAACACGGTGTGGAAATAGGCCTCGTCACGTTTGGTTTCAAGGGTGTAGGCGATGCCCTTGAAGATGGCCGTGACCGTGTCCATGAAGGCGGTCAGGTCGTCCTGGTGCAGATACTTGGCCAGCATCCTGAACCGGGACATCTCCTGCGTACCATTGATCCAGCGCTGCAAGAGCATCTCCAGGAAGGCGGTCTTCACTTCCTGGTTGGGGTAGTCAAAGAAGTACAGGCCGTAATCGATATCCTTGATGGTCACGTAGCCGGTCTGGAAGAGCAGGGCTTCGGGTTGGAGGTTTTCCAGTTCGTAAGTGCTGAACATGGCCTCCGTGGCCTGCATGTTTTCGATTTTCGGCAGGTACCAGTTCTTTTCCTGGAGCAGGTTGATCAGGAAGGTCGGCGTCCCGGTCTCGAACCAGTAGTTGCGGAAGTCCCTTTTTTGCAGCGCCGACAGCACGGAAAAGGGGTTGTAAACGCGCACATCCCTTTTGGAAAAGCGATAGCCGTTATAATAGCCGCGTAAATGTTCGAGGGTTGCCTGCTCCGGTTCATTTCTCTTTTCAGCCAGCAAGCGGATATATGGAGCAAAATCCGTCTCCATCTCTTCCTGGGTGTAGCCAAGCATTTTCGCGAAATCCTCGTCCATGGTCAGGTCACTGAGATTGTTCAGCTCTGAAAAAATGGATACTCGGCTGAACTTGGAAACTCCGGTGATGAACACGAAGCGCAAGGCCCGGACAACATTTCCTTCCTTGATGACCCCGAAAAACTGCTTCAGCATGTCCCGATTGTCCTTGGCGATGTCCAGTTCCACCTCGCCCTTGCCCAGATGATCGATGATCGGCTTGTCGTATTCGTCGACGAGGATCACAACCTTTTGGCCGGTCTTTTCATGCAGCGCCACGATCAGTTCCTTGAACCTGTCCTTGAGCAACGGCGCATCGGAAGTCAGGCCGTACTGCCGCGCAAGCATCTCCAGGTTTCGGGACAGGCTGGCCCTTAATATTTCTGACGTCTCGTGGCTGATCCCATTGAAATCCAACAGGATCACCGGATGCTCCCGCCACTCCCACTCCCCGTGATCCGCTATCCACAAGCCTTCGAACAGCTCCCGCCGACCCTCGAACAGGCAGCGCAGCGTGGACGCGGTCAGGGATTTGCCGAAGCGCCGGGGCCGGGACAGGAAGTAGTACTCTCCTTGACTGGCCATCTGGTAGATCCATCGGGTCTTGTCCACGTACAGATCCTTGTTTTCGCGGATGCTTTCAAAGGAGGATTTGCCGACGGGCAGATTGGGCAGTCTGGACATGAAGGGCTCCTGTGACATTTCGGGGCACCACGATGGACAGTTCGTTTTTCGAATGGGCCGCGGAGAGGACGATACCATCGTTTTCGAGTCAATCATTGATCTCCGTGCGTGAACATGCCAGATTTGAGCGGCATTGTGAACGTCGGCATTCCGGTCGAAAATGGCTGATCACGCCAGGAGGGAGGTGTCCATGGAACCGGAACAGACCATCGAATCCTTGCGCGCGGAGTTGGAGGCGGCGCGGGCGCGGATCGTGGAGTTGGAGGAGAAAATTGGAGGGTGCGCGACCGGTGGGAAATGCCGAGCGTTGCTCCTTGAGAGTCCCGCGCTGGCCTACCAATCCCTGGACGAGGACGGCAGGGTTGTGGATGTGAATGCGGCTTGGCTCAATTTGCTGGGCCATGAGCGCCGGGATGTCCTCGGGCGGTTGTTCAGCGATTTTCTGGCCGAGGAACACCGAGCCGTGTTTCAGGAGAATTTTGTCCGGCTCAAGGCTTCCGGCGCAACGCGCAACATCGAATACGACCTAGTCCACAAGGACGGATCATTGCGGCACGTTCTCGAGGACGGAGGTGTAGGGGCGGTTCGCGAACCGCGATAACGCTGGGAAACATACTCGACTCTTCCAGTTTCGATGGTGACCTCGATACCGGTCGGCGAACTATACATAGCGTCATAAATATTTGCGTATAGTTCCGAACAAGGTTATCTTAGGCGCATGCAAAAGCTTAAGATAGCAGAAGCCGAACTTGTGATT